>LADM01000077.1 GCA_000961645.1 Gammaproteobacteria bacterium BRH_c0 | reverse complement strand
TTTATTTTTGTGCCGCAAGCTGCGGACTAAATAGCGGTTACAGGGGCCAGACCCACAGCAGCATGGGCACACTGACGGCGATGACCAGAATTTCCAGGGGCAGCCCCAGTGGCCAGTAATCCCCGAACCGGAAACCGCCAGGGCCCAAAATCAGGGTGTTGTTCTGGTGACCGATGGGGGTCAGGAAAGCGCAGGACGCGCCAATGGCCACAGCCATCAGGAAGGAATCCGGATTGACCCCCAGCTGCAGTGCCGTACTCAGGGCAATGGGGCACATCACTGCGGCGGTGGCGGCGTTGTTCATGAAATCCGACAGGGTCATGGTCACCACCAGCAATACGGTCAGGGCGATTACCGCATGGCCCTGGGCGAGCGTGCCCAGCAAGACTTGAGCCAGCAGGTCGGCAGCGCCGGTGGAGCTCATGGCACCCGCCACTGGCAGCATGGCCCCCAGCAGTACGATGACCGGCCAGTCAACCGCGTGATAGACCGAGCGCGCGGGCACAATACGCAGCACCATATAAACCAGGGCAGCGGCGGCAAAGGTCACCGCCACAGGCAACAGCCCGCTGGCGGTAATCGCAATGGCCAGCAACATGATCAGCCCGGCACTGAGGGCCTGGCCCTTTTCAGGAATACGGATATCCCGTTCGGCCAGGGGCAGGCAACCATACTCCTGGGAAAAACCCGACAGCGCCTCCACAGAGCCCTGCATCAGCAAGACGTCGCCCGACTGAACCCTGGTGGTACGCAGCCGCCGGATGGTGCGATGCCCCTGGCGCGACAGAGCCAGCAGGTTGATACCGTAGCGGGTGCGGAGATTGATATCGGTGGCTGAGCGCTCCACCAGACTGGAACCAGGCATTACTGCCAGCTCCTGGATCACCACCTCTTCATCACGGTTTTTTGCTTTTTCGCCATTGTCGGCTTTGCTTTCAGCATCATTATCGCCATCGCCCTTGGCAACGGTATCAGGACTGGCAGCGCCACTATTGCCGGACTGATCTCTGGCGATGGCGTCGTCGGCAGCTGCTCCGTCAACCTGTTCCTCTCCGTTTGCAGCTTCATCACCAGCCGAATCCTCTGCCTTGACGTCTTCCTCCAGCTTCAACCCGAGGTTCGCCAGGGCCGTGGAAAGGGATTCGGGCTCTGCCTCGATAACCAGGATATCGCCTTCAAGCAGAATGCGGTGGGGATTGGGCGCCATCAGGCGGAACTCATGGCGCACCATGCCGACAATCTGCGCATCGCTGTCGCCCAGTAATTTATCGGCCTCTTGCAGGCTTTTGCCCACTAACTTGCCGTCGGGGTCGATACGCGCCTCGGTCATGTAGGCGCCGGTATCAAACGAGGTGCCATCGGCACTGCTGCGGCTGGGCACCAGGCGCCAGCCCAGCAACACCACAAACGCCACTCCCGCCAGGGCTGCGGCGACACCCACCGGAGTAAAATCAAACATGGCAAAACTGCCCAGGCCTGCCTCGGCGCGAAAACCCGACACAATGAGGTTGGGCGGGGTGCCGATCATGGTGGTGGTTCCACCCAGAATGGAACCAAAGGCGAGGGGCATCAGCACCTTGCCGGGTGGCAGGCCCTGCTTGACCGCCAGCTGGAGTGCCAGCGGCATCAGCAGCGCCAGCGCGCCGATGTTATTCATAAAACCCGATAGCAGAGCCGCCAGAACAGTGAGGGCGCCGATGCTCAGTGTCGGCCCGAGACCGCTGGGGATCAGGTGTCGCGCCAGCACATTGACCGCGCCGGAATTTTGCAAGCCCTGGCTCAGCACCAGCACACAGGCAACCGTGATCACGGCGGGGTGACCAAAGCCCGCAAAGGCATCGGCACCGGGGATCAATCCGGTGAAAACACAGGCCAGCAAGGCTGCGCCCGCCACCATGTCGTGGCGCCAGCGACCCCACATAAACAGCCCCATGGTGGCCACAAGGATTACGAGAATGGTGATCTGATCATGTGTCACTGGCAATTATCTCAAGCGCGGTTGATAACTCATGGTGGAACAATAACATTCACCAGCTGTTACATAGAGGGTGCGCTGCCAGTCGTGCACCCACCATTGGGGATTCCATCAAGCCAGAGCCTGTAAATCAGGGTCGTGGTAGGCACCGCTGATCCCGGCGTTGATATGGCCCGAATCCACCAGCAGGCTGATACCATTGATCCCGCTGGCTGCTTCGCTGCACAAAAAAGCCATGGTATTGCCAATCTGCTCCGGTGTGAGGGGATCGATACCAGCATCGGCGCGGAAACCGGCGCCAAAACCCAGCCATTGATCGGCATGGGCGCGGGCCAGCGGTGTGTCGGTGGGGCCGGGCATGACCGCGTTGATACGGATGCCCTGCTTCAACAACGGAAAGGCCTGGCGCGCCACATAGGTACACATGGCCTGTTTGCTGAACATATAGGTGTCGGTGCCCGGATGACTGGCGATCCATTCTGCAGCCTCATCCCAGCCGGGTGTGGCGAGAAAATCCAACAGCTGGGGGAGGTTCTGCATCCAGGCAAGCCCGGCTGCAGAGGAAATCATGGCGATATTGGCGCCGCGGCCAATGATCTGTCTGGCCAGCAGCAGGTCGATGATATGGCGCTGGCTGATAAAGTTGATCAGCATGATGCCGGGCACCCCATCCGCCACGCCAGCACAGGAGAAAACGGCGTGGACAGGCGCCACAATCTGGCCGATTGCGGCCTCGACACTGTCCCTGTTGCGCAGATCAATCTTGATCACCTGGCTGGCGGCATAGGGAACATCCGCCACATCCATAACAATCACCTCGGCACCGAGCCCCATGGCCACCTGGGCTGCTGCCGCACCCATGCCTGTGGCGCCACCCACCACCAGTACCCGTTTGCCGTCGTATCGAAAGGCCGCTGCGTTCATTCTTTATTCCTGTTAGCTGGTTTGATGCCTGGTGTTTGATAGAAAGTGCCGCTCTGTTCAGTCCATCCGGGTAATGCTGATGGGGATAGCTGTCATTCTGACCATGGCGTTGATCGGCTCCACATGTTGCTCGGTACTGATCAGCAGATTCACATTGGAACCCGGCTCGGCACTGCCCTCGGCCTCGTCCGGCAAACCGCCCCAATTGTGGGTCATGGAAACCACGCCTGGCCGAATGCTGTCATCCGGGCGCACATGGGCGGGGATACTGCCGTGCTCGGAGCGAATCGTTACCCTTTCATCCGCTGCCAGATTCATGGCGGCAAGGTCATCGGGATGCATGGCTGCCCAGTTGTAGGGCATGCGCTTTTCCACCGCCTTGATCCACATGGCGGAACTGTTGTTGATCTCCCGGACACGGCGGACCTGCAGTTGATGGGTAAAGCCGCCCTGGGCCAGTACCTCCTGGCGGAACGGCTCCCCCGCCACCTGGAGCAGTTCGGCGTAGACGTCGTCGGGCATCACATCGAACTTGCCGGTAGCCTCGGGCTGGGCTGGCTGTACATACTGTTCGAGGTCAAACACCTTGCCCTCGGGGTATTTCTTGAGCTCATCGAGGGGCACCACCGAACCGCGACAGCGAATCTGCAGCAGTTCGTCTGTGGTTGGGGCGGTTTCCATATCCAGCGGCTGGTCGCCAAAGGCCAGTTGCAGGCCGAGCCGCTTGGCCAGCCCCCAGAATACGTACCAGTCGTCCACCAGGTCCGCCCCTTCCGGCGGCGGGATAATCTCCGGCGTGTACTGGGACCAGCTTTTGGGGTAGTAGGACATGTCGAACATATACATGGGGATATCCGCACGCTCGTATTGCAGCTTCACGGCGAAGACATAATCGGCAAGCCGGGCCGTGGTATCCATAAACGCCTGCAAACTGACCAGCAGGTCGAGGGATTTGAGCGCCTTGACGGTTTTCAGCTGATCCGGGAAGGAGCTGGCGGGGTTGCCGCCAGCATTGAACAGGCAGCGCACCTGACCCTCGCCCGGAGTAAGGATTTCGTCGGGCAGAGTGGACGTCATCTTTTCGCCCCACAATTGACCCGCGCCGCGAATACGGCTGGGCGGCACCATCGCAAAACCGCGCACTGGGGGTATGACCTGGGCATAGACCGGGCGCTCCGGCAGCAGGATGGGGATATCGTGGATGCGCTCCCCGGCGTGGCGGAAACGGCCGCAAATCACATTGAGGTTTTCAATCAGGTGTTCATTGAGATTGGCGTGGGGCGCCATGGAGGGGCCGGTACCGGAAAACACCGCACCGGTGGAAGACTCGGCAAACATCTGCGCCGCGCGGAACAGGTCGGCGGCATCGATTCCCGCCCGCCGCGCCACATAGTCGGGGGTAAAGTGCTCCACCGCTTGCCACAGACGCTCCATGCCGCCATCCTTGACGTGCTCGGCGACAAAGGCCTTGTCCTCCCAGCCCTCGGAGAGAATGATGCGGATCAGGCCGGACACCACCGTGGCGTCTTCACCGGGCCAGGGTTGCAGGAAAATATCGGCGAATGCCGCGCACTCCGAGCGGCGCGGATCAATGACGATCATCTTGAGACCGCGGGCGCGCTCCCGTTTCAGGGTCTTGACCGGGTCGGTAGTCAGCAGGCCAGGGCTGGAATGGGCCACCAGCGGATTGGTGCCGACCAGCATCACCACCTCGGATTCTTCCAGCGGATTCTTGCCAGCGCCCCAGGCACCTAGGCGTTCAACCGCAACAAACTTGGCGGACTGGTCGATGGTGGCGGTGGAATAGTAGGAATTGGTACCCAGCGCCTCGCGGAACATGGGCAGCATGATCATCGCGGTGGCGGTAAGGTAGGAGTGGCCGCCCTTGTAGAGGGCGATTGAGTCACGACCATGCTCGGCAATCAGCGCGCGCATTTTGTCGGCTATTTCGTCGAGAGCCTGTTCGCTGTCAATGCGCTGGTAGCTGCCATCGGCCATGCGCTTGACGGTGTGCATCAGACGGTCAGGGCTGTTCTGCACCTCATCGGCGTAGAGGCCCTTGTAGCACAGGTAGCCGTTGGACATGGGGTTGTCTTCGTCGGGCCGAACCTTGACCAGTTTATTGTTGTCGTCCAGGGTCAGCACTGTACCGCAGGCGGATGCGCACATGCGGCAGAACGATTTAACAGTTTTCATTGATTACTCCAGGGCCTTTATGAATTTTTATTGCCGTTTTCTGCGCCTGTTCCCTGGGCTCAATATTTCCCGCCAGAATGGCGCTACGTGAAAGGATGCCTTCGGTGAACAATAAACGCTGTTATCAACCAAGTCCACCACCAACCGGGTTAATCGCTTTCAGTCACTGTCTTCCATATACTTTGAAGCCTACCAGCAGCGGAGACACTCCCTGAATGGCCAGCCCGCCAGGTTCAGCACCCCTGTCAGACAAGCCGGTGAATAGTGCGAATAACGCAGCCGCAAACTTCACCGTGGAGTCAAGCGGTGAGACGACAACCATGACCTTTAGCGGCGACTGGACCGGCGACGCAGGGCTGCCGGATTTTGCCGAACTGCGTTCTGCCTGCCCGACAACTGCGCCATCCTGCCTGAAACTGGTGGCCGACAACTCCCTGTTGTGGGACTCCAATCTCCAGTCGCGATTGTTTCTGCTCGCTCGTCACTGTGAAGAACAGCAGATCCCGCTCGATACCAGCGCCCTGCCAGATGCCATGCAAAAGCTGCTGAGCCTGGCTAGCAGCGTCAAAACCGAGCCATCGGCGCTGATTGCGGCACCGGGCTTTTTTGCCAGCCTGGCTGACTCCTGGCGGGGCATCGTCAAGGCGGGGATGGATTTTGTCACCTTTATCGGCGAGCTGATAATTGCCCTGCTGCGCTTTTGCACCGGTCGCAGCCAGACCCGTATCCGCGACCTGTTTTATTTTATTGAACAGTGCGGGCCGAAAGCCCTGGGTATAGTCGCCCTGATCAGCGTGCTGGTGGGCATGATCCTCGCCTATCTGGGCTCAGTGCAATTGCGCCAGTTTGGTGCTGAAGTCTATGTCGCCAACCTGGTGGCACTCGGTATGGTGCGAGAGATGGGGCCGCTGATGACAGCCGTGATTATGTCTGGTCGCACCGGTGCCGCCTACGCTGCCCAGCTCGGCACCATGCAGGCCAACGAGGAGATAGACGCCGTCACCACGCTTGGCCTGTCTCCCACGGAATACCTGGTGGTGCCGCGGTTTTTGGCGCTGGTGCTGGTGATGCCGCTGCTGGTGATTTTTGCCAATCTGGTGGGGTTGGTGGGCGGCGCCCTGGTTGCGGCGGGGATGGATGTCAACTTTACCCAGTTTATCAGCCAGGCCCGCAGCGCGGTCACTCTCACAGATATCGCCACCGGGTTATTCAAAAGCCTGGTGTTTGCCGGGCTGATTGCCGTTGCCGGTTGTCAGGCCGGTTTGCAAAGCAGCCGCTCTTCCGCAGGTGTAGGCAATGCCACCACCAGTGCGGTGGTGCATGCCATTGTCTATCTGGTGGTGGCCGATGCGGCTCTCAATATTATCTACAATCTGTTGCAGGTGTAGCCTACAGTGTCCAGCCAAGAGGTAATGATTGAGGTGAATGACCTGACCATGCGTTACGGGTCGCGCTTGGTGCAGGAGCATCTCGACTTTACCGTGCAGCGCGGCGATGTGTTTGTGATCATGGGCGGCAGCGGCTGTGGCAAGAGTACGCTTCTCAAACATATGATCGGCCTTGAGCAACCGGCCAAGGGCGATATTGTTATCAGCGGCCAGAATTTTTTCCGTTCTACGGCGGAAGAACAAAAAGCGATGCGACGGCAATGGGGCATTACCTACCAGCGCGGCGGGCTTTTCAGCGATCTTACCCTGGCGGAAAACGTCGCGGTGCCACTCCAGCAATACACTGCGCTGAACAACGCTGAGATGGCCGACCTTATTGCCTACAAGCTGGCTTTGGTTGGCCTCCACGGCTTCCAGGATTACTACCCGTCGGAAATCAGCGGCGGCATGCAAAAACGTGCGGCGCTGGCGCGGGCCATTGCCCTCGACCCCGAACTGTTGTTTTTTGATGAACCTTCAGCGGGCCTCGACCCCTTGAGTTCACAACGGCTGGATGAACTTATTGTACAAATCAGCGCAAGTATGGGAGGCACAGTGGTGATCGTCACCCACGAACTGGCCAGTATTTTCAGCATCGCCACCAATTCTGTGTTTCTGGATGCAGAGAGCAAAACCCAGCTGGATTATGGCAATCCCCGTGAGCTGTTGCATCACAGTGAACACGATATAGTGCGCCAGTTTCTGTCGCGGGGTAATACTGAGGATCCGCCACCCGGAACATCAGGAGTTAAACTATGAGCCGCTCCGCCAACCCTGTGGCCGTCGGCCTTTTTACCCTTGTCGCACTGGCCCTGGCGGTGCTGCTGGTACTGCTGTTCAGTGGCAGTAACTGGTGGAGTCCCACGGATCGCTATGTACTGATCTATGACAGCTCCATCAGGGGCTTGAACATCGGCGCACCGGTCACTCTCAAGGGGGTGAAAATCGGTCAGGTGACTGATATCCGCACCAGCCTGCACGGCAAAGACATTGATGTGCTGAATACCGTGACCATTGAAATCGACGCTACCTCAATGGAACTGGAGGATGCAGAGGGAAAGGCCGTCAGCGTCAAGGAACTGGTAAAACGCGGCTTGCGCGCCCAGTTGCGCCAGCAGAGCCTGCTCACCGGGCTTCTGTATGTCGATGTGGATTTTGATCCCGCCAAGCCCGCGCTGTACAAGAAAGTCAAAACGGAATATCCGCAGCTGCCCACTACACCCACCAATCTGCAGCAACTGACCCGCGACCTCGAGAATGTTGATGTCAACAAGCTGGTCAAGGACCTGCAGGAGACTTTCAGTGGCATCAACAGGCTGCTCAATGATCCCGCCATGCAACAGCTGGCCGCCAATGTGGGCAGTGCCGTGCAGGCCCTGGAAGTGGCGGCAAATGACCTCAGCAAAATGGGTATACGCCTGGGCCGCGATTATGCCGAGGTGGCGCAAAGTGCCAATACACTGCTCACAGGAATTAACAGGGATATGCCCCAGCGCCTGGAAACACTCGATGAGACGCTGGCGAATCTCAATCAAAGTGCTGCCATGCTTGAGGAATTTTCAGCCAATGCGGCATTTATCGTGTCTGACGATTCACCGACCCTGTACCGTCTCAATAGTGCCTCAAAAAGTATCAACGAAGCCGCCGAACAATTGCGCAATCTCTCAGACCTGCTGGAACGGCAGCCTGAAGTACTGATTTTTGGCAAACCCGACAAGGAATAGACCATGGGCCCATTGTTCAACAAATCCATCCTTTCTTCGGGCTTCCTCATTGCAGCTTTTGCCCTCAGCGCCTGCCAGGGACCGCGCAGCCTGAATACCAGCTATTACCTGCTGACAGCCCAGTCCCCAAGGGCTGAAGCGCCCATGCGCGAAACTGTTATTGGCGTCGGCCCGGTGCGGGTAGCCCCATTTCTGGATCGACCGCAGATCATTATCCACAGTGGTGGTGGCGAAACTGAGGTGAGCGACGGGCAGCGCTGGGCGGAGCCTTTGGACAGAGGCATCCAGCGGGTGCTGGTGCAAAACCTGGCCGGTCTGACCGGGGCTGACATGCGCAATTTCCCCTGGACTCGGACCACTGTTCCCGAATACGCCGTGCGCATCGATATCCTCGACTTCAACCGCACTGCTGATGGCAATGCGGTTCTGGAAGCACACTGGATTCTCGAGGATGTGAAGGAAAAGCAACTGTTATACAGCAGGAAGGAAACGTTTCAGACGGTGGTAGATGGACCCCAAGATGACCACGCAGCCCTGGCCAGTGCCTACAGCGAGCTTATCAATCAGCTGGCCCTGAGCATCGCCGCGCAGGTTCCTCCACACGGCGAATAATTCCCACATCAGCCAGTTGTCGGTTACCAGCGACGCCGCAACTGAACACTGCGACGCCGCTCCTGCAATGCTTTTTTGCGCTCTGCCGCCGTCACATATGCCGTATCGGCGGGCAATGCTTCACGCAACTTCTCGATGGGTACACTGCGCAGGGTCGGCACTGGCCCTGAGGATGCTTCATTCCAGCGCAGCATCATGGTTCCCTCACTGATACCACCAGTGTCCAGCCAGTTGGCAACGCCGGGATCCTCGCTGGCGATGACTGCCCTGAAGCGGCCATCGGAATCGATCAGCGCCTGGGCTCCATTGAGGCTGCTCTGGTGGTTCATCCAGTTAATGGAGTTCCACAACAAATCAGATAACTGTACATTCCAGTAGCGCATGGTCTCGGGCAATTCTGTTTCGAGAATCAGCACATGCCCCGGCTCCAGACGAAAAATACCCTGGTAGTAATGCTGTCCCTCTATGCCACCGCGCCCGGCCCAGTCATCGTGCTGCAAATTGTTGATAAAACCCTGGCTGCGCAGATTGGTAATATGGCGGGTAGCGAATCCCGCATAAAAGCGCGGGTAGGCCATGAGTGCCTGCAAGCGTCGGGAAATATCTGCCGCCGCTGGCGCACGGGGTCGCGCAACCACGTCGAGACGCTCGATGGCGAGCCTCGCCTCCTGGTCGACACCCCAGTGGTAGGAGGCCTGGCGCACATTCAGGGTGCGGGTTTTGGGATCGAGACGATACCAGTCACCAGTGTAGTCTGCGGGCTTTTCTGCACTGAGCAGAATATCGAATTCACCGTTGGGGCCAATGGTGAATTTATCAATATCCAGCACACTCAGTGAAGGGCCGAGTTCATCCAGCACCCCAAGCCCTCCGGCCATAAAGTCAAACATCAGGAAAAGGCCATCACCGCGATAGCCGGACAGGCGGTATACACCTTCGCCATTGATCTTGGTGTAGGCATAGACAAAGTCAGGATTGACGCCGACTGTATTGAGGACGGTATTCACTGCCGGGACAAAGTCGGGGTAATCCGGGTCGCTGACGGCACTGAACATCCCGCCGGCAAGACTTTTCACCAGCAGCTCATACAGCTCCTGGCGCCTGAGCTCATCTTCCGGATCGGCCAAGGCATCAAGCAGCTCATCCGCATTTGCCAGGGTAGCAATGTAATCGTCCCATTGCGGTAATGATGATTGTTCGGTTTGGGTTTCATTTGCCATCAGTGGACCTGCCAGTAAAAGTAATAAAACTGCACATCGCCTTGAAAAATCAGCCATGTGCCAAAGACTGAAGCCAGTATTGTCAGACATCCAGAATTGCCTTCTTGATCGCATCACTGACCGGTTCAAAACGCAATGGTGCACCAGAATAGACGATTTCCCCCAGCATCAGCCCCTTTTCAATATCCATGGGATGCAAGCTGACAGAGCGGTAGCTGATCAAATATTGCTGCTGAGGGTCCAGATCAGGGACTCTCCCTGCAAACATGCTGCCCCGATAGATCCCGTGCAGCGTGCCTTCAAACATCAACCCCCAGTCACCGAAGGCCCAGCGTTCATCCTCGTAGGGGCCTGCCAGATTATCTCCCTGATCGATAACCCTCTGGTACATGGCCCGTGCTTCAGCTGTAGTGTGGAACTCCAGTGTCTCCCCCATCACAAAAGGATGACCGTCAAAGCGGTAGTGCACGTGCTGGGGCGGAAGTGTCGCCATGATCATGCCTATATCGTTGGTCACTTCGCCCCACCAGTGTTTGCGATAAATCTCCAGCATGGCCCTGTTGCGTGGACTGGTTTCAGCCGCAATGGTTTGCTCCATACGCTGCAATGCCTGGGTCGCACTGGGGGGTAACTTCATGATCGATCCTGTTGTTATGTTGTATGCAATACTTGGCTGAGAATAAACATTATTGTTGGTTGAATATCCACTCCCGACTCAGCTCTGGACAGTTGGACTGTATTATTTACAGGCTCTGACAATTGCCTGTTGCACCAACCGAAAGCTAGCAAGAAAACGAGCCCGGCACAACTGCAAAGCCCCGAGCTAAAACCTGCACTCGCAAATTAATCCTCATTACCCAGCCATCGCTGGCAATAGTTGAATTGCATTATTCCGGGCATAAAAAAACTCCAGTACCTTTCGGATACTGGAGTTTTTAATTTAAAGCCTGGCGATGACCTACTCTCACATGGGGAAACCCCACACTACCATCGGCGATGCATCGTTTCACTACTGAGTTCGGTAAGGGATCAGGTGGTTCCAATGCTCTATGGTCGCCAGGCAAACTGGCTTGCTCTCCAGTTACTGGAACTGGCAGCTTGACCTCCAGGGATGGAGGAAATGCTGGAAACTGTCAGGAACAGTTTCAGTGCAAATTGGGTGGTGATCCATCGAAACTGTACTAACAATGTCTTCTATCGAGTGTGCGTCTAACACTTGTCCGGCAACGCGGCGTACCGCTGTCGCAATCACAATCACTTCTGTTATATGGTCAAGCCTCACGGGCAATTAGTACTGGTTAGCTCAACGCCTCACAACGCTTACACACCCAGCCTATCAACGTCCTGGTCTTGAACGGCCCTTCAGGGGACTCAAGGTCCCAGGGAGATCTAATCTTGGAGGGGGCTTCCCGCTTAGATGCTTTCAGCGGTTATCCTGTCCGAACATAGCTACCGGGCAATGCCACTGGCGTGACAACCCGAACACCAGAGGTTCGTTCATTCCGGTCCTCTCGTACTAGGAACAACTCTCCTCAAATCTCCAACGCCCACGGCAGATAGGGACCGAACTGTCTCACGACGTTCTGAACCCAGCTCGCGTACCACTTTAAATGGCGAACAGCCATACCCTTGGGACCGGCTTCAGCCCCAGGATGTGATGAGCCGACATCGAGGTGCCAAACACCGCCGTCGATATGAACTCTTGGGCGGTATCAGCCTGTTATCCCC
>LADM01000029.1 GCA_000961645.1 Gammaproteobacteria bacterium BRH_c0 | reverse complement strand
ACCTCGGGGGAAGCCCGGCCTGCGGCGACGGCCACCGCTCGCAGCAGTGCGTGGCGGCGCAGGGCGTCACCGTCGAGAGTCACTACACTGCCCGCTTGCTGGCGACTGCGGCGCCGCCGCCCATGGGTGATCAACACATAGCGCACATCCCCCGCAGCCGCAAACAGGCGAGCGATGGGCATCGAGGCGTGGGCTGGTGCACGCTTGTCGAGAATGACCACCACCGTGTCGCCACTGTGCTCCCGGGTACTGGCGATAGATTCGAGATCGTCGATTATTTCAGCACTGGCTCCCGCACTGGCGAGATAGCTGCACAGGTCAGCGGCATTGATGGCAGGACTGTCGACAACCATGCAGCGGATACCCTGCAAATCGAACTGCGCCACAGCAGCCTGCTCTGCCGCCACGGCAAAGGGCACAGTGACCACGGCAGTAGTACCCTCGCCCTCTTCACTGTCGATACTGATGGCGCCGCCCATAAGATCCATCAGGCGCTTGCAGATCGCCAGGCCCAGGCCTGTGCCACCAAAACGGCGGGTAGTGGACACTTCGCCCTGAATAAAGGGTTCAAACAACGCCTCAAGACTTTGCTTCGACATGCCAATACCGTTGTCGGCAACAGTGAACTTGAGTTGCAAGGGGTGACGGGAAGCAAGCTCAACCCGCACATCGACGCGGCCTGGCCGATCGTCCTGATGTCCGGAAAACTTGATGGCATTACCCACCAGGTTGTAGAACACCTGGCGCAGGCGGACTTCATCGGCGAGCACAGGTTCAGGAATAGCCGGGTCAACAAACACACAAAGTTCAACACCCCTCGCTGCAGCGACGGGCAGCAGGGAATGACACAGGCCCTCAATAATGGCTTCGATTGACACCGGTGCATTTTCAAGCTCCAGTCGTCCCGCTTCGATCTTGGAAAAATCGAGAATATCGTCGATCAGGCGCAACAGGGACTGGGACGAGGTACGCACATTATCGACAAGTTCCGCCTGATGCTCGTTGAGGGCAGTATGGGAAAGCACATCCACAAGTCCGATGACACCGTTCATGGGCGTGCGAATCTCGTGACTCATGGTAGCCAGGAAGGCCGATTTTGCCCGATTGGCGTACTCTGCTTCACGTCGCGCGGTGGTCAGCGCCTCGATAATATCGCGACTGGCAGTGATATCCCTGGCCACGGCATAAATCATCCCATCGGTTTCAGCACTGACCGCACTCCATGACAGCCAGCGCCAGTCACCCCCTTTACACAGAAAGCGCAGCTCCAGCCGATGGCTGATACCATCGACATGGATCTTCTGTTCCTCCTCAAACGCCTCGGTCAGGTCATCCGGATAAGCAAAATCGCGGTAGTGGGCACCGACAAGTTCGTTGCTGTGCCAGCCAAGCACCTCGCAGAAGGCCGCATTTACCCGCATGAAGTACCCATTTTTATCCAGCACACACTGCGGATCGAGGGACAAATCAAAGAAACGGTCACGCAGGGATTCGGCCGCCTTGCGCTCGCGGATATCCTGCAACATCACCAGCGAGCCGCGTATGCCTTCATGGATATGAGGCACAGCGGTAACCTCGGCCTGCAGCAAGGTGCCATCAAGCCGCAGCCACTGCTCTTCCAGAGGAGGGGCTGGCACACCCAGCTTGTTCAACTGTTCCATGCGCCTTGCCACCGCCGCGCGACTGTCGGGATGCAGATAATCCAGTATGGGATGTCCCAGCAGCTGGCTCTCTTCCCTGGCCCCCAGCAACGCCAGTGCCGTGGGATTGAGGTAGGCAAATTTCCCCTCGGCCTGCACCAGAATGCCGTAGGGGGCTTGCTCGATTAATTGCCGGTAGCGTTTTTCGCTGCTCTCCAGGGCGCGCGCCACCGCACGCTCCTCGGTGACATCGCGGAACACCAGCACCACGCCCTGCACCTGGCCATCCGGGCCATCAATGGGTGCCGCGCTATCGGCAATGGCGTGTTCGCGACCATCCCGGGCGATCAGCAGCGTGTGATTCGCAAGGCCGCGGATCATGCCGGTACGCAGAACCTCCTCAACAGAGACGCTTACCCGCTCCCGAGTATGTTCATTGATGATCGAAAAGACCTCCTCCACCTTCCGGCCCAGGGCATCCTTCCCGCTCCAGCCCGTCAATGCTTCAGCCACTTGATTGAGGCGGGTGACTCGACCACGGCTATCTGTAACCAGCACAGCATCGCCAATACTGTGCAGTGTCACTTCGAGATTTTGCTCGCTGGCACGCAGGGCTGCGGTGCGCTCCCTGACCCGGGCTTCAGCTGTACTGTTGCGGCCCGCTGCCGCCAGCACCGCCAGGGCAACCAGAAATGCGGCCAGCACGGAAAAGCCCTGGAAAAGCAGTGACACAAGGCTGGCACCTGAACGCCAGGTCGGCGCCAGCCAGGCTTCAACCAGCAATGTGCGACTGGCAAAGGGCACATCGCGCTGCACGGGCAGTGCGTTCTCATCCACCAGCGTATTGATCAGAACATGGGGTCGATAGCCCTGACTAAGATCGGAAAGCCTGAGCTGGACATTGGCCGCAGTGGCGCTGGCGGCGAGCATGGCGAACAGGTTCTGCACCTCGAAATTGCCCTTGATAAAGCCCAGCAAGGCTTCCCGGCGCTGGGCAACTGTCGCCGCTTGCGGGTCAAAATGCTTGCTGTAAAGGGGAATAAAAACCGGGATTCCCAGCATACCCGTTTGCATCAGCGGCAGCGGTTCGGACGCTACCGCCTCTGCGCTGTCACGGGCCAGCTCCAAAGCGGCCCGGCGCGAGGGAGACGAACCGTAATCAAAACCGAGAATGTCAGCACCGCTGGACAACGGTTCCACAAAAAGGCTGGGGTAGTACTGGTTGCGTTCGCCAGCCCTGACACGCTGGCCACTGCTGTTTTCTTCTACGATCTGCACTGGCAGCTGTGTTCGCCCACTAGTAAAGTCCACTGCTCCCGTTTCAAGGGCGAGGCGCTCCCCTGCCGCCACCTGGGGAACCCACTCTATGCTATGGAGGCCCGGCCAGCGCAAAAGCAGTGAGGTAAATACAGTAAATTCCTGGCGGGTAACTTCGTCGCTGGCGTAGAAAAAAAGCTCGACGCTGTGCAGTGATTCGATAGCCCTGGCGAGGGGTTCGAAGCCCTCATCGAGTACAGTGTCCACGACCCTGGCATCGGCCTGCTGTGCCACCCGGTGCTCGTAACGATCCAGAGCGATATGACCCACCACCACCAGCACTGCGGTAACCAGCAGGGGCAATGCCACCCGTGCACCCCAATCCTGGCGAAAAGCGCGAGCACCAGGCCACAGGATCAGCGTCAAGGGCGCCCCTATCAACACCCCCAGGCTGTTGCTGGCCCAGATCATAAGCCAGCCTTCACCGGGGGAATGCGTCATCAGTTCTCCCCAACCGGGCACGCTGCCGAGGGGCAGGAGCGGAGCGAAGGTCGCAGCAGCAGGGATCAGGCAGGCAACCGGAGCCGCCAGCAGTAAAAACCCGACCACGGAACTGCCGGTGACCAGTGTCTCTCGACCTTGGTGCTCTGAGGCACGGAAGAAGTGCCGGGTCAAAAGCGCAGCAGTCACTGCCTGGAGGGTGGCGACAGAGGCAGTAAAAATACCTGCTGGCTGATAGAGGAAGTCAAAACCGGGGGCAAGAGAAGCCGCGTAAGCCCCGAGAAAAACCCCCGGCCAGGCGCGCAGGCCAACCAGCAAGAGCGCAGCTGCGGCGAACCCCGCAGCCGGATGGATGAGCAAAATATAGCCAGGCACCAATCGTTCCAGGGGAACGAGAGCCAGCATCAATACCGCATAGAGAATGGCAATGACGGGAATGCTATACCATCGGTATGGGACCATGCTTTTCGTCTCTGAAAAGGTCTTTGTCAGCGGGTGAATTAATCATTAGCCGCGGCCACACACCCCCATCCTAATATGGACCCTGGCAGCTGTATACATCAAAAGAAACAGATAAACAGGGTGATAAAGCAGACGGATGACCGCACAGCGATTGCGCAGGAATATGTCAGGCAGACACTGATTTAAACAGTCTGAAGAGACAAGCAAGATCAGGCACATTGCCTGCGGGTGTATCTCTGGATAGCGAACAGGCCGCTTGTAGCGTTTATATAGTTTTAATCCACAGATTTGCTGGCAATCAGTGACTTGAGAATGGCTTGAAGACGGACTTCATCTTCATGGAATTTGCGAATACCTTCGGCGAGTTTTTCCGTGGCCATGGCGTCCTGGTTCAGCTCCCAGCGGAACATCTGCTCCGATCTGGTCATTTTTCTGTCATCACAGCGCAGCACAGCGGGATTGAGTGCGGCAGTCAGTTCGCCGTGGCTGCTACTCAGCTCATCCAGCAACTGGGGGCTGATCGTGAGGCGGTCGCAGCCAGCCAGCGCTTCAATCTGCCCGGTGTTGCGAAAGCTCGCGCCCATCACCACCGTGGGGTAATCATAGGCCTTGTAGTAATTGAAGATGCGCCGAACCGATTGCACACCGGGGTCGTCGGCACCGCTGTATTCCCTGCCAGTACTGGCCTTGTACCAGTCGTAGATGCGGCCGACAAAAGGCGAAATCAGGAACACCCCCGCGTCGGCGCAGGCCACCGCCTGGCCAAACCCGAACAGCAGGGTGAGATTGCACTGAATGCCTTCCTTCTCGAGAATTTCAGCCGCGCGAATTCCCTCCCAGGTGGACGCTATCTTGATCAGCACCCGGTCTGTCGGAATGCCCAGTTCACTGTAAAGCGCAACAATCTTGCGGGCCCTTGCCAGTGTTGCTTCGGTATTGAAGGACAGGCTGGCGCTGACTTCGGTGGAAACCCGTCCGGGAATAACCCCGATAATTTCCCGCCCAACAATAACCGCCAGCCTGTCGATAACATCGCTGAGATCTTCTGCACTGGCAGCGCGGGAGTCAGCCCAACGCAGGGCTTCGTCGATAAGCGGCGCGCAGGACGGGTCAGTGGCAACCTTGAGCAGCAGGGAGGGATTGGTGGTGGCGTCCACCGGGGCGTACTGGCGGATGGCGGCAATATCGCCGGTATCCGCCACCACAGTGGTCACCTTTTTGAGCTGCTCAAGTTTGTTCATGGTCTATATCCAATGCGGTCGGCGAGAGGCGTCCCGTTAGCGTCAACCGAAGGGGTGGCGCAACACAATGGTTTCGATGCGATCAGGCCCGGTGGAAATAATGTCGATGGGGCTGTCGGTGAGTTCTTCAAGGCGGCGAATATAGCGCTTGGCGTTATCCGGCAGCTGGTCGAGGCTTTGGGCGCCGACGGTTGATTCCTGCCAGCCGGGCATGGTTTCGTAGACCGGCACCACCTCCTCCCAGCCCTCCGCGTCGTAGGGTACCGAGATAGAAGCGCCACTGGCATCGCGGTAAGCCACACAGATTTTCACTTCGTCCAGGCCGTCGAGCACATCGAGCTTGGTGAGGCACAGGCCCGACATGCTGTTGATCCGCACGGCGTAGCGAACCGCCACCGCATCAAACCAGCCACAGCGGCGCTTGCGTCCGGTGGTGGTGCCGAATTCATGGCCTTTTTCGCCCAGCCGCTGACCCACTTCGCAGGACAGCTCGGTGGGGAATGGACCGGAGCCGACCCTTGTGGTGTAGGCCTTGGTAATACCCAGCACGTAATTGATATAGAGCGGACCAAAGCCACTGCCGGTGGCAGCACCACCGGCAGTGGTGTTCGAGGAGGTCACAAAGGGGTAAGTGCCGTGGTCGATATCCAGCAGCGATCCCTGGGCGCCTTCAAAGAGGATATTGCCGCCCCGCTCGCGCTCGCTGTGCAGCAGGTCGATCACATCCGCCACCATGGGCTTGAGTTCTTCGCCCCAGGCCAGCACCTGCGCCAGGGTTGCCTCGTAATCCAGGGCCGGGGCCTTGTAATAATTCACCAGAGTGAAGTTGTGGTATTCCATCACCTCTCGGAGCTTGGCAGCAAAGCGCTCGGGGTTGAGCAGATCGCCCACCCGCAGACCGCGACGGGCCACCTTGTCCTCGTAGGCCGGACCAATACCACGCCCCGTCGTACCGATACGGGCATTGCCGCGCGCCGCCTCGCGGGCCTGGTCGAGAGCCACATGGTAGGGCAGGATCAGCGGGCAGGCGGGTGAGATACGCAACCTGTCGCGTACCGGCACGCCGTTGGCCTCAAGCTTTTCCATTTCGGTGATCAGGGCATCGGGCGCCAGCACCACACCGTTGCCGATGGCGCAGATCACGCCTGCGCGGAGGATTCCCGAGGGAATCAGATGCAGGGCCGTTTTGACGCCGTCGATCACCAGGGTATGACCGGCATTGTGGCCGCCCTGAAAGCGCGCCACGGTGGACACCTGATCGGTGAGCAGATCGACAATCTTGCCCTTGCCCTCATCACCCCACTGGGTGCCCAGCACAACTACATTTTTTCCCATGGTCATAACTCTAGAAAAGATTAACGAATCGGTTTAAGACTGAAGGTGCCGTTTTCCTGCACCAGAACTCTGTCACAGCACAGCTCTGCGTAATCCGGCAGCTGGCCATAAAAGCCGCACACCACGCGCTCACCGCCAGCGCGCAGCTGGCGGATAAACGCTGGGTATCCTGGCTCTTCGCAGGCTGGGGCATAAATGCCGTTGGCGGGTTCCTCACTCGTGTCGAGCCGCTCCACCAGGGCTTTGAGGTCAATGCTGAAGCCGGTGGCGGGCCTGGCGCGGCCAAAGGTCTCGCCGATATCATCGTAGCGGCCACCGTTGGCGAGCGCCTGCCTGGCGCCTTCACAGTAACCGGCAAAGACGATGCCCGTGTGGTAGTGGTAACCCTCCAGCTCACAGAGGTCGAGATACAGGCTGACTGCGGGATTGGTGGCGAGAATGGCATCCACCACCTGCTGCAACTCGTCGATGGCCAGCTCTACTTCGGCGGGCGCGGCGGCAAAAAACGCCCGCGCTGTATCGAGAATATCCACTTCACCGGCCAGGCGCGGCAGCCCGGCCACAATGGCCGCCATCTCTGCATCTTTTATATTGCGCGCCACCCAGTCGCCCAGCTCGGAAGATTTGCGCTGCAGCAACTCGAACAGTTCGGCCTTTTGCCCGCCAGTCAGATCAAGGCACTCTTCCAGGCTGCGATAGATACCCACATGGCCCAGGTCGAGGCAGATATTGTCCACCCCTACCTGTTGCAGGGCTTCCACCATCAGGGTGATCACTTCGATATCGGCACCCAACCCGGCTTCGCCGTAGAGTTCGACTCCCACCTGGATCGGTGTGCGTGAAGACAGGGGCGCGCGCGACCGGGTGTACAGCACCGTGCTGGCGTAGCACAGGCGATTGGGTCCGTTGCGGCGCAGGCTGTGGGCGTCCATACGGGCGGTCTGGGGGGTCACATCGGCGCGCACGCCCATCATCCGGCCGCTGTGCTGGTCAGTGAGTTTGAAGGTGAGGAGATCCAGATCCCGGCCGGAGCCGCTCAACAGCGAATCGGTAAATTCCACCAGTGGCGGGATAACCAGGTCGTATCCCCAGGCGTGGTAGAAATCCAGCAATTCCCGTCGCAGCCGTTCAACCTTGAAGGCCTGGTTGGGCAGAATTTCTTCAATTCCCTCTGGCAGCAGCCAGCGGTCAACCTGAGTCATAGGAATTTCTCACTCATCTGGATCGGGGTATCACTTGAGAAGGAACAGCAGTCCGGCGCCGACCACCATGCTGACAAAGCCGACAATACGCATGGTGCGATCATCAATCTGGGCCATGGACTGTACCAGTTTGCGCCAGCGGGCCGGGGCAACAAAGGGGATGATGCCTTCAATTACCAGCACCAGACACAGCGCTTGGGCCAAGTCGAGCCACATTCAACTATCCTGCCTGCACAGTGGTTAAGGGAACACAAGGGTCAAGAGGAACACAAAAAAACCGGGTTTCCCCGGTTGCGGAATTCTAGCACCGCAGCGTGGGGATTGCCGCATTTTTTTCCGGCAACCCCCGCGCAGTTCACTTGCCTGACTGATTGTCGAGATAACGGAAGAAGTCATTGTCGGGATCAACCAGGAGAATATCGCCCTTGTTGCTGAAAGACTTTTCGTAGGCGCTGAGACTGCGGGTGAAAGAGAAAAACTCGGGGTCTTTCTGGTAGGCCCCGGCATAAACGGCAGTGGCCTGGGCGTCCCCCTGACCGCGCAACTGTTCCGACTCTTTATACGCATCCGCTTCGAGAATGACCTTCTGGCGATCGGCGTCAGCGCGAATTTTTTCAGCCTGCTCAAGACCTTTGGCGCGCAGTTCGCGGGCTTCTTTCTCGCGCTCGGCGGTCATGCGGCGGTATACCTGCTCGCTGACCTCTTCCGGCAGATCGATGCGCTTGACCCGCACATCGATCACCTCAATGCCCAGGGTACCCTGCACAGTGCTATTGAGGTCATTGAGAATCTCCTGCATCAACTCATCCCGTTTGCCCGACACCACTTCATGGAGGGTGCGAGTACCGAACTGGTTGCGCAAACCACCATTGACCCTGGTGGACAGACGGTTTTGTGAAACGGCCTCGTCACCGCCAGTGGCACGGTAGTAGGCACCGACATCAAAAATGCGCCACTTGACGTAGGAATCCACCAACAGGCGCTTGCGCTCGGCGGTAAAAAAGCTCTCGGTAGGCGTGTCCAGGGTGAGTATCCGCGCATCGAACTTGCGGATTTCGTGCATCAGCGGCGCCTTGATGTGCAATCCTGGCGGAATATCTTCCTCGATCAGTTCACCAAAGCGCAGCTTTACCGCTTTTTCAGTTTCCTTGACGACATACAGGCTGTTGCTTGCCACGATCAGCAGCAGGGCAAGGACAATGATCAGGCCGGAAAATCGAGCATTCATTAGCGTAACTCCTTGCGCTGGGTACCGGACGACTGGGTGCGCAGGCGATTGACTATTTCGTCAGCAATGGTGCTGATCTGGGCCGGCGTCAAGCGCTGCGAGGGAGTACCCGTGCCTCCCGGTGCAGCCTCGGCTGCTTTATCCAGGGGCAGATAGAAAATATTGTTGCCGTCCTTGACGCCCACCATCACCTTGGTGCTGCTGCTCATCACTGACTGCATGGAGTCGAGATAGAGGCGCTGGCGAGTCACCTCGGGCGCTTGCTGATACTCAGAGAGCAGGCTTTCAAAGCGCGCAGCCTCACCTTCTGCTTCAGCGACCACGCGGGATTTATAGCCCGCCGCTTCCTCGATAATGCGTTGGGCCAGACCGCGGGCTTCGGGAATGATGCCGTTGGCATAGGACTGGGCTTCACTGATAACCCGCTCCTGGTCTTCGCGCGCCTTGATCACGTCGTCGTAAGCTGGCTTGACCTGGTTGGGGGGCTTGGCATCCTGGATGTTGACCTTGACCACGTTGATGCCTGTCTCGTAATTATTGAGATAAGTCTGCACCCGATCCTTAACCTCAATGCCCACCTGTTCGCGGCCCGAGGAGATCACTGCGTCCAGCTTGGTGCTGCCAACCACATGGCGCAGCGCACTGTTGGTAGCGTGACGCAAGCTGATTTCCGGATCCTTGACGTTGAGCACAAAGGCTTTCGGATCGGCGATGTTGTATTGCACCACCAATTGCAGGTCGACAATATTTTCATCCTGGGTGAGCATCAGGTCACGGGCGTCATTCTGGTACTGACGCTCCTCGGTGACACGGACAACAGTCACGGAATCAACCAGCGGCGGGTTCCAGTGCAGGCCGGGAGTGACTGTGCTGTGGAACTTGCCAAAGCGCAGCACGACAGCGCGCTCCTTTTCATCCACCTGGTAGATGCCAGCCAGAGCCCAGAGAACAACCAGCACCACCAGCACGATGGGCAGTAATTTGAATCCGCCACCTGTGGTGCCAGGACTGGACCCTGAGGAGCCGCCACCAAAGCGACCGAATTTTTCACGGATTTTCTTCAGCGCTTCATCAAGGTCGGGGGGGCCACCGCCCTGGCCATTGCTGCCCCAAGGGTCTTTTCCGCCGCCGGGTTCATTCCAGGCCATTACACTTCTCCGTACAGATTTATCTGGGGGCACATTCTAGCAAGACACCCCGGCAGCGTCAGGCACTTTCCGCGATTACCGGGATATCAGTGAGGGCAGGAAAATCCCCGGGGTTGAGGGATTCCGCTTTTAACAGTCTGTTGAAATCAGCCACCGGCAGGCTCAGGCGCAGGATAACGCCGCCATCGTCCAGCGTTTCCTCGGACTGAATGGCACCGAGTTCATACAACCTGGCACGCAACCTGGCACGTTCGGGAGCAACATAAAATCGTCCGACAACCAGTTCGCCACCCAAGCATTCCCTGATGGCATCCGCCAGCAAATCCACACCTGCGCCGGTCTGGGCCGACAGCCAGACCGCAACCGGACGCCCGCTGTCATTGCGATCAATATGGGGTTCCATACCGTCCAGCAGATCGATCTTGTTGTATACCAGCAACTGGGGATTTTCTGCTGCACCGATTTCTTCCAGCACAGTCATCACACTGTCCATATTGCGCTGACGCTCGTCACTGCCTGCATCAACTATATGCAGCAACAGGGTTGCACTGGCAGCTTCCTCCAGCGTGGCGCTGAAGGCATCCACCAGCTTGTGGGGAAGATGGCTGATAAAACCCACTGTATCGGCAAGAATCACCGAGCCAAATTCAGCGAGGTCAAGGCGGCGCATGGTCGGGTCGAGGGTGGCAAACAGTTTGTCAGCGGCAAACACTTCGGAGTCCGTCAGGCGGTTGAACAGGGTGGACTTGCCCGCATTGGTATAGCCCACCAGGGAGATAGTGGGCATCTCGGCACGCTGGCGGGAACGGCGCCCCTGCTGGCGCTGGCTGCGGACTTTTTCGAGGCGCTTCTGAATGCTTTTGAGACGCACGCGCAGCAGGCGGCGGTCTGTTTCCAGCTGGGTTTCACCGGGACCACGCAGGCCGATACCACCCTTCTGGCGCTCAAGGTGAGTCCAGCCTCTCACCAGGCGGGTGGACATGTGCTGCAACTGGGCCAGCTCTACTTGCAGCTTGCCTTCATAGGTGCGTGCCCGCTGGGCAAAAATATCGAGAATCAGCCCAGTGCGGTCAAGCACCCGGCACTTGAGTTCTTTTTCGAGATTGCGTTCCTGACTGGGAGAGAGGGTGTGGTTGAATATCACCACTTCGGCGCAATGATGCTCGACCGCCTCCCGCAACTCTTCAAGCTTGCCTGTACCAATAAAATACTTGGCGTTGGGTGAGGCTCGATGACCGGTCAGAAACTCAACAGGATCACCACCGGCAGAGAGAACCAGTTCCTCAAATTCCCGTGGGTCATCCGGTTCGTTTTCTGTATTGAGGTCCATATGGACCAAAACCGCCAGCTCACCGGATTTGGGACGATCAAAAAACAATCAGACCTCCTGACAAACCACGAAAAAACACCCGACAAAGCGCCGGAACAGGGCAAAAATACTCAGCAATGCACAGCCCACCTGAGGGTGAACGGGCATTTTTCAAGTATTTTTAGCGCTGTGCCGACCATGCTGGGCGTTTTCAACGGTCTCTTAGTCGTCGTCGCCTTCGTCACTGTCCTCATCAGAATCCTGAGGCGCAACAGGTGGCAAACGTACGGGGCGGGAGGGAACCACCGTGGAAATGGCATGCTTGTAGACCATCTGGCTGACAGTATTTTTCAGCAGCACAACAAACTGATCAAAAGATTCAATTTGTCCTTGCAGCTTGATACCGTTGACCAGAAAAATTGAAACCGGTACTCGCTCCTTGCGAAGCAGGTTCAAAAAAGGGTCTTGTAGATTATGCCCTTTTGACATCATCTTTACTCCTTATCAATTAAAAAGCGCCTAAAAACGAAAAACATCGGGAACCAGGCGCAACCGTGCCGTTAGACGGCCACTCAGCTTGCGTGCCTATGATACCAACAGCATCCTGGCTAGTATATGGGGCTGTTTTGCAAATATTTCAAGCAGTTCACAACCAATTCGTCGAAATCGGCTACTTTTTCTTCATTATCATCAACTATCAGAGGGATCAGGGAAGGCCAGCCCCGCAACCAGGTCAGCTGACGCTTGGCCAACTGCCGGGTAGCGGCAATACCGCGCGCCACCATTTCATCAAAATCATACTCACCATCCAGGTAGCCCCACACCTGGCGATAACCCACAGCCCTGATCGCTGGCAAGTCCGCCGATAAATCTCCACGGACTCGCAGCCGTTGGACCTCGTCAATCAGCCCCTGTTCCAGCATGGCGTGAAATCTTTTGGCAATCCGGTCATGGAGCCGCTGGCGATTGGCTGGCAGCAGTGCCAGCTGGGTGATGTTGTAGTCATCGACAATCGGCCTGACACCGCTATTCGCCCCGGCTTTAAGCTCACTGGGTGGCGTGCCGGTCAGGCGGTAAATTTCCAGCGCCCGCTGGATTCGCTGCGAGTGATTGGGATGCAGCTGGTCGGCAGTGGTTGGGTCAATGGCTGTCAGCTGGCGATGCAGCTCCGGCCAGCCGACCTGTGCTGCTTCGCGAAGAATCGCCTCGCGAACCGCCGGGGACGAGGGAGGCAGATCCGCCAGCCCTTCGGTCAGCACCCTGAAATACAGCATGGTGCCGCCCACCAGCAGAGGGATTTTACCTCGACCACAAATATCGGCGATCAGGGGAATGGCATCGGCGGCAAACTCCGCTGCTGAATAGGGGTCCGCCGGATCGCGGATATCAATCAGGTGGTGGGGAGCGCGAGCAAGAAAATCCGCATCCGGCTTGGCGCTGCCAATATCCATGCCCCGGTACACCAGGGCCGAGTCGACACTGATAATTTCGGCGGGCATATGCGCCAGCAGGCGGGCGGCGAGCTCTGTTTTGCCGGAAGCGGTAGGCCCCATCAGGAACACCACTGGGGGTTTATTCACGCCTGGCTGCCACACCCCCAACGTCATAAGACTATTGCCATGAAACGAATATCTCGCAATTAGCGCCCCCGCAAAAAAAGGCGATCCAGCTCATCAAGACTGAGCTGGCTCCAGGTGGGCCGACCATGGTTGCACTGGCCACTGCGCTCGGTTGCTTCCATATCCCTCAGCAGGGCGTTCATTTCCTGGATGCCGAGACGGCGGTTGGCGCGCACCGAACCGTGGCAGGCCATGGTGGAGAGAATATCGTCAATATGGGCGCGGATACGGTCACTGGAACCGTATTCGAGAAGATCGGATATCACATCCCGGGCCAGGGGCTCCGCCTGGGAGCCCTTGAGGATCGAGGGAATCTCGCGAATCAGCAGGCTTTCAGGACCGGCGCGTTGCAGCACAAAGCCGAGATCGTTGAACACCTGGGCATACTCCTCGGCACAATCGGCCTCCTTTTCGCTGACGGCGATGGTTTCTGGCACCAGCAGCGGCTGGGAGGTGATTCTCTGCAATTCAAAGGCCTGCTTCATGCGCTCGTAATTGATGCGCTCATGGGCGGCGTGCATATCGACAATAATCAGACCCTGGGCATTTTCCGCCAGGATATACACCCCTTTCAGCTGGGCAATGGCATAACCCAGGGGCGGGATCTCCCTGTCATCCTGCTCCGCCATAGCGGGCATCAGCTGATCGTTGTGGTGTAACTGCCCGTAACCGGCGAGCTGGGTGCGGACGGAGCCCGGTGCGGGAGTCGGTGCGCGCCAGTCACTGGCGGGACGGGCCAGTCCATCAATACGCCCCTGCAACGGTACGGATGAAACCGGCGCCACGAGGAAGTCCTGCGAGTCACCCGCTGCAGTTATTGGTGCGCTGCTGGCGACACTATCCCCGGGGCGAATATCCGCTACGGAGCGATGCAGCGTACTGAACAGAAAGTCATGCACGCTGCGGCTGTCGCGAAATCGCACCTCGTGCTTGGTGGGATGGACATTGACATCCACCTCAGCGGGATCCAGCTCCATAAACAGGGTGTAGGCGGGATGGCGGTCGTGGTAGAGCACGTCCCGGTAGGCCTGGCGCACCGCGTGGGACACCACCTTGTCGCGAATCACCCGGCCATTGACAAAAAAGTACTGTAAATCCGCCTGACTGCGTGAAAAGGTCGGCAATCCAATCCAGCCCCACAGACGCAGCGCGCCACGGGTCTGGTCGATAAACAGGGCATTTTCCATAAAGGCCGGGCCACAGATGGCCGCCACCCGGCGCTCCTGCTCCAGCTGGCCCGGAGCGGCGCGCAGGCTGTGCACGGCCTTGCCGTTGTGGCGCAGGGTAAAGGCCACATCAAAGCGACTCAGGGCCAGCTTGCGAATAATGTCGTCGATGCGGCCAAACTCGGTCTTTTCGGTACGCAGGAATTTGCGCCGCGCCGGGGTGTTGAAGAACAGATCCCGCACCTCGACACTGGTGCCGCGCGGGTGTTGAACCTGATCGACCTCCACCCGCATATCGCGGCCTTCGCCGCGGGCGCGCCAGCCCGGGCCACTGTCGGCGGTATTGGTAAGCAGTTCGAGGCGCGCCACCGAGGCAATACTGGCCAGTGCCTCGCCGCGAAACCCCAGTGTTGCCACCGCCTCCAGATCTTCAAGATCGACTATCTTGCTGGTGGCATGACGGCTCAGGGCCAGGGTGAGGTCTTCTTCGTTGATGCCCGAGCCGTTATCCCGCACCCGCACCAGCTTGGTGCCGCCGGACTCAATATCGATCTCAATGCGGTTGGCGCCCGCGTCGAGACTGTTCTCAATCAGCTCCTTGACCACGGAGGACGGGCGCTCAACCACTTCACCGGCAGCAATCTGGTTGGCCAGGCGGGGGCTGAGAAGCTGGATACGGGCCATGCTGGTCCTCGGGTAACTCAGGTGGAAGGAATCTTGATGCGCTGCCCCACCCGGATGGTGGTGGAGTTCATATCGTTGTGGCGCACCAGGGCGTCGACACTGACGTTGTGGCGCGCGGCGATGCCGGACAGGGTATCACCATGGGCAATCACATAAACCTGGCCGGAACCACTGCCGCCGCTGTTGCTGGCAACCCAGGTTCCGGGCGGTGGTCTGTTATAGAAGTAGCGCTTGATGCCGGTAAAAATCGCTTCGGCCATTTGCCGCTGATAGGCGCTGTCTGCCAGCTGGCGAGCTTCTGTAGGATTGGAGATAAAGCCGGTTTCCACCAGGATGGAGGGGATATCAGGGGACTTCAGCACCAGGAACCCCGCCTGTTCCACATGGCGCTTGTGGAGTCGGGCCATACCACCCATTTGCCCCAGCACTTCCTTGCCCACATCCAGGCTGCTGTTGAGGGTTGCGGTCATGGACAGGTCGAGCAGCACGCCCGCCAGCACCTTGTCCTTGTCGCTGATTCTGACGCTGCCGACACCACCGATCAGGTCTGCACTGTTTTCCCGTTCCGCCAGGTAGCGGGCGGTTTCGCTGGTGGCGCCGCCGGGCGACAGGGCGAACACGGAAGCGCCGCGTGCTGCCGGATTTTTGAACGCGTCGGCGTGAATCGACACAAACAGATCGACGCGGTTTTCCCGGGCGATATCAGTGCGTTTGCGCAGCGGAATGTAGTAGTCACCGGAGCGAATCAATACGCCCCTGAAACCGGATTCGCGATCAGCGAGGCGTTTGAGTTCCTGGCTGATGGCCATCACCACCCGCTTCTCGTAAATGCCGTTGGGCCCGATGGCGCCGGGGTCCTCACCACCGTGACCGGCATCGATACCAATGACAATCTGGCGTTTTTTATCCTTGCTGGTCACCACATCGGCAACGGTTTTTTCTTTATCCGGCTCCAGATCGTAGAGATCCACCACCAGCCTGTCGCCGTATTTTTCGTTGGCCTTGAGGGGAAAGCTGCGCGGTTTTACCGGTTTGGAGAGATCGAGAACAATGCGCAGATCCTTGCCATTGCGCTGGGCCGAGCGAATGCTGCTGATCGGCGTGCCCTTGAAATCCAGTTTATCCAGATTGGTGGAGAGATGGATATTGCTGATGTCCACCACCAGCCTGTCGGGATTTTCAAGGGTAAACAGGGAGTGTTCCGCCGCCCCGCTGATGTCGAATACCAGACGAGTGTGATCGGGCGCTCGCCACAGGCGCGCATCGTGCACCACCACCGCCAGAGACGCAGTGCTGGCGCACAACAGCAGCAGCCCTGCAAGCAGGGTAGTAAAAACACGACACGACATATGAAAGGGCAGCTGCTTCCCCATGGTTTTAATCCGCACCCAACAGGGCCAGGGCTCGCTGACCATGGCCAGACAAGGGCATTATAACCACCCTCCGCCCGGCCCCTTCAACGCTGATACTGACTTGCAGATCCGCTTCGGGCAAAAATCCGGCGCCCTTGTCCGGCCACTCCACCAGGCACAGGTTGCCGGGCTGAAAGTAATCCCGGATACCCATGTACTCCAGCTCCTCACTGTCCACCAACCGATACAGATCAAAGTGGAACACCGGGCCACTGTCAAAATCGTAAGGCTCCACCAATGTAAAGGTCGGGCTCTTGACCGCGCCCTGATGCCCGCGGGAACGAAGTATGCCGCGACACAGGGTGGTTTTACCCGTGCCGAGGTCACCTTCCAGAAAAATGACACCATCGTTCATCACCGCGCCGAGACGCTGGCCAAAGGCCACCATTGCCTCTTCCCCGAGCAGCTGAATGGTCAACACTGCAGCCATGCCATCACCAGAATCCATCTGCCAGGTGCTGGTTTAAACGGGCTCGCAGGGGTGCAAACAGATCTGTGGCGCGCAGACCCAATTGTCCGAGATGCTCTGCCGCATCATCCGCCGCCAGGGCATGGAGACAGGCGCCAAGTTGCGCCGCCTGTGACAAAGAAAACCCTTGGGCGAGCAACGCGCCGAGTACGCCACTCAGCACATCACCCATGCCGCCAGTGGCCATACCGGGGTTGCCGTAGGGGCACAGGGTGATGGCGCTCTCTGCTGCGCTGCCAGCAGTACTGGCAATCAGTGTTCCCGCCCCTTTGAGCAGCACAGTGCCATTGTATTTATGCTGCAGGGCTGTCACTGCCGCAAAGCGGTCGCGCTGTACTTCGGCCGCATCAACACCCAGCAAGCGTGCAGCCTCGCCGGGGTGCGGGGTCAACAGCCAGCCAGAACTGTCAGCATTTGCCGCTACTCGCCCCTCGCTGAGGATATTGAGCGCATCCGCATCCACCACCATGGGCAAACCGCTGGCCACCGCCTTTTGCAACATTTGCTCTGACCAGGGCGTGCGTCCCAGGCCGGGGCCAATCACCAGCACGGTGGGGCGCGACAGCCAGGGCTCGAGGGATTGGCCCGAGGTCACCCCCACAGCCATTACTTCCGGGCAGCGAGCCAGAACGGCGGGCACATGTTCGGGCCGGGTGGCAACACTCACCAATCCGGCACCTGTAGAGAGGGCCGCTTCGGCCGCCATGGTCACGGCGCCGCCATAGCCCAGCTCACCGCCGATAATCATCACATGGCCAAACAGACCCTTGTGGGCATCCGCCGGGCGCGGCGCCAGCAAGCTGACCAGGTGTGGCCAATCCAGCACCCTGGCATCCGCCCTTATCTGGTCATAAATATCATCGGGCACATCGAGATCATCAAATACCAGTTCGCCGGCAAAGGCAGGTCCGCGAGCGGTAAGCAACCCGCGTTTAAGGCCGATAAAGCTGACGGTCAAATTTGCAGCTACACAGTCGCCGAGAACGGCACCTGTATCACTGCACAGACCAGAGGGGATATCCACCGCCACCACGGGCAAACCGGATGCATTAATGCCACGGATTGCCGTTGCAAAATCACCCCGCACCGTACCGCTGGCGCCAGTACCCAGCATGGCATCCACTATCACGCCGCTTTCGGGTGTGTCAGCGTTGCCGTATAAAATGCAGCTGACCTGCTCCTGGCAGGCGAACTCGTAAGCCCGACGGGCATCACCTGTGAGTTTATCGGGTGCTGCGACCTGGATCACTTCCACAGGAATCCCCTGCTGATGCGCCAGAGCTGCAACAATGTAGCCATCGCCGCCATTGTTACCGGCCCCGCAAAAAACAGTGATGCAATGAGGGCTGGGCCAACGCTCAAGCAGGGCGTCAAGGGTTGCGCGGGCGGCCCGCTTCATCAGCACAATACCGGGAATGCCGCGCTCTTCGATAGCGATCCGGTCCAGTTCACGAACCTGGGAGGCGCTGTACAGGGTGTTCGGCAGTGTTGGCATGGGCTTTCCGCTGTAAACAGGCGAGTATGGATGAATTTCGAGCTTATGGATAAAAGTCTGGCAGAATTATACGGAAACAGCCCCGTCCCGCCATGGCCAATTTATGACCGACTCCGCTAAAGACCCCAACATCCTGCAAGAACTGGCGGACAACATCCACCGCTGGGGGCAGGAGTTGGGCTTTCAGCAGATAGCCATTACCGACATTGATCTCGCCCCTGCCGGTGAGCGCCTGCAGTCGTGGCTGGAGAACGGCTATCAGGGCGATATGGACTGGATGGCCAGCCACGGCGACAAACGTTGGCGCCCCGAGAAACTGCTGCCCGGCACCTGCCGGGTAATCTGCGCCCGCATGGATTACCTGCCCGCAGACAGCAACCTGATCGCTACCCTGCGCGACAGCGACAAGGCCTATATTTCACGCTACGCCCTCGGTCGCGACTACCACAAGCTGATCCGCAAGCGGCTCGCTGAGCTGTCAAAACGTATTGAAGAGGCCTCACCCAGCGCCTGGCGAGTCGAGCTCAGCCAACGGCCCTTTGTCGACAGCGCACCGGTGCTGGAAAAACCCCTGGCAGAAAAAGCCGGGCTGGGCTGGATGGGCAAGCACACCCTGATTCTCAACAGCAAAGCGGGGTCGTGGTTTTTTCTCGGTGAAATCTACACCTCCCTCCCTTTGCCAATCGACAAAACAGAGCAACCCAATCGCTGCGGCAACTGTAGCGCCTGCCTCAGTATCTGCCCGACCAACGCCTTCCCTGCCCCCTACCAGCTGGATGCGCGGCGCTGTATTTCCTATCTCACCATTGAGCACAAGGGCGCCATTGCCGAGGAACTGCGCCCCCTGATGGGCAATCGGGTGTTCGGCTGCGATGACTGCCAGGCCATCTGCCCCTGGAACCGCTATGCGCGCCCCACCGATGAAAGCGATTTCAAGCCCCGTCACGGTTTGGCCAACCAGGATCTCCTCACTCTTTTCAAATGGAGTGAAACCGAGTTCGAAGAAAAAACCGCCGGCTCCCCCATTCGCCGTATCGGTTACGAGCGCTGGCAGCGCAATCTTGCCGTGGGTCTCGGCAACGGCTCGCCTGACCCGGCGGTGATCGGCGCCCTCACTGACAGGATTGATAGCAGCACGCCTCTTGTTCGCCAACATATCGTCTGGGCACTCGAGAGACTGGCCAACCCAGCCGTGGCTGCAACCCTGCGCCAGCGGCCATTTCCCGACCTCAAATAGCTACTGCAACCACTCCGGGAAACAGGAACCAGAGAAGAGATTAACCACTATTTGCAAATGATATTTATTATCATTAATATCTGATTCTGCCGCTTATCCTCAGCTGGCAGCGCATCAATTTGCAAAAAGGATGGAGAATCACCATGAAATTTCTGTGCGACAAACATCGGGCATTAATCAATCAATCCCACTCCCAGGCTCTGGGGCGCTGGGAAGAGTGGATGCATGAAGGCTCAACGAGTCTGGAACAGGGTAAGTTGCAAAAAGCGATCAGTTATTTCGGCTGCTGCTACGAATTGAGCGAGATGTTGACCAGTCATGATCCTGATCGGGGCCTGGAATCTGCTGGAGAAAAATTCAGCGCCATGGATCGACTGATGCTATCCGGGCATTTACTGGCGGAAAGTCTGGGCCGCAGCGGCAAAATTCAACTGGAACGCCACTACCTGCTCGCCGTACATCACCACATCACCCACTTCATGGCCAGGCGGGCGCAATGCCCTGGTCGCAGCGTCCAGAAAAATCTTGAGATTTCCCTGCTGATGCTGCGCCGTCACTGCAATCAGCACGGCGAATTCAGTGGCTATCAGGCCTGCCTGCTACAGGCGTGCCAACTGGCTGGACAGCCAACCGCCAACGTTGCCATCCATTAACCGCCATGTGCTGGCGAAGGGATTCACAGAGGCTTGATTAGCCCCGTCAATCTCTGTATAGTCCCGCGTCCTGAACTTCTGACCTCATTAAAGGAGCCGAACGGTGGCAAATACACCCCAAGCACGCAAGCGCGCCAAGCAAAGCGAAAAGCGCCGGCAACACAATGCCAGCCTGCGCTCCATGGTGCGCACCTATATCAAACGCGTACAAGCTGAAATCGCCAAAGGCGAGCATGCACCAGCCCTGGCAGCCTATAACACTGCAGTACCTGTTATCGACCGCATCGCTGACAAAGGCATTATCCACAAGAACAAGGCTGCCCGTCACAAGAGCCGCCTGAACGCCCAGATCAAAGCGCTCGCCAGCTAAAATCTTTGCCGCAGGACCGCCTCTGGCTGTTCTGCCCAAAGCAATAGCAAAAAGCCCGCTTAGTGCGGGTTTTTTCGTGTCTGAGCAGTTCAAGCAGATCGGGCCTTAACAACTAATACCAGCAACCTCCAGAAACTGTTATCTTGCCAGCTCTCAAATAATAGCTGGCAAGATAACGTCAGTCGCTATTCTGCTTTTTCCCTCAGGCGGATATTCAGCTCGCGCAGCTGAGCATTGTTGACGTTGCCAGGCGCATCCGTCATCAGGCAAGTAGCGGACTGGGTTTTCGGAAAGGCAATCACATCCCGAATCGAGTCACAGTCCAGCATCAACATCACCAGCCGGTCAAGGCCAAAGGCCAACCCGCCATGGGGAGGACAACCGTACTTGAGCGCATCCAGCAGGAAGCCGAATTTTTCCTGGGCTTCCTCTTCGCCAATACCCAACACTTTGAAGACTTCACGCTGCATCGCCGGGGAGTGGATACGGATCGAACCGCCACCCAGCTCGGTACCGTTGAGCACCATGTCGTAGGC
>LADM01000088.1 GCA_000961645.1 Gammaproteobacteria bacterium BRH_c0 | reverse complement strand
GAAGGGACTCGAACCCTCGACCTCCGCCGTGACAGGGCGGCATTCTAACCAACTGAACTACCAGGCCATTCTTGATACGTGGTGCGGGCACAAAAAAACCCCGTGCGGGGTTATTTGCGTGCATGCGGTTCATTGTTACTGCCTGAACTGCAGGCTTGATTGTAGGTGGCGACCTGGAAGGGACTCGAACCCTCGACCTCCGCCGTGACAGGGCGGCATTCTAACCAACTGAACTACCAGGCCAACGCTTACAATCACTCTCACTTTCATCAAACTTGATGGTGGGTGGTACAGGGGTCGAACCTGTGACCTACGGCTTGTAAGGCCGCCGCTCTACCAACTGAGCTAACCACCCTCCGTGAGAGACGCGCATTCTACAGAATGAAACTTCGCTGTCAATCACCTGACCGGATTTTTATGTACATCGCGAGGTGCCGGGATTACTATGCACACCCCGTTTTTCAGCACTATTGTTATGGAAATCTTCAAAGAATTCAGCTTCGAAGCCGCACATCTTTTGCCCAACGTAGCGGCCGGACACAAATGCGGACGCCTGCACGGCCACTCCTTTCAAGTCACTCTGTATGTGGCTGGCGAGCCCGGCGACAACAGTGGCTGGATCATGGATTTTGCCGATATCAAAACAGCCTTCAAACCGGTCTATGATCGCCTCGATCACTACTATCTGAACGATATCCCAGGCCTGGAAAACCCCACCAGTGAAAATATCGCCCGCTGGATCTGGCGCGAACTCAAACCCGCTCTGCCGCCGCTGTCACGCATCATGATCCGCGAAACCTGCACCAGCGGCTGCATCTACAGCGGCGACTGAATCAATCAGCCGGATGTTTTTTGAGGAGACTGATTTTTTCAGGAGACAACCAGAGTCGCGCCTGAAACGCTGTTGCCCAGCACTGCCTGCAACAAGCTCTCATCCACGTTTTCCACCAGACAGCGCGGCGTTACCACCAGATCCACCACCGCGCCATCGGCAATCTGGCGCAGCACTGACTGCTGCTTGAGGTCAGAGGCAACATGCAGATTGTGCAGATACACCCGCGCTTGATGGGAAGACAGATCGGCCAGCACCCGCATCGGCAGGGAGCCGAGATTGACCAGTATCACTTCCCGGCACAAACCCGCATCCACCAGCGCCAGCACCATCTCCAGTGCGCGTCGCGACTGGGGGCCGTCGTCATACAGTAACTTGACCCTCTGCACCCTGTCTGCGGCGGGGAAACGGGCCGCTGTTGACCCGCGAAAATACGCCGTGCCAGAACGGCGGCCCCTGCCGGGGATATAAACCCCCGAGACATGGCTCACCAGAGCCGCCACCGGAACCCTGTGTTCGCGCACTTCAAACCGGGAGCGCACCTGGCGCGCCAGGGTGCACTCGTCAAACAGGCTGCGCACACTGTTCAACAGCCGCTCGTTGCTGCTTTTCAGCCTGTCGGCAAAGAGGTCGCGCTCCTCGCCGGTGGATTTCACCACCTCGGTGGTAAAGGGCAGCTCCGCCACTTTCTGCAACAGCAGATCCTGGAAAAACAGCCCCACCAGCCCTGCCTTGACCCGCTCGGCAATCAGCACCACAGCTTCTAGGGAGGCGCGGCTGATGCCCTGCATATCAATGGCAACAAAAATCTCCCCTTGGTCACCCCCTTGGGGTTCCAGGTTTGATCCGCTGTTTGCCACGCTTTCAGGCGTCATCGCTACCACCCTCCTTGCCACCACTGCGCTGATCGTTATCGTCGTCTGGCCCTCTGAATTTACGACTGAGGTCAATCATCCCGGCGATGCGCGCCATCACCTTGCCGTTGATGGAATCCGGCGGGTATCGACCTTCAGTGTCGCCATTGTTCACATCCAGAGCTCCCGCCTCGGTACCCAGCAGCAGGGTAAGGGCCTGATCGATGGTATCCACAGCATAGATATGGAACCGACCCTGCTCAATGGCCGCCACCACATCCTTGCGCAGCATCAGGTGCTCCACGTTGGAGGCGGGCATCACCACCCCTTGCGTGCCTGTCAGGCCGCGCGCTGCGCAGATGGCAAAAAACCCTTCGATCTTCTCATTGATACCACCAATGGCCTGTACCTGACCGTGCTGGTTGATCGAACCGGTAACCGCCAGATTCTGCAATACAGGAATATCGGACAGGGACGACAGCAGCGCAGCCAACTCGGCCACCGAAGCGCTGTCACCCTCGATACCGCCGTAGGACTGTTCAAAGGCCAGGGTGGCGGACAGGGGCAATGGCTGGTTGCGGGCGTAGCGATCGGCCAGGAATGACGAAATAATCATCACCCCCTTGGCGTGGATCTTGCCGCCCAGCTTGACCTCGCGCTCGATGTCCACCACCCGCCCCGCACCGAGGCGCGTAGTGGCGGTGATGCGCATGGGCTTGCCAAAGGCGTAATTGCCCAGCTGGTAAACCGACAGGCCATTGACCTGGGCAACCCGGCTACCCTCGGTGTCGACCAGCTGAATATTACGCAGGATGCTCTCCTGGGAGCGCTCGCGGAACTGGTCCATGCGGCGAATGCCTGCGGCGATGGCATTTTCCACATCCTCACCGCTGATACGGTCGCCCTTGCGCTGCCGCGTCCAGTAGTCACTTTCGCACAGCAGGTCAGTGAGACGCCCCAGGTGCATGGACAGTTTGAGATTGTCCTCCACCTGCCGCGCGCTGTACTCCACCATGCGCCCTACCCCGCAACTTGTCAGAGGCAATACCTGGTGACGCTGCTGCAGGGTCTTGATCAGGCGCGCAAACAGCAGGGTTGTCTCGGGGCTGCGCTTCACTTCCTCGGACATATCCGCCGCCACCTTGAAGAGCTGGGCAAATTCCGGGTCGTACTGCTCAAGCAGGTAGTACAGGTAGCGGTCGCCGGTGAGAATCACCTTGATGGCGAGGGGAATGGGTTCCGGGTCCAGCTGGATGGTGCTGGCAAAGCTGAACATCTGCTCAAGGGACTGGATGCGTATTTCCCCGCCGCGCAGGATGCGCTTGAGGGTTTCCCAGGCAAAGGGGTTGGTCAGCACCTTGTCCGCCGCCAGTACCAGGTAACCGCCATTGGCGCGGTGAAAAGCGCCGGGCTTGATCAAGGTAAAGTCGGTGGACAGGGTGCCGAACTGGGCGGTGTGCTCGATGCGACCCATCAAATTGAGAAAGGAGGGGTTGTCCTCGTGAATCACCGGGGCTTGCATCTTGCCATCGGTGGTCAGCGGGGAGTTATCCACCAGGACATTGACGCTGTAGCGGGAAAAATCCGCTGCCGTCGGGGAACCCTCGCCACCCTCCCCCTTGGCGGCGCGGAACGCGTCCACGTTTTCGATCACATCATCCTTGACGGTCTTTATGTAATCGAGCACCTGGGGCAGCGATTCATAGCGCTTTTGCAGTTCGCCAAACAGCTGGTCCACCGCCAGCTTGCTGAACTCGCGGTTGAGACTGCGCATTTTTTCGCGGCCTTCCTTAACCCACAGGGGCAGCTGGCGGACGATGGCCTTGAGGTCGTCCTTGAGCTTCTCGATCACCTCCATGGTGTGCTTTTTTTCTTCCTCCGGCAGCGCTTCAAAATCCGGCGGCGAGAGAATCTTGTCATCACGCATGGGTGCCAGGGTATAGCCGTTGGGCGTCTGGATAAGGGCGATGTTCTCCTCGCGCGCCTTTTCGCTCAAGGCCTGGAAGGCGTCCTGCTCGCGACTGGAGTACTGCTCGCCCATTTCCTGTAGGCGCGCCTGGTATTCATCGCTCTGGAAAGCCGCAGGAATACTGGCCAGCAGATCCTCGACACAATGCACCATATCGGCGCGCAGCTGCTTGCCCATGCCAGGCGGCAGGGCCAGCACGATAGGTTTGTCGGGAGCGTCGAAATTGTTGACGTAACACCAGTCGCACAGTTCGCGCAACGGTGCGTCGTTAGCATCGAGAAAGACATCGAGCAGCTCATGCTTGCCGACACCCGGGGAACCGAGCAGGAAAATATTGTAGCCATCGTGATGCATGTCGAGGCCAAAACGCAGGGCCTCCACCGCCCGCTCCTGACCGAAGTGATCATCGAGGGGCTGTAACTCATCGCTGCTGTCAAAGGGCAGCTCCCCCGGCTCGCAGGCCCGATAGAGCTGCGCGGGGCCAAGAGGTGTTCTGAAATCGCGCTTGTTGTCATTATTGCTGCTGTCGCCCTGACTCATGCATCCTCCTGTTCAGGCTGTTGATCTGTGCTATTGATCGAGCTATTCATCTCATGCTTTTACCATGAGCATGGTAAGAATATAGACGCTGCGCAAGGTCAACACCCTGCGCCAGATCATTCCCGGGGGTTGCCCCGGTCAATAAACAGGAAAGCCACCAGCAAGGCGGCGAGGGTAACCAGCACCGCCACATCAAAGGTCCAGCTGCTGGCCTGGCTCCACAGCAGGCCGCCTAACAAGGCCCCGATTGCACCGCCAGCGCCAAAACTGGCGGAGGAATAAATGGCCTGCCCCTGGCCCAGGTGCTCGCGGGGGAAAAAGCGCCGCAAGTATTCCACCGAGACCGCATGGCAGGCGCCAAAGCTGAAGGCATGCAGGCACTGGGCAACCAGCAACAGCGCCAGCAGATCGGTGAAATGACCGATCATCAGCCAGCGCAGGGCAGTGAGCAGCAGGCTCACCAGCAGGATGCCCCGCAGGCTCCAGTTGGTCATCAGGCGCCGCATCACCATAAACAGAATAATCTCGGCCAGCACGCTGAGCGCCCAGAACAGGCCGATGGTGGAGCGCGAATAACCCGCCGCCTCCAGCTGCAGGCTGTAGAACGCATAGTAGATACCGTGGGATACCTGCAGTAAAAACGACATCAGCAGGAAGGTCAGCACCTGGCGCTGGCACAGCAAGCGCCAGAATGCGCCTTTTACCGGCCTGACAAAGGTGCGCGCCACGGCCGGCGCCCACAGGGAGGCCAGCAGGATCATCCCCAGAAACAGCAGCCCCGCCGCAGGGAAACGGCCAATACTTTCCTCAAACAGGAACCCGCCACACACCACAGTAACGATAAAACCAATCGAGCCCCAGACCCGTACTGAACTGTAGCGTTGCGGCTGGTGGTGGAGGTGATCCAGGGTCAGGGCCTCGAACTGGGGCATCACCCCGTTCCAGAAAAAACTGTAGCCCGCCATCACCAGGGCCATGCCCCAAAAGCCCTCGACCCAGAATATGCCAGCATAAAACACAAACCCCAGTGCCGCCCCCAGGCGAATGGTCGCCATGCGCTGGCCGCTGTGGTCCGCCAGCCAGCCCCACAGGTTGGGGGACACAATGCGCGTGGCGATCTGGATCGCCAGCAACTGGCCGATCTCCCTGGCGCTGAACTGCTGGTGGCTGAGAAACAGCGGCCAGAACGGGTGCAACAGCCCCAGCAACCCGTAGTACCAGAAGTAAAAGGCGGAGAGGCGGGCGTAGGGGATGGCTGCGGGCACGGGGTCTCTTTATTGATTGAGTCTGGCAGTCTGCCGGACAGGGCAAGCCGGGTGCGGGCCATTATTGCCACAACTGTGCGGCTATGCAAAACGGACTGTGAACGAAGCAAAAGTTGCAATGCAATCCCTGTGGACTAAAATCCCCAGCCCGGACCCGGCCCCAAACCTCAAC
>LADM01000065.1 GCA_000961645.1 Gammaproteobacteria bacterium BRH_c0 | reverse complement strand
ATCTGTGTGGTGGAAACCCCGGCCGACCTGTTTGCCATTGAACAATCCGGCAGTTATCGCGGTCTGTACTTTGTGCTGATGGGGCATCTGTCCCCCATCGACGGTATCGGCCCCGAGGCCATCGGTGTGGACCAGCTGATGCAGCGCCTGGCCAGCGACCAGGTGGAGGAGCTGATCCTGGCCACCAATCTCACTGTCGAAGGCGAGGCCACTGCCCACTATATCGGCGAGCGCGCCCGTCACGCCGGTGTCAATGTCACCCGCATCGCCCATGGCGTACCGCTGGGGGGCGAGCTGGAATATGTCGATGGCGGCACCCTGGCGCACGCCTTCAACAGCCGCAAACAACTTTTTTAAGGATTGCCCGCCATGGATGCTACCCGCCAGGCTCAGGAACTGTTACCCGAACCCACAATGGTCGATTCCGACAGCGCCCTGGCCGAGTGTTGCGCCACCTGCGCCAAAGCCGGGCGCATTGCCTTTGATACGGAATTTATCCGCACCGACACGTTCTACCCCAAGCTGGGGCTGATCCAGATTTGCGATGGCGACAGTGTATGGCTGGTGGACCCGCTGGCGATTGCGGATTTTGCGCCGCTGGTTGATCTGCTGGTCAATGAGCAGGTGGTGAAAGTATTCCACTCCTGTTCGGAAGATCTCGAAGTGCTGCAGTCGGCCTTTGGTGTTCTGCCCACCCCCCTGTTTGATACCCAGATTGCCGCCGCCTTTGCCGGTGAAGGTTTCTCCCGGGGCTATGGCCGCCTGGTGGAGCAGGTGCTGGGGATTGCCCTCGACAAGCACGAAACCCGCTCCGACTGGCTGCAGCGCCCGTTGACCCCGTCCCAATGTCTGTACGCGGCAGAGGATGTGATTTACCTGGTTCGGGTTTACGACCATCTGCTGGCCGAGCTGAGCCCGGAACGGCTGGCCTGGATTCGCGAGGATATGGCCGACCTGCTGGACAGTGCCGCCACCCCCGCCGATCCCGACAGCTATTACCTGCGCATCAAGGGTGCCTGGAAGCTGCCCCCTGCCGACCAGTTGCTGTTGCAAAAGCTGGCTGCCTGGCGTGAGCAACTGGCTCGCGAGCAGAATAAACCCCGCAGCCGCATCGTGCCGGACAACGTGCTGATCGAAGTGGCACGGCTACACCCGACCAGCCGCAACCAGCTGTCCCGTCTTGATGGATTCCATCCCCAGTCAGCCCGTCAGTACGGCGAACTGCTGCTGGAACAGCTGGATCAATGCCTGGCGGAGGGCGGTGACGGTTCAGGACTCGAACTGGTAGCACCACCCCTGGAGCGGGAAGCGCGCCTGGTGCTGGCGGAGTACCGCAGCCTGATTGACAGCAAAGCCCAGGAGTTGGGCATCGCCCCGGAGCTGCTGGCGCGCAAGAAAGATCTTGAAACTCTGGTGCGCTCCCGCCTCGATGGCAAGCCCGTGCTGACGGGCGCCCTGGCCCAGAGCTGGCGCCGCCAGGTGATCGGCGAGGAGTTGCTTGCCCATGGCACCTGAAACCCCCGGCTTGAAAAACCTCTGCGAGGTCTACAAAAGTCCGAAAGAGGAGGGCATGTACCTGTTCGTGGATCGCAGCGAGGGCATGGCCCGGGTGCCTGAAGCGCTGCTGGCGCGGTTTGGCATTCCCGCATTGGTGACCACCATCACCCTCACCCCTGAGCGCAAACTGGCCCGAGCCGATGCTGGCAAGGTGATCGAGTCCATCCGCGACAACGGTTTTTACCTGCAAATGCCTCCCGCCAGGGAGCAGCTGATGGATGAATCCATGGCCACCCTGGGCGACAAAAACCAGAAACTGCCGCGATGAACGCCGCACTGACAAAACCCTTCTGGGAGCGCAAAAGCCTCGCTGAAATGACCACTGCGGAGTGGGAATCCCTCTGCGACGGCTGCGGTCGCTGCTGCCTGGCCAAGCTCCAGGACGAGGAAACCGATGAGGTCTATTTCACCTCGGTAGCCTGTCAGTTGCTGGATACCGACAGCTGCCGCTGCACCAATTACCCCAAGCGCCTGCAGCTGGTGCCTGACTGTGTGGGGCTGACGCCGGACAACCTCGCCGAAATCAGCTGGTTGCCTTCCACCTGTGGCTATCGCCTGGTAGCGGAGGGCAAACCCCTCTATGACTGGCACCCGCTGTTGTCAGGGTCGCACAAGTCGGTGCACGAGGCGGGAATTTCCGTGCGCGGCAGGGTATTATCCGAGAGCTTCGTCCACGAGGACGACCTCGAGGATCATATTATCCACTGGATAGATTGATTGGGCTAACCGGCAGGAATCACTGACTCCATGTACACCGTCGAAAATTATATCTGGGGCCTGGTGGCCTATAGCCTGGGTTGTTTGCTCATCGCCCCCCTGTTGTGGAAGTTCTCCCGGGTGGCGCTGCGCTGGACCCCGCTGCGCATCCTCTTTGGGCTGTTTGTGGCGGCGTTTTTGCTCACTCCCATCAAGGCCTATCAGGATATGGATTTTATTGCTCCCGCCTGGGTGGTCGCCGGTTTCGAGATGGTGCGGCCAACTACCGTTGAGGGGCCTTTTCGTGCCCTGATGCCGATGATGGCTGCCTTTCTTGGCCTCGTACTGCTGTATATCCTCTTTGTGGTCACCCGGCATTTTGCCCGACGCTAGACTCCCTTAGCCCTTTTCCTCCTCCATTCAAAGCCACAGGCCGCCAAACGACGGTCTGTGGCTTTGTGCCTTGTGGCCGAATCACGGTGCCTGATTCAGTCGCTGTCTTGGTCAATATATTTGCAACTATGTAAAATTAAATGGTAGTCTTTTGGCGTCTGTCGCGTCTCTTTGCGAGGATAACAATAACCACCAGGGCAAGTTGATACGCGCTACCAGTTTCCTTTGTTGCAAACACGACAAACTGTTTTGATTGACCACAGAATCCATAAATCCAGCTGATACCCAATTCAGAATAAATCGAGGTGACTAATCATGAGTTCAGATAATGGCATGAGTTCAGGCAATGGCATGACTTCACATGCCGATGACCACAGTATTGATCAGCAGCGCCGCACTGTCATGAAGGGCATTGGCGCTACCGCCGTGGCAGCGAGCCTAGGCGCTGGTACGCTGGCCTCTGCGGTTCATGCTGCCGCTGCTGAAAACAGTGTGGTGGCGGCAACCCAAGCTGGCAAAGTGGCCGGTGTTACCAGCAATGGTGTGCATATTTTCAGGGGTATACCCTACGGTGCGCCCACCGGCGGCGCCAACCGCTTCAAGCCACCCAAGCCACCGGTGCCCTGGGACGGTGTACGCGATGCCACCAAATTCGGTCCAACGGCACCGCAAATCGGCCATGCCGAAGCCGGTGGCGGCAAGCCCGGTGATGACGCTGCCAAAGGCCGCATGGGGGAATTTGCCAAGTTTATCCACGGCCTGGCAGGTGATGAACCTGCCCAGGGCGAAGACTGCCTGGTGCTCAATGTGTGGACAGCAGGGCTCGATACCAACAAGTCCCGCGCGGTGATGGTGTGGTTGCACGGCGGTGCCTTCGAGACCGGCTCCGGCTCCTGGCCGCTGTATGAAGGCACGCCCCTGGCACAGCGCGATGATGTGGTGTTTGTCACCGTCAACCACCGTCTCGGCGTGCTGGGCTTTTTGCATCTGGAAGAAATTGCCGGTGAGGAATATGTAGGCTCCGGCAATGCCGGTATGCTGGATATTGTCGCTGCCCTCGAATGGGTGCGGGATAACATCGCCAACTTTGGCGGCGATCCCTCCAAGGTGATGGTGTTCGGCGGCTCTGGTGGCGCCTCCAAAACTGCCTGCCTGCTGGGAATGCCAGCCGCGGAAGGCCTGTTCCATCGCGGTGCCCTGATGAGCGGCCCCTATACCCGCGCCCGTGAAGTGGACTATGCCACCAAGCTCAGCCACCAGTTGCTGGAGCGTCTCAATCTGCAGCCCTCCGAGGTTCACAAGCTCCACGATATTCCCTACGAAACCCTGCTGGCGGAAGCCAAGCACCTGGCTGTGCCCATCTCTGAAGGGCTCGCCGGCGCGGCAAGCCCCGACGCCTTTATGCCCATGCAGCCGGTGGTGGACGGCAAGACCCTGCCTGCCCACCCGGTCTATCCTGTTGGCTCTCCCTACGGCAAAAATGTCGCCATGATGGTGGGCTCCACCCAGGACGACATGAAGATGATGATGCTGTCGATGCCCTGGTTCGGCAAACTCGACGACGATGGCCTGGCGAAAATGGCCGCTGCCAACTTTGGCGATTTCGCCGAGCCGATGCTGGCGGCTTACAAAAAAGTCTATCCCGAGGCTACGCCCTCCGATCTCGCCTGCCAGTTTGTTACCGACCGGGTGATGTGGGCAGGCAGCATCGACTGGGCCGAGCGCAAGAACGCCAGCGGCGGCGCGCCGGTCTATATTTATCGCTGGGATTACACCACGCCGGTGATGGGCGGTGTGTTGGGTGCCACCCACGGCGGCGATCTGCCCTTTGCTCTCAACAATTACACTTATACACCGATGGCGGGCGACAGGCCCGAGAATGAAAAAATGGGCAGGGTGACCAGCGAGGCCTTTGTGCAGTTCGCCCACAGCGGCAATCCCAACAATGATTTGATTCCTGAATGGAAGCCCTACACGGAACAGGAGCGCAACACCATTGTGTTTAATGTTGAGACTCACACTGAAGTTGATCCCCGCGCAGAACTGCGCGCTCTCTACGGCAAAATGCTGAAGGGTTGATGATTTTCCCTCTTTCAACAAGGGACTGTGCAAAGGGGACTGTAAATCAGGGGCCTGTGCGCGAAACAACAAGACGCAGGTCCCAACCATTTGAGGATATGAACATGAGCAACAGGATCAGTAAATACACATTGGGTTTGGGCCTGATGTGGAGTGTCGGCGCCATGGCCGCGCTGGAATGCAATGTCGAGAGCATCAGCACTGTTGTGGCGGACGATACCCGTATCGTCTCCGCCACCATGATTGATCACCCGGTGCGCTATTGCAGCATCGAGGGTTATGTCACCACCCAAAATCCCGGCCCCAACAAGGTGGGCTTTTTGCTGGGCCTGCCGGAAAAGGGCTGGAATGGCCGCTTTTTCTTCAACTCCGTAGGCGGCTCGGCGGGCTTTTTGCAAACCCCACCGGCACAGCGTCTGGTGGACGGCTTTGCCGTGGCCACCACCGATGCCGGTCACCGCAGCACCAGTATTCTCGACTGGAGCAAGCTGGAAAACCCTGCCGTTGCCCTCGATTTGAGCAAGCGCTCCATGCACGTCTCGGCCCTCGCCACCCAGGCCATCACCAAGGCCTGGTATGACGCCGACACCATGTACCGCTATGTGCAGGGTTGTTCCGGCGGCGGCCAGCGCACCATCGCCACGGCACGCAATTATCCGAGCGATTACGACGGTTATATCGTCGAGGCGCCCGGTATCAACGCAGGCAATATCCTCGCCTTTGCCAGCGCCACCCAGCACATGAAGAAAAACCCCGAGAGCTGGGTATCCCCCGCCAAGATCATGCTGATCGAGCAGAAGGTTAATGAAGCCTGCGGCGCTATCGCTGGAGTGGTTAGCGATTCCCTGGCCTGTGAATTCGACCCGGCCACGCTCAAGTGTGAAGGGGAAGACAGCGACACCTGCCTGACCGAAGCCCAGATCGAGACAGTGAACCTGATCCATCGCGGCCCTCAGGGCCCGGCAGGCCAGGCCTATCCCGGCGCGCCCTGGACCAACACGCCTGGCTGGATCGGCTTTTTCACAGGCCATTCGGCACCCGATACCTGGAGTGAAACGGAGATGGGCAAGGCTCCCGGCGGCTATGTGATTTCCCACTCCTTTATGCGCGGTTATTTCGGTGAGGATTACAACTTTGTCGAGCAGTTTGACTTCAACAACCAGCAGCATATCGACAACTACCTGGCAGCCGACCGCAAGGCGGGCATGGGCCAGAACGATGCCGATCTGTCCGGTGTCGAGAAGGCCGGTGGCAAGGTGCTGATCTGGCACGGTATGAGCGATCACGGCATCGTCTACGAAGACATGATTCGCTACTACAAGGATCTGCAAAAAACCCTGCCGGGTGAGGGCCGGGTGGAAGCCTTCACCCGCATGTTTGGGGCGCCCGGTGTACTCCATTGCAGCGGCGGCAGCGGCCCCAGCGATATGTATGATCGCACCCTCGACAGCATGATTGCCTGGGTGGAGCAGGGTATCGCGCCCGAGGCCATGGTCGCCAATCGCACCGTCGATGGCGCCTACAAGAACCGCCAGTTCCTGCTTTGCGCCTACCCGAAAGTGGCGAAGTATGTGCGCGAAGAGATGGGCAAGAGCGATCCCATGGCAGCGTTGATGGGCAACCCGGCCTTTGACGCCAGTAACTGGTCCTGTCAGTAAGCAGGATGGGGCCATCACCCGTGCGTTATGGCCCCGGTTTTTACATTGCCACCTATTTTAAAGATCGTCGTCGCTTTCCATTCATACCTGCTGGCACAATCGGTGTACCAATACACGATTAACAGGCCATCTACAGGAGCATCCAATGAGCCAGCAGGCAACCATTCTGATCGGCGGCAACGGGGAGAGGCAGTTATTGCTCCAGCCCCGTTTTGCCAACCGCCATGGCCTGGTGGCTGGCGCCACCGGCACCGGCAAGACGGTCACCCTGCAGGTGCTGGCCGAGCAGTTTTCCCGCCTCGGTGTGCCGGTCTTTATGGCCGACGTGAAGGGCGATCTGGCCGGTATCAGCCAGCCCGGCAACCCCCATCCCAAAGTGGATGAGCGCCTTGCCCATATTGGTATTGGGGATTTTGCCTTTGCCGCCTCTCCGGTGGTGTTCTGGGATCTGTATAGTGAAAAGGGCCACCCCATTCGCGCCACCATCTCCGATATGGGGCCGCTCCTGCTGGCGCGTCTGCTGGATCTCAACGAAACCCAGGAAGGCATTTTGAACCTGGTGTTCCAGGTGGCTGATGACGAGGGTTTGCTGCTGCTCGATATGGCCGACCTGCGCAGCCTGTTGAATTATGTTGGCGACAATGCCGCCAGTTTTAAAACCCGTTACGGCAATGTCTCCGCCGCCAGTATCGGCGCCATCCAGCGCAGCCTGCTGGTGCTGGAACGGGAGGGCGGCGAGCACTTTTTCGGCGAACCGATGCTGGATTTCTGGGACCTGCTGCGCACCGCCCCCGATGGTCGCGGGTTCGTCAATATTCTCGCCGCCGACAAGCTGATCCACAGCCCGCGCCTGTACGCCACATTTTTGCTGTGGCTGCTGTCGGAACTGTTTGAAAACCTGCCCGAGGTGGGGGATGCCGACAAACCGCGCTTTGTGTTCTTTTTCGATGAGGCGCATCTGCTGTTCAACGATGCGCCCAAGGCGCTGCTCAACAAGATTGAACAGGTGGTGCGGTTGATCCGCTCCAAGGGCGTGGGCGTGTATTTTATTACCCAAAGCCCGCTCGATGTACCCGAGTCGGTGCTGGGCCAGCTGGGCAACCGGGTGCAGCACGCCCTGCGGGCCTTTACCCCCAAGGACCAGAAAGCAGTGCGCGCCGCTGCCACCACCTTTCGCCAGAACCCCGCGCTGGATACCGAGACCGCCATTACCCAGATGGGCGTAGGCGAAGCCCTGGTCTCGGTGCTGGAGAACAAGGGTATTCCCGGCATGGTGGAGCGCGTGCTGGTGAGTCCGCCGCGCTCCCGCATCGGCCCGGTATCCGAGCAGGAGCGCGCCGATATCGTCCGATCCAGCCCCTTTGCAGGTCGCTATGAGAGGGCACTGGATCGCGAATCGGCCCACGAAATGCTCACCCAACGCGGCCTTGAAGTCGTGCGCCAGCAGCAGGAACAGCAGCGACAGGTACAGGATGAAAAGAAACAAAGCCGCTCTTCAGGTCGGGCCAGCAATCGCCAGTCCGTGGGCGAGGCATTTGCCAAAAGCGTTACCCGCACCATCGGCAGCTCGATAGGTCGCCAGATAGTGCGGGGCATACTGGGTTCGTTGTTCAAGGGCAAATAATATTGCCAGCGCGAACCCATGGAATTTTTAACCATCACCAATAACAGATCAGGAGAAAACCATGAGTTCGAACCAGGATGATTCTCAAACCGAGAATATTGATAACCAGCGCCGCACCGTCCTCAAGGGCATTGGCGCCAGCGCCGCAGTGGCCTCGACAGGCGTTGCCGGTATGGCATTTGCCCAGGGCGGTGAAGAGTATGGCCCGGCCAGCATCAGCGCTGATGGCTACAAGGTGACCGACAGCTATTTCGGCAAGCCCTATATCGACAAGGATGAATTGCTGGAACGCCCCTCGCCCCACCGTTTTATCCACGGTGGTTTCGAAAATACCGATACCCGTTTTGCGTTTTATTTCCCCAAAACCTCGTCCTACCAGGGCCGTATGTTCCAGCCTCTGGAAGGCGGTCACGGCGGCAATGAAGTGACCTTCGGCGGAGGCATGCTGGGTGAAATGTTCCAGCGCATCGCCTTGAGCGAGCGCCTCGGTGGCTATATGGTCGAATCCAACCAGGGCCATATCGGTGACAATGTGGACCCCCGTGCCGGTGAAGATCCCGGTCTGTACGGCTGGCGCGCCAGCGCCGAGTCGGCGCGCTTCTCCAAATTTATTGCCGCCCAGGTGTACGGCAAGGCCCCTCACCACGCTTACATCTACGGTGGCAGTGGCGGCGGTCGGCGCTCCCCCATGTGCCTCGAAAACGCGCCGGATGTGTACGATGGCTGCATGCCCTCCACCAGTGGCGGCGAGATTGCCGAGTTTGGCAACAACAAAAAAGTGCGCAGCGGCGGCCCCATCGGCTTTGGCCAGATGTTCAATGTCCAGCGCGTGCTCGGCAAGGCAAAACTGATCAAGGTGTCCGACGCCATGGCTCCCGGTGGCAGCGGCAATCCCTTCGAAGGGCTCAATACCCACGAAACCGAAGAGCTGGCGCGTCTCTATCGTCTCGGCTTCCCCCGCGGCAACGAGAGCATGATCCTCGAACCCATGGGCCAGATCTGGCTGTGGACCTCCATTGCCGAGGGGTTGCAAAAGGATGATCCGGAGTACTTCGCCGATTTCTGGAGCAAACCCGGCTATGTGGGCCACGATATGCCCCAGCTGGTGGAGAAAGACCTGCTCAATACCACCGCCACCGTCAAGCGCGTGCTGTCGGGCCGCGATATCAATGAATCCCCGGAATTTGCCGGTCCTGAATACCAGACCATGCGCATTTTTGCCGCCATGATCGGCGGTGCTGGTCCCGCTTACGATATGCCCTATGCGGTTGAGCTGGAGGGTGTCGGCCCCGGCTACCGCCTCGGTGCCGGTGTCAAAATCCTCACCGGCAAGGCCGCCGGGCGACAGCTGTACACCACCGGCATCGCCGGGGATGTGTTCGCTGGCGACGGCCATGGCGACGCCAACCTGCTGCGTTACACAGGCGTGGAGCCGGGCGACAAGGTGCAAGTGGATAACCGCTCGTTCCTGGCGTTTTGCTACTACGCCCGCCACCATGTCATCGACGAGCGCCAGTTCGATTCCCTGCTGGTGGACAATCAGGCCATCTACAAACAGCACCCGGTGCCCTACATGTCACCGCTGATGGGCAACTGCTACTCCGCGCAATACAAAGGCAAACTGCTGTGGATTCACCACACCCACGACTCCTCGGTATGGCCCGCCAATGGTCTGCTGTACTCCGGTGCCGTGGCGAAAATCCAGGGCGAAGAGGCTGCGGCGAAAAAATTCCGCATCCGCTGGACCGAAAACGCCGAGCACGGTCCGCCATCCATCGTGCCGCCCGAACCCAACCGCGCCAGCAATACCCGCCTGGTGGATTTCACCGGCATCTATGAACAATCCCTGCAGGATTTGGTGGACTGGGTCGAGAAGGGTGTTGAGCCTCTGGGCAACAACTATTCCTATGCCGACGGCAAGATCATCCTGGCGGATACAGCCGATGAACGTGGTGGCATCCAGCCGGTAGTGAAAGTGACTGCCAATGGCGGCGCCCGTGCGGATATCAAGGTGGGCGATAGCGTCACAGTGGAAGTGGCCGCCGGTGTGGCTGAGGGTGCAGGTACCATCATCAGCATCCAGTGGGATTTTGATGGCGCAGGCAAGTTTCCCGTCAGCCAGGAAGGCGTGGATGGCAAGCAGCGGCTGATCACCGCAAAAACCACTCACAGCTTCGACAAACCCGGTACCTATTTTGTATCGGCGCTGGTTCATGCCCACCGCAAAGGCGATGTAACCGCCACCCGTCAAAGAGTGGCCAATGTGGCACAGGCGCGGGTTGTGGTGAGTTAAGCCAAGCTATCCAGACCGCTCCACGGCTTGGGTTGTGGAGCGGTTTTTTTGCTCCAGATCAACAGATTTTTTTCTCGCCAAGCACGCGAACCACGCCAAGAAGGCACAGCATTTACACTGACCCCAAATATCGACCCCAAATATCGACCCCAAATATCGAGCCAATCCGTTGCCATCAGGGACGCTGCGGAGGGGTTATGGACAAGCGCTGGACAGTGGGCTTAAATGAGGACTACCGACAACGGTTGGCACAGGGAAAAACAGGGAGCAGGTGCACACATGCAGGCAACAAACCCATCCATCAAGACGCCAGGCTTCTTCGATTCCAGCATCCAGAAAAAGCAATTCCCTATAGTAGATGGCAATTTCGTCACCGCGCAGCGGTTCAGTTCGACGTACATTTATGCGGCATGCTGCGCATACCGCACAAATGCTAAGGTGTTAGGTTTTTAGTGCCATGTTTAACCCCCTTGCTGGCTGGATAAAGAGAAACCACCCGATTCCTTCGCGTTTTTATACGCCGGGCGTCGTAGATCAAGCGCATAGGGATTGGAATGTATGGTTGTCGATTGAGGAAGTAGCTCCTCTGCATGAGGTTAGCAGCATGCAATGGCTTTCTCTTAAAGATGCACGCTCTCTAACCAATAATTATTTGGAGGAAGCATCTGATCTCATTAATGGTCTCGAGGGAGGTTGGTTAGACTGTGAAGAGCAGGAGTGGATCCTGGAAGAGATTGGTGGTCCGCCAATTCCTTCGTTACCCATTTACTTAATTAGTTGCAAGACCCATGAGTCGGAAACTCTCGTGTATGTTGGTAAGACGAAAAACACGTCGCGCTTTTCTGGGGGGCATGCTGCAGCACTAAAGCTGCATGAACTAAAGTATGCAGGGATGGAGAAATTTGTTTACCGAGCCACGGCGTGGTTTTACTTGGATGATGAATACATCGCATTGGATTGGATCGAGCCGGAGGCAATTGCTCTTGACCTTTTGGATAGCATTGAATCTCAGCTAATCTTTTATCTTCAGCCTGAATTAAACACGAGTAAGAAGAAGAAAAACTGCACTCGTTGGGATTTTGGGATACACATACAAAACTTTCTGGAGGGAGGTTTTCTCAATGACACCTTCCTATAGTAAATCTAACCAGACCAAGCACAGCGACAGCTTCTCCATTGTGCCTTCGGCTCCATTCCAAAGCTGCGCGTGTTGGCTGCGTTATGCAAGTAAGGAAATGAAATTATGAGTGTTGTTCCACCTCGAGTCTTTGTATCTTACTCCCATGATTCGGCGTTTCATAAAGAATGGGTCTTAGATTTTTCGAGCACTTTACGTAAAAGAGGTGTTGATGTTGTACTGGATCAATGGGATCTAAAGCCAGGAAATGATCTGCCACATTTCATGGAAACAGAGCTAGCAGGCTGTTGAAAAACCCCAAATTCTCTCTCGATAAGAAAAAGAATTTGCATTTCATTAACTCTTCGCTACACTCTT
>LADM01000121.1 GCA_000961645.1 Gammaproteobacteria bacterium BRH_c0 | reverse complement strand
TTCGCGGCGCTTGTCGCTGGTGCGTTGCGGGGGGCGGTCAGCCTGGACAGCAGCCTGTTCCACATCGGAGTTGGCGCCAGGTGCTGTAGTGACTGCGGTATCTGCCTGATCTTCAATCTGCTCCTGCGCGGGGCGGGGTGATCTGTTCTGGTCGCGACGTCGACCTGAACGCTGGTCCTGGCGTTTGTCATCACGGGGGCTTTCTGAGCGATTGCTGTCCGGGCGTGTGCTGTCGCCACGGCTGGTGTCAACACGGTTGCTGTCGCCTTTGGTGACATTGGCGCGACTCGTGTCGGCGCGTTCACTGCGCTCGCTGGTATCCCTGTCGCCACGATTGTTGCGCTGCGAAGAGGAGCCACTGCGGCGGTTGTTGCCGGACTGGCTGCGACCACGGTTGCTATTGCGTTGACCATCGCGGCTGTTGCGGTTGGCCGCTGGCTTGGTTTCAGGCTTGGCTTCTTCGACCTTGACGGGCTCAGGACCTTTGAACCAGGAAATCAGTTTTTGCAGCAATCCGGTCTGTTTTGCCGCTGGTGCTACCGCAGTACTGGTGGCGGCTGCTTTTGCAGGCGCTGCTTCAGGCGCTACCTCAGGCCGACCCTGGGGGGCAGGGGAGGAGTGATGCAGGTGCTGGACCGCAGGTTGCGGTGCCTGGGGGATAACTTCCGGAGCGATAGCTTCAATGGTTTGCTCAGCAGCAAATTCTTCGGTGAGCTTGTAGCTGGTGACACTGACCATTTCATCCTGCTGGCGGAAACGCTGCACTTCGTAGTGGGGGGTTTCCATGTTCGGGTTGGGCAGGATCAGGACCCGCAGCTTGTTGCGCTTCTCAATGTCGGAAATTTCTTCACGCTTTTCATTGAGAAGGAAGGTGGCCACTTCGACGGGGGTAATGGCGCGGATTTCGGCGCTGAATTCTTTCTGGGCCTCTTCCTCCACCAGACGCAGGATCGACAGGGCCAGGGAGCGGGTGCCGCGGATGGTACCCTGGCCGCTGCAACGCGGGCAGAGCTTGAAAATGGTTTCCTCCAGGGAGGGGCGCAGACGCTGGCGCGACATCTCCAGCAGACCGAAGCGGGAAATACGCCCCACCTGAACCCTGGCGCGGTCCACTTCGAGGGCCTTGCGCATCAGGTTTTCCACGTCGCGCTGGTTTTTGGCGGCGGACATGTCGATAAAGTCGATGACGATCAGGCCGCCCATGTCCCGCAGGCGCAGCTGGCGGGCGATTTCTTCCGCCGCTTCGAGGTTGGTCTGGGTGGCGGTTTCTTCGATATCGCCGCCCTTGGTGGCACGGGAGGAGTTGATGTCGATGGACACCAGCGCCTCGGTCACGTCGATGACAATGGAGCCGCCGGAGGGGAGTTTGACTTCCCGCATAAAGGCCGTTTCGATCTGGTTTTCAATCTGGTAGCGATTGAAGAGGGGGATGCTGTCCTGGTAGAACTTGACCTTGCTGTGGAACGACGGCATGACCTGTTGCACAAAGGCGGACGCCAGGTTGTAGGCCTCGCGGCTGTCGATGATTACTTCGCCAATATCGGGGCGCAGATAGTCGCGGATGGCGCGGATAATGACGTTGCTTTCCTGGAACAGGAAGTGGGGAGCAGAGGAGTTGTCTGCTTCGGTCTTGATGGTGGTCCACAGTTGCAGCAGGTAGTCGAGATCCCACTGCAGTTCTTCCGTGGTGCGGCCAATACCGGCGGTGCGGACGATGGCGCCCATGCCGTTGGGGATATCGAGTTCGCGCAGGGCTTCGCGCAGTTCGTTGCGCTCGTCGCCCTCGATACGGCGCGAAATGCCGCCAGCGCGGGGATTGTTGGGCATCAGTACCAGGTAGCGACCGGCCATGCTGACGAAGGTAGTAAGAGCTGCGCCTTTGTTGCCGCGCTCTTCCTTGTCGACCTGGACTATGACCTCGGTGCCTTCCTTGAGGACGTCCTGGATGCGTACCCGGCCCTGATCACCAGAGGATTTGGTAAAGTACTCGCGGGAAATTTCCTTGAGGGGCAGAAAGCCGTGACGCTCGGCACCGTAATCCACAAAGGCGGCTTCAAGGCTGGGTTCAACCCGGGCGATCTTGCCTTTGTAGATATTGGCTTTTTTCTGTTCGTGGGAGCGGTTTTCAATGTCCAGGTCATAGAGGCGCTGGCCATCGACTAATGCGACACGCAATTCTTCAGGTTGCGTGGCATTGATAAGCATTCTTTTCATCGTGTTGTCCTGTTAACGTCAGGACCGCACGGATACCACAAGCACTGATGTGGAAGGTTTTGGGGGCAGAGCGGACGGGGCCGAGACCTGAGGGGTAGTCGACTAATCCAACATCCTGATTTTACTGCCTTTGTGCATCGAAATAATCCAATTGGAAGCTAAACTTACGAGCTGGTTATGTGTCGCTAACAGTGGGACATGCCGGGTGTTCCTGGGGAACCTCTGGAGCAATCTGTGCTTCCGGCATGTACGACACTCGGGATTCTTTGCAAACCTTAATTCAGTATTTCCTGTGGCAACCACTGCGATCTTGGCGGGGTTGCATGGGTGGGCTTCGTCACAGGTGACAAAGCCCGGATAACTTTTAATGGAGCTGATTGGTAGTGACTAAATGGCAAACGCTTTGCCTGTCGCGCCTGTAAAATCCGGCCTTTTATAGACGGCGGGCTGCACGACCGGGTGATCATAACAAAGATTGTCTTTTTCATCAATGACATAGAAAGTGTCTTTAAAACATCGCCAACTGCTAGAATTGCCGATTATTTACAGCAGGGGTGAGAGGTAATGGTTGAGGTGTCGGGTGCGCCTGGCGGGGTGATGATCTACCAGGTTGACGCTGATCTGGCGGGGCAGCGCATCGACAATTTCCTGATGGCGCGTCTCAAGGGCGTGCCCAAATCAAGGATCTATCGACTGCTGCGTCGGGGTGAGGTGCGAGTCAATAAAGGCAGGATCAAGCCGGAATACCGTCTGCAAAGTGGCGACAGTGTGCGAGTGCCCCCTGTGCGCCAGTCCGAAGCCGCGCCTGTGGCGGCGCCGGGGGCGGGACTGCGCTCCCATCTGGAGCGCAGTATTTTGTTCGAAACCGACACTTTGCTGGTGGTCGACAAACCCGCCGGGCTGGCTGTACACGGTGGCAGCGGGGTCAGCCTGGGGTTGATCGAGGCTCTGCGGGGGTCGCGCCCTGACCCTTTCCTTGAACTGGTGCACCGTCTCGACCGCGGTACCTCTGGCTGCCTGCTGGTGGCCCGCAAGCGCTCAGCCCTGAAATTTCTCCAGCAACAATTGCGCGACGGACAGGTCAAGAAGACCTACCTGACCCTGGTGCTCGGTGTGTGGCCCAAGGGGCTGGAGCGTATTGATGCCCCCCTGAAGAAAATCACCCAGGCCAGCGGCGACCGCATTGTGCGCCCCGATGTGGAAGGCAAACAGGCGGTGACCCGTTTCAAGGTGGTCAAGCGCTTCAAGGGTATGACCCTGCTGGAAGTCGATCTGGAAACCGGGCGCACCCACCAGATCCGCGTGCACTGCCAGATGGCCGGTCACCCGCTGCTGGGGGATGACAAGTACGGCAACGATGATGAAAACCGGCGGGTGCGGGAGATGGGTTTGAAGCGGATGTTCCTGCACGCCCATAAATTGTCCTTTATCGAGCCGGGTGTGGAGCAGCGCATCAGCGTTGAATCGCCGCTGCCCGATGATCTCAGTGGCTTTTTGGCAGGATTGAAATGAGCGTGGTGGTCAATGGCCGCAAAAGGCTGCTGATTTTTGACTGGGATGGCACCCTGTCTGACTCCCTGGGGCGCATCGTCGAGTGCTTGCAGGTTTCCGCTCTGGATCAGGGCTTGGCGCCGCCCACGCCCGAGCAGGGGAGGGAGGTGATAGGCCTCGGCCTCAGGGAAGCGCTGCACAGTCTCTACCCTGCTCTTGATGACACAGCTCTTGAGGGGTTGCGTTCGAGTTATTCCGGCAACTATGCCCGCCTGGATCAGGTTCCTCCTGCCTTTTATTCGGGTGTTGCTGAAACCCTGGAGCAATTGAAGGGCGAGGGCTACCTGCTGGCGGTGGCAACGGGCAAAAGTCGGCGCGGTTTTGATCGGGTTGTGACTGGTCACGGGATGGCGGCATTTTTTCACGGCAGCCGCTGCGCCGATGAAACGGTTTCCAAGCCGCATCCGCGCATGCTGCACGAACTTTTGGCGGAGTTTGGTTGTGCTCCCGGCGATGCGCTGATGGTCGGGGATACCGAATTTGATATGGAAATGGCGGTGCGGGCCGGTGTTTCGCGCATGGGGGTCAGCTACGGCGCCCATCACGCTTCAAGACTGCATCCCTATGGCCTGCAAGCGTGCCTGGATCAGTTCGCACAGATTGTTGGGTATTTGTAGCGTTTAAAAGCTCGTTTCTCGCAAAGGCCGCCAAGCACGCCATGGTAACTTTTCCTATAGCTTTCTTGGGATGCTTGGCGAGAGCAACTAGGGCTTCTTGAAAAGTGCTCCAGGTGTGCAGGGTGCACGTCTCTTATCTCTAAATCACCTGAACCCCAAACTCCCGCAGCATTTTAGCGACCAATATCAGCGGTAACCCCATCAGCCCTGTTGGGTCCTGGGTTTCGACACTTTTAAACAGGGCTATGCCCAGACCTTCTACCTTGAAGCTCCCGGCGCAATCGTAGGGCTGTTCCCGTTCCAGGTAGCGGGTGATTTCCCCGTCATCGAGCTTGCGAAACGTGACCTTGGTAGTATCTGTGGCGCAGCGATAGGCTCCCTTGTCGCTGTCGAGAATCGCCACGCTGGTGTAGAACAGCACTGTTTCTCCCGACTGTGCTTTGAGTTGCGCAAAGGCTGTGTCGAAATCGCCGGGCTTGCCCAGTACCTGCTTGTTGAGGGTGGCCACCTGGTCGGAACCGATAATCAGGTGCTCGGGGAAATCCTCCGACAGCGCTCCGGCCTTGCACAGCGCCAGTCGCTCGGCCAGGGAGCGTGAAGGTTCACCCGGCAGTGGATCCTCGCGGGTGTGAGGGTTTTGCGCTACAAAAGGCAGGCCAAGGCGCTGGAGCAGCGTTTGTCGGTAGATAGAGGAGGAGGCGAGAACCAGGGGAAGTGACATGGTTGGCTGTTCCTTGACTGGAAAATGACCGGGAATAGGCGGCATTATCCCAATAAAAACAGGGTTAGCGAGCGGCTCTGAGCTGTTTTTGCGAATGCGACTACCAGTAGCCGACATAATCCCTGTTTTCACTCAATATTTTTTGACACGGCTAGTGCATATCCCTAGAATTGCGCGCCTATGTCGACCCCCCCCGTGCGGAAACAGCTCCCCCGCCATGTGGAACCCCGGAAACTTGTTACCCAGGGTGCCAGCTTGAGCGGAAACGCCCCAACTGCGGAAATGACGCGGTTGGCCGATGCTGTGATCAGCATGGACGAGGGTGCGCAGGTCGAGTTGCAGTTTTTTCGCGATCAGGAAGGTCATGCCACTGTTGAGGGCAAGGTTGGTCTGGAGATTGCTCTCCAGTGTCAGCGCTGCTTGCAGCCAGTGCATAAAACCCTGGCCGGCGAATTGCACCTTGGCATCGCGTGGGATGAAGAACGGGCCGAAAAGCTGCCAGAGCGGCTGGAACCCTGGATCGTTGATACAGACGTCGCCGATCTTTTTACCATGGTGGAAGACGAGTTGCTTCTGGCCCTGCCCATTGTGGCTTATCACGATGAGGACCAGTGTCCAGGTACAACGTCCTATTCCACCGGACAATTTGAAGACACTGCGGAGAACCCCTTTGGAATTCTTGCGCAGTTGAAAACCAGGCAATAGCTGCCAGAAACACGTGCTTAAAGCACCAGGAGTAACAAAATGGCCGTTCAACAAGATCGTACTACCCGTTCCAAGCGTGGCATGCGTCGTTCACACGACAGCCTCACTGGCCCCACCCTGTCTGTAGACCAGGTGAGCGGTGAGAAGCATCGTCGTCATCATGTCAGCGCCGACGGCTTTTACCGCGGTCGCAAGGTGATTGAGTCCAACGACGAATAAGACACTTGCTCTCAGACAATTGCTGTCTGGCGGTTGATGCCATGGGCGGGGACTTTGGTCCCCGCCTTACGGTTCCCTCTGCGGTTTCCTCCCTTCTTCGCTATCCCCACCTCCGTCTCCAGTTGTATGGTGACGAATCTCTTGTCGCTCCGGTTTTGGCGCCGCTGTTAGCCGGGTCTTCCCATGCCTGGCGTGATCGCCTTGAGGTGATCCACTGTCCCCAGGTTGTCGCCATGGACGAAAAGCCAGCCCAGGCCCTGCGCCGCAAGCGCGATTCCTCCCTCTGGCACGCCCTCCGTGCTGTTGCCGAAAGCAGGGCAGATGCCTGTGTCAGTGCGGGCAACACCGGTGCGTTGATGGCCATGGGTATGAGCCTGCTGGGTAAACTGCCCGGCATTGACCGCCCAGCCATCTGCACCGCCATGCCTACCCCCCAGGGCCGTGCCTATCTGCTCGATATGGGGGCAAATATTGGCTGTGATGCCGATCATCTGGTGCAGTTTGCCCATATGGCCAGCGCCATGGTGCAGGTGGTTGAGTCGATTCCCGAACCGCGCGTCGCCTTGCTGAATGTTGGCCATGAAGAGGACAAGGGCGAGGCCGTGGTCCGCGAGGCCGCTGTGCGACTGGCTGGCGATGCGCGCATCAACTACCACGGTTTTGTTGAGGGTGACGGCATATTTTCCGGTGCGGTGGATATCATTGTCTGCGATGGCTTTGTAGGCAATGTGGCACTGAAATCCAGCGAAGGGGTAGCGCGCATGATCGGCGCCATGTTGAAGGACAGCCTCAATGCATCCCTGGCGGGAAAGATCGGCGCCTTTTTTGCCCGTGCAGCCCTGGCCAGTCTGAAAAGCCGTATTGATCCGTCCCTCTACAATGGCGCCAGTTTGCTGGGTCTCAACGGGGTGGTGATTAAAAGCCATGGCGGAGCGACCCAGGCGGGATTTGAAAATGCGCTGACTGTGGCAATCAGTGCGGCCAGACAGGATGTGCCGCAACGCATAGTCACTCGACTTGAGTCACTCCAGCCGCAGCCATGACGATTTGCCACTACCCTGTATAGAGACGCTCCACCGACAATTATTGCCATCACATATAAAGGTGAATTATGCAAAAAGAGAATCTGGCTTTTATATTCCCAGGCCAGGGATCACAAAAAATCGGCATGCTGGCAGAACTGGCCGGGCAGTATCCGGTTATCGGTTCCACCTTTGCCGAGGCATCGCAAACCCTGGGCTATGATCTGTGGGACAGGGTGCAGAACGGCCAGCAGGATGAGATCAACCTGACCGAGTGCACCCAGCCGCTGCTACTGACAGCCAGTGTTGCCCTCTGGAGGGTGTGGCAGCAGCGCGGTGGCGCACAGCCGTCCCTGCTGGCCGGCCACAGCCTGGGTGAGTGGTCAGCACTGGTATGTGCTGAAGCGGTGGCCTTTCAGGATGCGGTTGCTCTGGTGCGCATGCGCGGCGCCTTTATGCAGGATGCGGTAGCGCCGGGTGAGGGTGCCATGGCAGCCATTCTGGGTCTTGATGATGCGCTGATCAGGGATGTCTGTGCCCAGTCAGCCCAGGGCGGAGTCGTATCAGCCGTGAACTACAATTCCCCCGGCCAGGTGGTGATAGCCGGGGATGCCGCGGCAGTAGCCAGAGCGGTTGAAGGACTGAAAGCGGCTGGTGCCAAACGCGCTGTACCATTACCGGTGAGCGCACCTTTCCATACCTCCCTGATGCGTCCGGCAGCGGATCGCCTGGCGGAACATATTCGCGCCACTGAATTCAAGGCCCCGGCCATACCCGTAGTACACAATGTCCACGCCCGGACTGAGCAGGATCCTGCTGTAATCAAGGAGTTGATGATCGAGCAGATCTATAATCCAGTACTGTGGGTGGATTGCATCGAGGCCATGTTGGCTAAAGGTATTGCCAGCGTGGTTGAATGTGGGCCAGGCAAAGTGGTCAGCGGCCTCGCCAAGCGTATTGAGCGCAATCTGAATGCCTACGCGACGGAAGACAGTGCCAGCCTCGAAGAAGCTCTGGCCGCAGTCTGAACCCCTCTCGATTTCAACAAGGAGTCACCATGAGTTTTAACGGTAAAGTCGCCCTGGTCACCGGGGCAAGCAGGGGCATTGGCGCAGCCATTGCGGATATGCTGGGAGAGCAGGGCGCCATCGTGGTGGGTACAGCCACTACTGACAGCGGAGCGCAAAAAATCAGCGAACGTCTCGCCGCCAAGGGCATTCAGGGCAAGGGGATGACCCTGGATGTCACCAGCAATGAGTCAGTGGTGACTGTGCTCAAGGCCATTGATGAAGAATTTGGCCCGGCCCTGATCCTGGTCAATAACGCCGGGATCACCAAGGATAATATTCTTATGCGCATGAAAGATGAGGAGTGGCTCGATGTGATCGACACCAACCTCAATGCCGTTTATCGCCTCTGTCGCCACGCGGTGCGGGGCATGACCAAGGCGCGCTGGGGGCGTATCATCAATATCACTTCGGTGGTGGGAACCATGGGCAATGCCGGGCAGTCCAACTACGCCGCCACCAAGGCTGGTGTGGGTGGCTTTTCCCGCGCCCTGGCCCGTGAACTGGGTTCACGCAATATCACGGTCAATGCCGTGGCTCCGGGCTTTATCGACACCGATATGACCCGCGATCTGCCCGAGGCCAGCAAAGAGGCCCTGCTGACCCAGATACCACTGGCGCGGCTGGGCATGCCGGAGGAGATCGCAGCGGTGGTGGCGTTTCTGGCGGCGGATACCGGCGGCTATATCACCGGTGAGACCATCCATGTGAATGGTGGCATGTATATGGTTTAACACATTGATTTTTAATCATTATTTTGGAAATCTATAAAATCGGTTACGAACAAGATAATTTACGTTAGAATGCGCGACGTAATAAACGCCTTATTCAGGTCCTTTGTGCAGCCGTGATTTTTCACAGTTGCGGTAACATAAAGAAAATCTATAGAAACAGGAGTATCCAATATCATGAGCAGCATCGAAGAACGCGTTGTTAAAATGGTCGCCGAGCAACTGGGCGTAAAAGAAGAAGATGTAAAGCCTGACTCTTCCTTTGTTGACGATCTGGGCGCGGACTCCCTTGACACTGTGGAGCTGATCATGGCTCTCGAAGAAGAATTCGACACCGAAATCCCTGATGAAGATGCTGAAAAAATCACCACCGTTCAGCAGGCTATCGACTATATCAATAACAACCTGAAGTAACTGTTTGGTTTCACATCCAGTCGTTAGCGAATCCAGCATTCGTATCTGACTTGATCGCAAAGGCCGTGCTGTTAACAGCACGGCCTTTCTTTTACTATCCCTACAGAAAATGCCCTCAACCGAGTAACCAACTCCAGCTATGGCGCAACCCCTCATTTTTATCAATGGCGCAGCCAGTGATTGCCTGACCAGCCTTGATCGGGGCTTGAGCTATGGCCACGGGGTTTTTGAAACCATGCGGCGGTATGACGGACAGATCCCTCTGCTGGCATTACATTTCGAGCGTCTGACAATGGGGCTTGAACGGCTGGGCATCCATGCCTCCACTGATACGATTGTCGACCGGCTTGACTCTGGGCTGATGCAGATGCCTGCAAACGGCGTGGTAAAACTCACAGTGACAGCAGGTGTTGGTCCGCGCGGTTACCGCTCGCCTCCGGTTGCCAGTCCTACAGTGATTGTTCACTGGAATCCCGTGCCCGACGTTCCTGCCATTTGCACCCTCCAGCAATGCCGCTATCGCTTGCCTGCCAATCCCGTGCTGGCTGGTATCAAGCATCTCAACCGCCTCGACCAGGTGGTGGCCGCCATGGAGCTTGAAGGCGAGTTGCAAGGGCTGTTGCTGGATCAGAATGGCAATGTGGTCGAGGCGCTCAGTCACAATATCTTCCTTCGCTTTAAAAATGACTGGTTGACTCCCCGTCTCGAACACTGCGGCGTTGCGGGTGTGATGCGCCGCTACCTGCTCGACAGCCTGTATCCCGCTACTGGCTTCTCTGTAACCGAGGCGTTGATTCCCGCAGCCCGGCTCGCCGAAGCCGATGAGATTTTTATCTGCAATGCGGTCAGTGGTGTAACCCCTGTCGCCGCTATTGCCGGGTTGCAGACCTGGTCAGAACATCCACAAACCGTCGTGCTACAGCATCGACTAGAAGAGAATTTGCCTTGTTTCGTCGCCTGATCCTGCTTGCTGCCAGCCTGTTTGTCGTCGCTCTGCTGGCGGCCGGTACCTTTTACTGGTGGGTCACCAATAGCCTGGTGCAACCCCTCAGCTTCGAGGGAGATACTTATACCCTGATGGTGGAGCCGGGCAGCACTCTCACAGGCCTGGCGCGACGCCTTCACAGTGAAGGGCTGACCACCAGCCCCCTGCCGATGCAATTACATGCGCGGCTGGCAGTGAGTGGCAAAATCCATACCGGTGAGTATCTGATCAAACAGGGTGAAACCATCCTGGATCTGGTGGCAAAACTGCTCAAGGGTGATGTGGTATTGCATCGCATCACCTTTCCCGAAGGCAGGACGGTGGCCCAGTGGCTGGAACTTGTGGCTGCCCACCCGATTCTCTCGCAACAGCCGCTCCCTGATATAGCTGAAGTCAGCGCACTGGTGACGGATGAGGATGGCGAAACCGCCGTGGAAAATGCTGAAGGCTGGTTCTTTCCCGATACCTATACCTTTCCCCGCAACCGTTCGCCACTCGATATCTTCCGCCAGGCCCATCGCCAGATGCAGGCTATTCTTGCTGAGGAATGGCGCAATCGAGCCCCTGATCTGCCCCTTGAGTCGTCCTATGAAGCATTGATTCTGGCCTCAATCATTGAAAAGGAAACCGGCCTCGCCAGTGAGCGCACAACCATTGCAGGGGTTTTTGTGCGGCGTCTGAACAAGGGGATGCGACTGCAAACAGACCCTACGGTGATCTACGGTCTTGGGGAAAATTTTGACGGCAACCTCACCCGCAAACACCTGGGTGAAGAGAATCCCTACAACACCTACCTGATTTCGGCTTTGCCGCCCACACCCATAGCCAACCCCGGCCGCGAGGCGATCCACGCCGCCCTAAATCCGGAACCGGGCACGGCGCTGTATTTTGTTGCCAGGGGCGACGGCAGCCACTTTTTTTCCAATACCCTGGACCAACACATTAAGGCTGTGCGCGAATACCAGCTCAAGCGCAGCAAGAATTACCGCTCAGCACCGGCAGGCAACCAATGAGGCATTCCATGGCAGGCAGGTTTATCACCCTGGAGGGCGGTGAAGGCGTAGGCAAGACCACCAACAAAGCCTTTATTGAACAGTGGCTTGCAGGTCACGACATTCCCTATCTTGCCACCCGGGAACCGGGCGGCACGCCCTATGCGGAAAAAATCCGCACCCTGTTGCTGGATCATCAAACCGAAGCTGTTGATGGTATGGCTGAATTGCTGCTGATTTTTGCCGCTCGAGCCCAGCACCTCGCCAGAGTCATCCGCCCTGCCCTGGAGCAGGGCGTATGGGTGCTGTGTGATCGCTTCACCGATGCCACCTATGCCTACCAGGGAGGTGGGCGTGGTCTGGATATGGGGCAAATAGCGCACCTGGAAACCCTGGTGCAAGGCAGCCTGCGTCCGGATCTGACCCTGATCCTCGATATTGAACCGACCCTGGGGATGGCGCGTGCCAACCAGCGCGGCGAACTCGACCGTTTTGAAGTCGAGCAAATGTCCTTTTTTGAACGGGTCAGGAATACCTATCTCGAACTTGCCCGTCTCACTCCCGCGCGCTACCAGGTCATTGATGCGAGCCAGTCACTGGGGCAGGTTCAGCAACACATCGCCGCTGCACTGGAGCCTTTGCTGCCATGAACACCAACCCCTATCCCTGGCAGCTGGATAGCTGGAATACCCTCAACAACCAGATTGAACTGACGCGAATGCCCCACGCGTTGATGCTGACTGGCCCATCGGGTATTGGTAAACGTGATTTTGCCCTGGCGCTGGCGCGGCGTTTGCTGTGCCATTCACCCCGCGAGGGTGCTGCCTGTGGTGAGTGTCGCCAGTGCCTGTTGTTTGCGGCGGGCTCTCACCCCGATTTCATGCTGCTGGAGCCGGAACAGGAGGGCAAGGTCATCAAGATTGATGATATTCGCGCCCTGTCGGAATTTGCCATTAAAACAGCGTCCCAAGGCGGCTGGCGGGTCATGGTGTTGTGCCCGGCGGAGGCGATGAATGTCAACGCATCCAATGCCTTCCTGAAAACCCTGGAGGAGCCCGGCCGCCAGGTGCTGCTTATCCTGGTCAGCCACCAGCCAGGCGCGGTGCTGCCCACCATCCGCAGTCGCTGCCGCATCCTGCCCATGGCGCAACCCGGCGAGGAGCTGACCCGGCAGTGGCTGTCAGACAATACCAGCCATGGTGCGGACATCCCCATGGCGCTCAGTCAGGCAGGGGGCCGCCCGCTGCTGGCCCTGCGCCTGCTGGAAACCGGCTTGCTGGATCAGTTGCGGCGCTTTGAAACGGGGCTGAGGGATCTGGAGGAGGGCGCGCTGTCGGCGCTTGAGGTGGCCAAAATATTCCAGGAATTACCCCCGCGGGATCTTATCGACTGGTTCATGAATCATGTCTACGGCTTGTTGCGCTCCCCTCAATCGCTGGACAGCGCCTGGTCGCGGCGCCTGTTTCGCTTCAATGACCGCCTGATCCAGGTGAAGCAGCGCTTGCTCAGTACCACCAACCCCAACCTTCAGCTGCTGTGGGAGGAGGTTTTAATGGATTGGAAGTCGGTGGTAGACTGGCCCCATCAAAAAACCGGTCTTGCTCACAGGGGTTGATGTCGATATGGAGATTTCTGGTGGTGGTATGCGCCACGGCATAATAACGTTGACGATTCCCGACGCCAATGAGCTGCATGCCTGCTACATGCCCTTTATCAACCGCGGCGGTTTGTTTATTCCCACCCGCAAGCAGTTTGTCCTCGGCGATGAAGTGTTTGTGGTCCTCGACCTCTTTGGCGAAGCTGAAAAGATCCCCCTTGCTGGCACGGTGGTATGGATTACCCCTGCCGGGGTGGTGACCAGCCGCAAGCAGGGTATTGGTATCCAGCTCAATGCCGATGCGGGCCCACTGGTGGCCAAAATTGAGACCCTTTTGGTGGATTTGCTCACCACTGACCGACTTACCCACAGCCTCTAGCGATTCGCTTTTCATGTTGATTGATTCCCACTGTCATCTCGACCGTATTGATTTGTTGCGCGCAGGCAAAACCCTCGATGAAGTGCTGGATGCGGCGCGCGCCCGCGGTGTGGGTGGCTTTCTGACGGTGGGTATCGACCTCGAATCCTCCCGGCAGCTGATCGAACTGGCCCAGGGCTACCGGGATGTCTATGTATCTGCCGGTGCTCATCCCTTGCAGGAATCGACTATTCCCGTTCCCGATGTTGCGCAGCTTGTCGCCCTTGGGCAGTCCGATCTGGTTGTTGCCATCGGCGAAACCGGGCTGGATAACCACTATTCCGCCGAGACTGCTGACTGGCAAATCGAAAGTTTTATCAACCACCTGATTGCGGCCCGGGAGCTGGCCAAGCCAGTGATTGTCCATACCCGGCAAGCGCAGGATGAAACCCTGCGCTTGTTGCGCCAGTACGCCTGTCCGCAGCGCGGTGGTGTGCTGCACTGTTTTACCGAAAGCTGGGAAATGGCCCAGGCCGCCATCGACCTGAATTTCTATATTTCATTCTCCGGCATTATCACCTTCCGCAACGCTGCGGCACTGCGCGAAGTGGTGAGGCAGGTTCCCCTTGAGCGCCTGCTGGTGGAAACTGACTCGCCCTGGCTGGCGCCGATGCCCCATCGCGGCAAGCAGAATGAACCGCAGTATGTGGTGGAAGTGGCGCGTCAGGTGGCTGAACTGAAAGGCCTGTCTGTGGCAGAGTTGGCCGCTGTTACCTCCGCCAATTTCCGGCGTCTCTTTCAATTACCTGAGGCTGTCGCAAGCTGAACCTGCAGGGTGATCTCCTCTGCAGCTGTGCTAGAATCCTTGGTCGTTTCTGCGCTTAATCCACGATTCAGCGCTTCACCCGGGGGAATCATGGAGCAAGCAACGAGCCATCCTGTAGAAAACGCCGCAACCCATCGGATCGTCGTCAAGACCTTTCCGGTGGGGCCATTGCAGTGCAATTGCTCGATTATCGGCGATACCCTCACCGGAAAAGCGCTGCTGGTGGACCCGGGCGGAGATGCCGAGCGCATTCTCCAGCAACTTGCCGAGTTGGGTCTGAAGGTGGTGGCGATCATCCACACCCACGCCCATCTCGACCATATTCTTGCCGCAGGCGAAATCAAAAAAGTCACTGGTGCACCGATCTATCTACACGAGGGCGACATATTTCTGTGGGAGGGGGTTGAGGAGCAGTGCCGACGTTTCGGCTTCCCCTCCATCAAGCTGCCGCAGCCTGACCACTTTTTTACCGATGATCAGGATCTGGGTTGCTGTGGTGGTGTAGCACTGCATACCCCTGGTCATACGCCCGGCTCCACCAGTTTCTGGTTTGAGGAGTGCAAGACGCTGGTGGCAGGAGATACCCTGTTCAAGGGCAGCATCGGCCGCACCGATCTGTGGGGTGGGGATTTTGAGGAAATTGTCAGATCGATCCGGGAGCGTCTCTATACCCTGGATGACGATGCCGAGGTGATCACTGGCCATGGCCCCAATACCCGCATCTGGCTGGAAAAAGAATCCAATATGTTCGTTCGTGCCTGAGCACGCTCATCAGGGGCAACCATGAAGCAACAGATACTCACCATGCTCGACCTGCAGGACGCCATGAACACCAAGGTCAACGCCAACTGGCGGGAGCAGAATTTTCCCTGGTACCGGGCGATCTGGGTGGAATGCGCTGAACTGATGGAGCACCACGGCTGGAAGTGGTGGAAAAAGCAGAACCCCGACCGCGATCAGGTCAAGCTGGAACTGGTGGACATCTGGCATTTTGGCCTCAGTATCCTGCTGCTCAAGGGCGATTCGCTCGAGCAGATCGCCAGTCAGGTGGAGTCACAGATCCAGCTGGCGCCGCCAGTCAGTCATTTTGCCGAGGATCTCGAAGTATTTACCCTGGCGACACTTCAAAGCCGTGATTTTGATGTGGCTCTCTTTGCCCGCCTGATGGCTGGCATCGACCTGTCATTCGACGAGCTCTACAGTCGCTATGTGGGCAAGAACGTGCTCAACATGTTTCGCCAGGATCAGGGCTACCAGCAGGGTACCTACCACAAGACCTGGCAGGGCAGGGAAGACAACGAGCATCTGGTGGAGATACTCAACGAGCTCGACCGCGCCAGCCACAGCTTCAGCGATGACGTCTATCGCTCCCTGGAAGTGCGTTACCGGGCGCTGACAGACAGCTGAGCAGGGCAGAGATGAAAAATGTGGCCAGTTCCGTATAATGCGGCCTCCTAACCCACCCTCAAACAGACAGATATGCGGAGAGAGCCTGTGAAAGCACCTGTACGTGTAGCCGTGACTGGCGCGGCCGGACAAATCAGTTATTCCCTACTTTTCAGAATTGCAGCCGGTGAAATGCTCGGCCCCGACCAGCCTGTGATCCTGCAGATGCTTGAAATCACTCCTGCCCTGGAAGCCCTCAACGGCGTTGCCATGGAGCTGGATGACTGCGCGTTCCCGCTGCTGGCCGGCATGGTGCAAACCGATGATCCCAACGTGGCCTTCAAGGACGCCGACTATGCCCTGCTGGTGGGTGCCCGTCCCCGCGGCCCCGGCATGGAGCGCAAGGATCTGCTCGAAGCCAACGCCGCTATCTTCTCCGTGCAGGGTAAAGCCATCAACGACAATGCCAGCCGTAACATCAATGTGCTGGTAGTGGGCAACCCGGCCAATACCAATGCCCTTATTGCCCAGCGCAATGCACCGGATCTCGATCCCCGTCAATTCACTGCGATGACCCGTCTTGACCACAACCGTGCTCTCTCCCAGCTCGCGCAAAAGACCGGCACCACCGTCAATGACGTGACCCGCATGATCATCTGGGGCAACCACTCCTCCACCCAGTATCCCGATATCCACCACAGCAGCGTCAAAGGTCAGGCCGGCATTGATCTGGTGGACCAGGACTGGTACGAAACCACCTTTATCCCTGATGTCCAGCAGCGCGGCGCCGCCATTATCAAGGCCCGTGGCGCCTCCAGTGCTGCTTCTGCCGCCAATGCCGCCATCGGTCACATGCGCAGCTGGGCTCTCGGCACTGCGGAAGGCGACTGGGTCAGCATGGGTATTTACTCCGATGGCAGCTACGGTATTGCCAAAGGACTCATCTACTCCTTCCCCTGTGTATGCAAAAACGGCGATTGGGAAATTGTCCAGGGTCTGGCCATCAACGACTTCTCGCAGGCTCGCATGAAAGCCAGTGAAGATGAATTGCTGGAAGAGCGTGATGGCGTGAGCCATCTGCTTCCCTGATTATTCTCTGACTTAACAGGCAGTAGTAAAAAGCCCCGCAAAATTGCGGGGCTTTTTTGTTTGCGGCTGAGCTACCGGGTTTGGTGGAATTTCGTGCACGACTTTATGCGGTGCTGGATAGCGGCAATGCAGTCCGGTTATGGGCAACTTTCAATGCAACATGAGCGTGGCTACACTTCTCAACAAAACAGACGTGAAACCAGCACCGGAATGGCTGTTTCAACCCGCAGGATACGGGTACCCAGTGTTACCGGCTCAAATCCGCACTGGATCAGTTTTTCCACCTCGTAGGGGATAAAGCCGCCTTCCGGACCGATTGCCAGTGTCAGGGGTTCATTGACGGCAACCGGGCAGGAGGTTTGGCAATAGGGGTGGGCCAGCAATGGCCTTGTCCCGGCCACGATGCCGGGCAGTAAATCCTCAACAAAGGGTTTAAAGCGTTTGTGCTGGTACACCCTGGGCAGAGTGGTGTCGCAACATTGCTCAAGCCCCAAAAGAAGTTGCTCTTCAAGCGCAGTAGCCTCCAGCCAGGGGGTTTGCCAGTAACTTTTTTCTACCCTGAAGCTGTTGATCAGATGCAGTTCCACAATGCCGAGGCTGGCGACAGTCTGGAGGATACGACGCAGCATCTTTGGGCGCGGCAGGGACAGAATAAGCCGGAGAGGAAGTGGCGGAGGTGGGATTGCGGTGAGCTCCACCTTCAGTGAGATGGTGTCACCGGCCATGGCAACCACCTCGCCATTACCCATGGAGCCGCCGATTTCACCGACCCTGACGCTATCACCAAGCGCCACTTTAAGCTGGTCTTTGAGGTGGGCACACTGACGCCCGCTGACCACAACAATGCCGTTGTCATTCGCTGCTGGCGGGAAAAGGAGAAGGTTCACTACAGGCTCAACGATTATCTGGCGGGCGGGCAATCTAGCACAGTTAGCTGATGGCAGGAATTGCCAGGCGGTTAATCGCCAATGCTGCACCGGGAGCTTCACGCTTTGGGATCACTGGGTTTTACAGGCGTATATTGAATAAAAAAGGCAAGCCAGTGGCTTGCCTTTGGATGTTGCCTGAGGACAGACCTACTGTTTGGCCTGTTTGAGTTCTTCTTTCAGCGCCTTCACTTCTTCATCGCTGCGGGCGGTGAATTTGCCCAGGCCACAGCCTGCACCTTGCTGGTAGCCCCCGCCATAGTTTTCCAGCACATGGATGATGTCCAGACTGCATAGTTGGCTGATGGATGTCTTGTACATGATGGGCTTGTCCTTGCGCAACCCGATGCAGGAGCGGGGAAGGGTATTGAGGTAGTTTTTGCCGGGCTGCATTTCAAACACGATATGTTGTTTGTCCAGCACGTCGATATTGCTGATGTGCTGGATGGGGATACAGTTTTCCCCTTCTACCTTGTCCTCTGCCTGGACAGAGATGAACGGTATGGCAGCAAGGATGATTGTTGATACAAGAAGTCGGATGATGCTCATAGATTACCCCCTGATATGGTGACACGGATTTTTACACCCACTATAGACAGCTTTGTGGGCAAATATTTCCCCCATTGGGCAGCACCGGGAAAAATACCTGCCAGATTGAGAGTGTCAGGAATAGAGGTGTTACCTGTGCAACCGCTAAGTTCCAGCTGAGCTGTTACCATTTGCTTGCGGGCTTGAACAAAGAGCGAAAACGACAAAAGCCCCGTTCCGGTGTGACCACTGGTCTTTCATGGGGGCAGTGAATTTGTTATAACATGTCCCGTCCGCAACCCACCAGCCACTGCAAAAGAGACCTATAAAAACCCATGGCCAGATTCTTCTATTTACTCGTTGCCATTCTCTTTTCTGCGTCGGCGCAGTCGAGCAACGATTTCCCCAAGCCTGCCGAGTTGCAAAGGGATGTGAACTTCTGGATCAGGATCTATTCGCAGGTGGATACCAACAGTGGTTTGTTGCACGATCCCTGGGATCTGTCGGTGGTCTATGGCACTGTCTCCCTGCCTGCCCATGGCAACCACGCTGAGCGCGAGCGCCTGGTCAATCAGGCCAAGGCTCGATACCAGTCAGCGCTCCGCCAACTGGCGGCAGGTAAGCGCACTGCTCTCAATGCGGAGGAAAAGGCAGCGCTGAATGCCTGGCCCAAGGGCACTTCTTCACAGCGCTTCCGTCAGGCTGCCGATGAAATTCGCTTTCAGCTCGGACAATCCGACCGTTTCAAGGCGGGACTGGTACGTTCCGGCCAGTGGCGCGACCATATTCGCAAGGCGCTGGCAGAGCACGGGCTTCCCGAGCAACTGATGGTATTGCCCCATGTGGAGTCCTCCTTTAACCCCTCGGTTTATTCCCGGGTGGCAGCTGCCGGGATGTGGCAGTTTATGCCCGCTACTGCAAGGCAGTACATGCAGGTTGATCACCTGATGGATGAACGGCTCGACCCCTATATATCGACCCATGCTGCGGCCAAACTGCTGAAAAACAACTATCGGATCACTGGCACCTGGCCGCTGGCACTAACCGCCTACAATCACGGCGCCGGTGGCATCAGTCGCGGTGCTGCGGCCATGGGCACCAAGGATATCGCCACCATCGTGCGCAAGTATCGAGGCCCGTCATTCGGTTTTGCCTCGCGCAATTTTTACGTGTCTTTTCTGGCGGCCCTTGAGGTTGACCGCAACGCAAGCAAGTATTTTGGCCAGGTGGCACTTGCCTCGCCAATCGACTACGACCGGGTAACACTGCAGGACTATATCCATGCAGCGCCACTGGCCCAGGCCATGAATACCGATGTTGCTACCCTGCGCCTGTACAACCCGGCATTGCTGGACCCGGTGTGGACAGGTGAAAAACGGATTCCCAAAGGCTTTGCCCTGAAATTTCCCCGTTCCGGCCTGAAGCAACCCCTTGCCCAGGCAATAGCCAGCATGCCCTCCGGGCAGCGTTATGCCTACCAGCAGCCCGATGTGTTGCACCGCATCGCCAGGGGTGAAACCCTGTCCCATGTGGCGCGGCGCTATAACACCAGTGTCAAGGAGTTGATGAGCCTGAATGGGTTGAAGAATCACAATATCCGCGCCGGGCGCGAGTTGCGTTTGCCGGGAAGGGTGACCGCTGATGCCCAGTCGAGGGTTGCTTCCACAACAACCTCGGGCAGCAAGTCATCCGGCAGCAAGGTTTACGTGATCAAACCAGGGGATTCCATCTGGGGCATTGCCCGCCGCTTTAACCGCACCGAAAAGGAACTGCTGGCGTGGAACAACCTCAGCAACAAGCACAAGATCATGCCCGGTGATACCCTGCGGATAGCCATGAACTAGGCTGACCAGCTAGCCCAGCAATGTGTCTTTGGCAGAGTTGATTTTGGCGGCGAGGTAGTCGTTGCCGCCGCGGTCGGGGTGTAGCTTCTGAATCAATCGGCGGTGAGCCCGGATTATCTCTTCCTGAGAGGCTCCAGGTTCCAGCCCCAGTATCTGCAACGCTTCGTCTTTTGTGATATTCCCTGCCGTGAGGCTGCCGGGCTGACCGTAGTCACCCTGATTTGGCCCATAACCGGAAAAACCCCGTTTGATCAGATAGGACTTCAACAACAGTGCTGACTGGCGATCACTGCCCTGAAAAAAAGCGAACTGTTGATTGAGGCTGTCTTCGTCCAGGCTGTTGAGGGAGCTGCCCGCATAGGGCCCCTTGAAAAGGGTGCCATCCATCTCGCCGCTGGCAAAATTGAAGGTCACTTCCAACCCGGCTGTACGGATTCGTGAGGGTTTGCCGGTATTGCGCTGCCACATCTTCAGGAACGGGAAAGCGCGAATACCAAAGCTGGCTAATACCTTAAAGAGGGTGACAGCGGCGGCAATAGCGGCACCCACCCAGTGCATCTTGCCCATGGCGACCAGCAAAACGGTAGCCACCAGAACCAGGGCCAGGCCCCAGGAACGGATGGCCTTTTTGCGTTCTGCGGCATTCATGCTCTTGAGGGTGTGCCAGATATACCAGGCGGCAAAAGCAGCAAACAGCAGCAGCAGGAGTCGGGGCATGGGAAGACCTCTGTATAGTTATGGATTGGGCAGAGTGTGTGTCCCGTTTAAATACAGTGCAAGGGGTGGTGCCATATTCAGCTGGCTATACCCCTAGTCAGTGCTTGATATGTACTAGTCTCAGGCAATATAGCGCATCAGCATGGCGTAGCGGGCATCATCGCCAGTGCTCAGCGAGCGGGGCAGGGGAATTTTCACCACGTGGCCTGAACCGGGAGCAGCATTCACGGATATACCATCCCTGTTCTCGATGGTTTCCACGGCAAAAGTCATATTGCCTGCCGGGGTGATCAGTTCCAGTGTGTCGCCGGCCTCAAAGCGGTTTTTGACTTCGATGGTGGCCCAGCCGCGGTCGTTGTCCACTTCACGCACTTCACCCACAAACTGCTGGTTGGGGTTTGACGATGCGCCATGCTCGTAATTCTGGTGATGCTCGGGCACATGGCGACGGTAAAAACCCTCGGTGTAGCCGCGGTTGGCGAGGTGATCCAGCTGCGCCATCATATCCATATCAAAAGCCTTGCCAGCCACTGCTTCGTCTATAGCGCGGCGATACACCTGGGCGGTGCGGGCCACGTAGTAGTGAGACTTGGTACGACCCTCGATTTTCAGGGAGTGAATGCCCATTTCCACCAGCCGACCCACATGCTGTACGGCGCGCAGATCCTTGGAATTCATGATGTAGGTGCCGTGCTCATCCTGAAAGGCGGGCATCAGTTCGCCAGGGCGATTCTGTTCTTCGAGCAGGAATATGGGCGTATCGTCCTTGCGCTTGTCGTCCATATCCCCTTCGATGCGGGGTGTGCTGTCCGGTGTCCAGATCTGCGCCGCCTGCACTGCCGGATCAAGGGCGACTATATCGCCCGTTTCAGTTTCACGGCCCTCGTGGGCGTTGTACTTCCAGCGACAGGCGTTGGTGCAGGCGCCCTGGTTCGGGTCGCGGTGGTTCATATAGCCCGACAGCAGGCAGCGCCCTGAGTAGGCGATGCAAAGCGCACCGTGGACAAACACCTCCAACTCCATATCCGGGCATTCTTCGCCAATTTCTTGCACTTCATCCAAAGACAGCTCACGGGACAAGATAACCCGGCTGACGCCCTGCTTGCCCCAGAATTTGACCGAGGCAAAGTTCACTGCATTGGCCTGCACTGACAGGTGAATCGGCATCTCGGGCCACTTTTCCCGCACCAGCATAATCAGGCCCGGGTCGGCCATGATCAGTGCGTCGGGCTTCATGTCGATCACCGCTTCCATATCCCGCAGGTAGGTTTTTACCTTGTTGTTGTGGGGCGAAATATTGCTGGCGATATAGAATTTTTTGCCGCCGGCATGGGCCTCTGCCACGGCATCGGCCATGATGTCGAGGTGATTGAACTCATTGTTGCGGACCCGCAGGCTGTAGCGCGGCTGACCTGCATACACCGCATCGGCGCCATAGGCGAAGGCGTAGCGCATGTTTTTGGCAGTGCCAGCGGGGGATAGCAGCTCGGGTGTTGCGTGCGTTAAGGTAGCCATGGTGCAGTCCGCAGAGTTTGTTGCCGTGAAGGGGAATACCCAAGCAGGGCAGTCGGGTTTTGGAAGGGCCGGATTCTACCCGTTTTGATGGCGAATTGCACATGTCATTTTTGCTCTGAGTGAATAAAACATCCTGTAAAAACAGGGGTTTGACAATTCCCTGGTGATACCGCAACGTATCGCAACCCATCTGTAAGGACCTCTTGTGCATCACGATCTCCCCCTGCTTATTGCTCTGATTCTTATGGCTGGCATGCTCGCCCAATGGCTCGCCTGGCGCCTCAAACTGCCGTCGATTCTCTTTCTGCTCTTGATCGGGTTGGTGGCGGGGCCGGTTACCGGGTTTGTCGAGCCGGACATTATCTTTGGTGATTTGTTGTTTCCGGCTGTCTCGCTGGGGGTTGCCCTGGTGCTGTTTGAAGGGGCCTTGACCCTGCGTTTTCGCGATTTGGCGGGGCACGGTTCGAGCGTAACCTCCCTGGTGAGCTGGGGAGCGGGGCTCAACTGGCTGCTGATTGCTGCCGGTACCTGGCTGTTTATTGATCTCAGCTGGCCGATGGCATTGCTGTTTGGTGCGCTGGTGGTAGTGACTGGTCCAACGGTGATTATGCCGCTGCTGCGCACCGTCAAGCCCAACGCCAATATCAGCAATATCCTGCGCTGGGAAGGTATTCTGATCGATCCCATCGGAGCGTTACTGGCGGTGCTGGTCTATGAAGTGATCATTGCCGGCGGCAGTGGCAATTTCTGGGTGTTCCTTATTCATGAACTGGTGAGCGGGGTCGTTACCGGCGCTCTTGGTGCCCTGCTGTTGGCCCAGCTGCTGAAACGCCACTGGCTGCCGGAGTATCTCCACAATGTCTTTACCCTGGCGCTGGTGCTGACCGTTTTCACCACAGCCAACTATTTTGCAGAGGAATCGGGATTGCTGGCGGTCACCGTGATGGGGATATGGTTGGCCAATACCCGCGATCTGAATATGGAGGATATTCTCTCGTTCAAGGAGAGCCTGACGATCCTGATCATTTCCGTGCTGTTTATCGTACTGGCCGCCAGGGTGGATCTGGACCTGATTGGCAATCTCGGCTGGGCCGCAGTCGGAGTAATGGCAGTTATTATTGCGGCGCGATTTGTGGTCATTTTTGCCTGCACCCTGAGATCGAAGCTGAAATGGCAGGAAAAAGCCCTGCTCGGCTGGATTGCGCCGCGGGGCATCGTCGCTGCAGCGGTTTCTGCGTTATTCGCCTTTAAACTGGAAAGCCTGGGCTATGAGAATGCGAGCCTGCTGCCAGCGCTGACATTCCTGGTGATTATTGCCACCGTGCTGCTGCAAAGCTTTACCGCAGCACCCCTGGCCCGCTTGCTGGGCTTGTCACAGGATGACAATGGCATATTGATCGTGGGAGGCAATCCGGTGGCGCTGGCGGTGGCAAAAGCCCTGCAAAAGCAGAATCTCCGCATTCGCATGGCCACCAGCAGCTGGAGCGAAGCCCAGACTGCCCGCATGGCCGGCATCGACACCTATTTCGGTAATCCGGTATCTGCCCACGCTGACCGGCATCTCGATCTTGTCGGATTGGGGCGTTTATTCGCCATGTCCTACCGCCCGGCGCTCAACTCACTGGCGGCCATGCGCTACCAGTCCGAATTCGGCAAACGCATGGTAATGACCCTGCGCAACGCCGAGGAAAAGGACTCCACAGAAAAGGGCCAGCTGGTACACAGCCTGCGGGTGCCCCGCATGTTTGACGATGACGTGAACATCGGAAAACTCGCCAGCCTGTTGAGCCAGAATCACGAAATCAAGGCCACCAAACTGACCGCAGAGTTCGGCCCGGAGCAGTTCGAAAATCATCACGGCAAGGTCCTGAGGCTTTTTGCCATTGATCCGCGCGGCAAGCTTTGGGTTTATAGCAACGAAAGCCAACCGCAGCCCAAAGTCGGTTGGACCCTGCTGTTTTTGTCCAAAGCCAAGGATCAACAGCAATTGCTGGAGGAAGGGCGCAAGGCAGACGATCCGCCCAGGGATGTGGAGAGCCCTGCCTGATGTCAAAACCTGTTTGATAAAAAAAGCCCCGCAGAAGCGGGGTTTTTATTAGCGACAACCGGTGATGGAGCCGTATCGGTTCAATCTGGTTGTGAATGTTTGCAGATTGTATTTCAGGGAAAAGGCCGGGTTTGACCCAGGGGTTGAGAAAATTGTCTTTCAGGGGTTATTGTCGATAAAGCGAAAAGCTCTCTGCGCTTCACTTACAAACCGTTCCACTTTTTCCCTGCTCTTGCGCCCGGACTCGTCCTCCACCCCGGTATGGCTGTCCACCCCGGCCGGACGCACGGCGAGGATAGCAGGGTACACATTATCCGCTGTCAAACCACCGGCCAGAATGACAGGCCTGGGCGAGCACAAAACCAGTTCACGGCTCACAGCCCAGTCATGGGTTTTGCCAGTAGCGCCAGTAGCACCTGAGAGAGGGTCGTAGGTGTCGGTGATATAGGCATCTACATAAGGGGCCGTGCAGCGAACCAGCTCCAGCAATTCCTGCTGCGTATGCAGTCCCACCACCAGGCTTTTGAAAATCATCAGATCCGGGTAATGCTTCTTGATGTACCCCAATTCGGCGAGATCGATATCGCCGTGGAGCTGAACAACTGAAGCGCCGAGCTCTCGGCAAAAGGCGATGATTTCCTCAGCCTGATTTAGGTAGGTAATCACCACCCCGCATGCCGGTGGTTTCAAACCACGAATAATGGCGGCTGCCGCCTCTTCAGTCAGATCCGGCAGGTTAACCGGAAGCCGCAGAGGAAAGCCCAGCCACTGCACCCCGGATGCAAGCAGTAGCTCAGCTTCCTTCTGGTCAATGATGCCAGCGATCTGGATAAGCTTGTTGAGTGTCATGGGCTCCCTGTTAGTAAGTGCTGGTGGTTGCATTATCTCAGCTGTGGAGAAAATGAATCCGATACCAGCTGAATGATTTAGTGGCTAACAAAGCAGCCAGGAGGGCATTATATGTAGGTTGGGCAGAACGATTTTCGTGAAGCCCAACATTAACCTCACAGTTAAACGTTGGGCTTCGTTCCTCAACCCAACCTACGAGCTTTCAGGCGGGTGCTGAAAAATGTCGGTTGTTGAGAGATTTCTTCTGGGCTGGGGGTTTTACTTTATCTTCTATTTGATCTTCACCACACCAATCTGGTTGCTGCTGCTTTGGTGGATCAGCAGATTGTTGTCCTTGGTCACCCAGACATGCCTGATAATGCCCACCCCTGATGGAATGGCCCAGCTTTGGAAGCTCTCTGCTGCCGGATCAAAGCGCACCAGGGCATCCGGCCGCATGCCCGATTCGTTGTACCAGATAACATCATCAATAACGGCCAGGGCATAGGGATGGGAATCCGCTCCGCTGGGTGAATCCCATTGACGGACTTCGCCGCTGTCAGGGTCAAGCCTGCCGATTTTGCCGAGGCTTGAGTTTACAAACCAGACCATGCCCTCCCTGTCCAGATCGAGGCGGCGGATTCGGGTGCGCTTATCGGGCACTTCATAATATTGCACGTCGAGGGAATCCGGATCCATACGGCCAAGCTTGTTGGTGCCGTTATAGGCGATCCACACAGCGCCGTCGTCCGCCACTGTAATGCCGTAAGGGCGTGGCTCAGTGGATATTTCCCGCAGCTCCCCGGTTTTGGGATTCAGTCGGCCAAGCATCGCAGCGCCCTGGGAGGTGAAATACAGATTGCCGTTAGGGTGGAACGTAGCGGAATGGGGATCACGCCCTTGGGTGGCAAACTCGGTGATCATGCCCGTGCGCGGATCCAGCTTGCCGATGGTGCCATTGCTGTTACCCGTGTACCAGATGTTGCCGTCGTTATCGGGCACAACAGTATGTGGCCGCGCCGATGGCGGCAAATGGAATTCTTCCATTGTGCCGGTCTCAGGGTCGAGGCGGCCGGCAAGACTGGCCCACATGCCAGCCCACCAGATTGACCCATCCGGGGCTTCGGCAGGATCGCGCGAGCGCTGCCCCAGCGTCGGCACCTGCCATTCGATGATGTCAATATCTACCTCGCCGGCGACCAGTTCAGGACGGCGGCTGGGGTCTTCAGGAAAATGGCTTGCCAGATAGGTGGCAATGGTGTCGGCCTGTGCAGTGGGCAGGTCGACCATGGTGGAAAATACCCGCTGCCAGTCAGCGGCCGATGCATAGCCCGCCGACTGGCTGATCAGATTCAAGCTGTGGCATGAGGCGCAGGCGATCTCAACCAGATGCTTGCCAGGGCCATCCGGCAATTCGGCGTTGCCGCTTGGTTGCGCCCATATTGGCGCGGCTGTCAGCAAGCCCACGCCAAGAACTGAAACCGAAAGCCATTGCCTGATCATGTTCAAGGCTCCTCTAAAGTCTGCTGGATCGCTTTTATCACAGTCTTGTTCAATGTTATTGTAATTTTTCCTGACTTTGAAAAGCGCCACACTGGGATTATTCAGTTCGAACAGTCGAAAGAACTACCAACTTGAATGTAGCAAATCAATAACCTTGATTCCAATGACATGATATAGGGTGCGTTGAGGCACGAAACGCACCAGCTCTGACATATGATGCGTTTCGTGCCTCAACCCCGTATGAAATCAGTCTTGGAGTCTGATTGCCGAATAATTTTTCTGACCAGGCCAAAATTAAAGCCCCCGGCTTTGCCGGGGGCTACTTACTGCTGATCAAAAATCCAGTTGTTCCAACTCAATGCCCAGCGCTTTGGCTATCTTGTTACGTGTAACCTTGCGGGGTTTCTTGGCGCTCTCCATCTGGGCATAGGCTGCCTGGGATATGCCCAGCCGTTCGGCCACTTCCGCCTGGGTCAGGCGAAGATATTCACGCCATGCCTTGATGGGTGACAGGCCGTCATCGAACACCATGCCCACTACGGCGTTGGGAACTGTCCCCGGAGTGAACCCGCCAGTCAGTGCCTGGAAACGAGCATAGGGAATCACCACAAAAGCGGGTTTGCCGGATTCGTCGCGGATTACCTGATAGTCAGTATGTGCGGTCATCGCGTTTTTTCACCTCTTCGAAAATGACGATGGTGATATCGCCGTCATGGACATCAAAAAATACCCGGTAGCGACCAACGCGCAAGCGATAAGCGTATTGGTCTGCGCCTTGACGTTTCGGGCTTCCGACAGATCAATCAACTCGACATTGACTCGCTGGCGGATGATCGCGCCCTCCGTGGAGGGAATCTTCCGCATCTGTTTCAATGCATTTGGCTTCCAGTTGATGGTGTTCGCGGATTTGAGTATAAGTCTTTAATAAGCTTTTTAAAGCCGCCGAGAAGCGTTATTTTAGGCCATAAAAAACCCCGCCGAAGCGGGGTTTTGTGTTTCAGTAGCCAGTATCAGGCAACATCAACAATCATATCCGCAGCGATACGCTTGCCATCCTGGGCAGATTTCTGGAACGACTCGATCTGGTCGAAATTCATGTAACGGTAGATTTCCGCTGCCATGGAGTCGAGCTGGCTGGCGTATTCCATGTATTCCGCCGGTGTTGGCAGGCGACCGAGGATGCCGCCGACAGAGGCCAGTTCTGCCGAGGTCAGGTACACGTTGGCACCATCGCCCAAACGGTTGGGGAAGTTGCGGGTGGAGGTGGATAGCACGGTTGATTTGGATTCAACCCGCGCCTGGTTGCCCATGCACAGGGAGCAGCCGGGCATTTCGGTGCGGGCACCGGCTTTGCCGTAGATGGCGTAATAGCCTTCTTCCATCAGGGTGTGGGCATCCATACGGGTGGGCGGGCAGATCCAGAAGCGGGTGTTGAGGCTGGTTGATTTTGCCAGCAGTTTGCCCGCTGCGCGGAAGTGACCGATGTTGGTCATGCACGAACCGATAAACACTTCGTCTACCTTGTCGCCAGCCACGGAGGACAGCAGGCGGGCATCATCGGGATCGTTCGGTGCACAGACGATGGGTTCTTTCACGTCGGCCAGGTCGATCTCGATCACGGCTGTGTACTCGGCATCGGCATCGGCGGCCATCAGGGACGGATTGGCCAGCCACTCTTCCATCTTGCGCACCCGGCGCTCGATGGTGCGCGGGTCGCCGTAGCCTTCGGCAATCATCCAGCGCAGCAGGGTGATATTGGAGCGCAGGTATTCGGCGACGGACTCTTCCGACAGTTTGATGGTGCAACCGGCGGCAGAACGCTCGGCGGAGGCATCGGAGAGCTCGAACGCCTGCTCAACGGTGAGGTTGTCGAGGCCTTCGATCTCCAGGATGCGACCGGAGAAGATGTTCTTTTTGCCCTTTTTGTCAACCGTCAGCAGACCTTCCTGAATGGCGTAGTAGGGAATGGCGTGCACCAGATCGCGCAGGGTGATGCCGGGCTGCATGGTGCCCTTGAAACGCACCAGTACTGATTCCGGCATATCCAGTGGCATTACACCGGTTGCCGCCGCAAAGGCCACCAGACCAGAACCGGCAGGGAAGGAAATTCCCATCGGGAAGCGGGTGTGGGAATCCCCGCCGGTGCCGACGGTGTCGGGCAGCAGCATGCGGTTCAGCCAGCTGTGGATAATGCCGTCGCCGGGGCGCAGGGATACGCCGCCACGGTTGCGGATAAAGTCCGGCAGGGTGTGCTGGGTGTCCACATCAACCGGCTTGGGGTAAGCGGCGGTGTGGCAGAACGACTGCATCACCAGGTCGGCAGAAAAACCCAGGCAGGCCAGGTCTTTCAGCTCGTCGCGGGTCATGGGGCCGGTGGTGTCCTGGGAACCCACCGTGGTCATATGGGGTTCGCAGTAGGTGCCGGGGCGCACGCCGACTTGGTTTCCATTTGCCGTGGGCAGGCCGCAAGCCTTGCCGACCATTTTCTGGGCGAGGGTGTAACCCTTGCTGGATTCGGCGGGGCTGTCGGGCGTGCGGAAGGTGTCAATGCGATCCAGGCCCAGTGCGGCGCGGGCTTTCTGGGTGAGGCCGCGACCGATAATCAGGTTGATACGGCCACCGGCGCGCACTTCGTCGAGTAGTACGTCGGACTTGAGGGCGAACTCGGAGATCACCTTGCCGGTTTCGTGATCGGTGATTTTGCCTTCATAGGGATAGATATCGATGATTTGGCCTTGGCCAATGTCGTCGACGGGCGCTTCAAAGACGAGTGCGCCGGAATCTTCCATGGTGTTGTAGAAAATCGGCGCCACCTTGCCGCCGATGCAGATGCCGCCAGCGCGCTTGTTGGGTACGCCGGGTACGTCTTCGCCGAAGAACCACAGCACCGAGTTGGTGGCGGATTTGCGCGAAGAGCCGGTGCCCACTACATCGCCGACAAAGGCAACCTTGTAGCCGCGGGCGTTGAGTTCGGCGATCTGCTTCATGGGGCCGACCACGCCGGGTTCGTCCGGGATGATACCGTCGCGGGCCATCTTGTACATGGCGCGGGCGTGAACGGGAATATCGGGGCGCGACCAGGCGTCGGGGGCGGGGGAGAGGTCGTCGGTGTTGGTCTCGCCGGTTACCTTGAACACGGCGGTGGTGATTTTTTCGGGTACGGCCGGGCGTGACAGATACCATTCGGCATTGGCCCAGGATTCCATCACGGCCTTGGCGCTGGCGTTGCCAGCTTTGGCTTTCTCATCCACATCGTGGAAGGCGTCAAACATCAGCAAAGTGTGCTTGAGCTGCTCGGCAGCCAGGGGCGCCAGTTCGGCATCATCCAGCAGATCGACCAGGGTGGCGATGTTGTAGCCGCCCAGCATCATGCCCAGCAGTTCGACCGCCTTGACGCGATCGATAACGGGGGAGGTCGCCTCACCTTTGACAATGGCGGACAGGAAGGCCGCTTTCACATAGGCTGCGTCATCGACACCGGGGGGAACGCGATTGGTGATCAGGTCAAGGAGAAACTCTCCCTCGCCCGCAGGCGGTGCCTTGAGCAGTTCCACCAGCTCAGCAGTCCACTCTGGACTCAGGGGTTTGGGGGGTACACCTTCGGCGGCGCGTTCTTCTACGTGTTGGCGGTAGGCTTCAAGCACGGATGTTTCCTCGTATAAATGAATTTACCCGCTGCGGTGGTAGCCGAAGTCGGGGCTATCGATGACACACATCGATGGGCGGGCCGGCAAGCCCGTGGCGCATTTTACTTGATTATCAGCTTTCTGGCTAAGGCGACTTTGAGTTTCACGTTACACGTTTGACGTAAAGGACTATTGATCCGGCAGAATTAAACGTGAATGCCGTTCGGCCTGATCCTGTCGAAGGCCTTCGCGACAGTGCTTCGACAAGCTCAGCACGAACGTGCTCTCGGATCAAACGTACCGCATCAATAAAAGAGGGCCACCCATTTTCTCTGCGTGCAACCTGTCTCGTGGAACGTGAAACTCTTAGACACTACAATAGTCGCCCCAACAATCCCGGCCCGCGGACACTAGATGCCCTCCCAAACTTCCCTCGACGAAATCAAGGCATTCCTGCATTGCGAAACGCCCGACAGCTGGATTGAGGCGGCGCTCAGTCAGCAGGAGTTGCTGCTGATTGACCACGCCAACTGTGAAAAGAAAGCGGCGAGCACGGCGCTGTCATTGATGTACCGCTATACCGATGATGTGGAGTTATTGCACCTGATGTCGCGTTTGGCGCGAGAGGAGCTGCGCCATTTCGAGCAGGTGCTGGATATCATGACGGCGCGGGGCATCACCTATGCCCGTATCACGGCATCGCGCTATGCCGCCGGGTTGCGCGACCAGGTGCGCCCGCAGGAGCCGGCCAAGCTGGTCGATACCCTGATTGCCGGTGCCTTTATCGAAGCGCGTTCCTGTGAGCGTTTTGCCCGGCTGGCACCGCTGCTCGATGAGGAGCTGGGCAAGTTCTATACCTCACTGCTGAAGTCGGAAGGGCGTCACTACCGGGATTATCTCAATCTCGCCAAAGCCGCAGCCGGTACGGATATCAGTGACCGTATTGCCGAAATGGGGGAATGCGAGAGGGCGTTGATCCAGGCACCGGATAGCGAGTTTCGCTTTCATTCAGGGGTGCCAGTTCTGTCGCCGGATTCTGGTTAGGTTGTTGGCGTAATTTTCTGAAAAATAAAGGCTATCTATTTTGTTGCGATGCTTCTGGTCTGGCGGGGGAGCATCTGCTGTTTTCTGTAATGAAAGCATCGCAAGCTTTTGTTTTTATTGCTTTACAGGTCGAATGAAAGTTGTCCGTTTGCAGGCGGGTTGCGCTTTTCCCTGGCAGTGCCGCCGGGCTTTTCAGTGGGCGCTTTGACAGGCTTTTGAGGGGCGGCTTCAGGGTTGACTGAAACCAGTCGCAGGGCCTGTCGCTCTGCCGGAGCAGACGCAGGGTCTGGCAATGACTTTTCGGCAGGCGGTGTTTCTTCGGTGGCGGGCTTGGTTGTGGTTGAAGCCGGGCTTTCTGCTTGATTTTGTAGCGTTGGGTTGTGCGTAACGGGCTGGGCTTCTGACTTTGCAGTTTGATCAGTCTCGTCATCGGTGGAGCCAGAGTGGGTGGATTCAGGCCCTGGGTTATCAATCAAAAAATCAACCAGATCAAGATGTTCCCCGTCTATCCGTACATACCACCCGAGCTTTCCCCAATCCCCCAATACAACCCGCTCGCCATTGTCGTGCTGATGCACGCCAGGGCGATGGGTGTGGCCATGGATAAGTACCGAGGCATTGTGTGCCGCCAGCTGTTTCTCTACCTCTGCCGGGGTCACATCCATGATGTTGTCGGGTTTGTTGCTGTTGGCGGCCATGCTTTTGGCGCGCCATTCGGCGGCCAGGCGCAGGCGTTTCTTCAGGGGCAGGTGGCCGAGCAGCCACAGGTAAATCGGGTTGCGCACCTTGCGGCGGAATTTCTGATAGGAGGCATCGCCGGTGCAGAGGGTGTCACCGTGGCAGAGGAGAATATTCTGCCCGCCAGCGCTGATCACATGGTAATCGCCCAGCAGCGTGCAGCCGGTTTGCCGGGCAAAGCGCTTGCCGACCAGAAAATCGCGGTTGCCGTGCAGGAAATACACGGCCACACCGCTGGCTGTCAGCTTGCTGAGCGCGGCCTTTACTTCTGCTGCCAGCTCTTCGGGATCGTCGTCGCCGATCCAGGCTTCAAACAGGTCGCCGAGGATATAGAGGTTATCCGCCTCGGCAGCGTGCTCGTCAAGGAAGCGAAAAAACGCCCGGGTGATAGCCGGGCGTTCCTTCGACAGGTGCAGGTCGGATATGAAAAGCGAAACCATTGTCGGCGCGGTTACTTGTCCGCGTAGGCGTCGGAAACGGTCACGCTCTCGATCACCACGGATTCCTTGGGAACGTCCTGGTGGCCACCGTGACTGCCGGTCGGGACAGACTTGATTTTGTCAACCGTATCAAGGCCCTGGGTGACTTTTCCAAACACCGCGTAACCCCAGCCCTGGGCGTTTTTGCCGCTGTGGTTGAGGAAGTGGTTGTCCGCGACGTTGATAAAAAACTGTGCAGAGGCGGAGTGCGGGTCGCCGGTACGGGCCATGGCCAGGGTGCCGGTGTCGTTGGAAAGGCCGTTATCCGCTTCGTTCTGGATCGGTGCGCGAGTCTTCTTCTGGCTCATGTCGGGGTTCATGCCGCCGCCCTGGATCATGAAATTCTTGATCACCCGATGGAAGATAACACCGTCGTAAAAGCCATCCCGGCAGTATTGCAGAAAGTTGGCCGCAGTGACGGGTGCCTTGTCGAAATCCAGCTCAATGCTGATATCGCCGTAGTTTGTGTGCAATGTGATCATTGATTACTCCCTTTAATTCAGAGGGCAATGATAAGGAGTTTAGTGTGGAATGAGAACGAAAAAATGGTATTCGTGCCATATCGGCGCCCGCGTCAGGTGTGCGCACTGGTACTGGCCCTTTATAAAGATGCACTGATCGCTATAATTGCCGGTTTTCACGCCAGCAGACATTCTCTTGCAGCCCACGGGATATTAATGGAAGACGCCAAGCCACAGAATTTTATCCAGCAAATCATTGCCAAAGACCTCGATCAGGGTGTGGTCAAGTCCGTGGTAACCCGCTTTCCCCCCGAGCCCAACGGTTACCTGCATATCGGTCATGCCAAGTCCATCTGTCTCAATTTCGGCCTGGCCAGCCAGTTTGGCGGGCGCTGCAATCTGCGTTTTGACGACACCAATCCCGAGAAGGAAGAGGATGAGTACGTCCGCGCCATTGAGGCGGATGTTAACTGGCTGGGTTTTCAATGGTCAGGGGATGTGCACTATGCCTCTGATTACTTCCCACAGCTCTACGACTGGGCCGTGCATCTGGTCAACACCGGCAAGGCCTATGTCTGTGAACTGAGCGCAGAAGATACCCGCCTGTATCGCGGCACCCTCACCGAGCCGGGCAAAAACAGCCCCTACCGCGAGCGCCCACTGGCAGAAAACCTGCAACTGCTGGAAAAGATGCGCAACGGCGAGATCGAAGAGGGCAAGATGACCCTGCGCGCCAAGATCGATATGGCCGCTGCCAATATCAACCTCCGCGATCCGGTGCTGTACCGCATCAAGCGCAAGGCCCATCACCGCACCGGCGATGCGTGGAACATCTACCCGTCCTACGATTTTGCCCACGGCCAGGGGGATGCCCTTGAAGGGGTGACCCACTCCATCTGCACCCTGGAGTTTGAGGATCATCGCCCCCTCTACGAATGGTTTCTCGACAATCTGCCAGTGCCCGCCAAGCCGCGCCAGTACGAGTTTGGCCGCCTCAACCTCAACTACACCGTTACCAGCAAGCGCAAGCTGCGCCAGCTGGTGGATGAAGAGCATGTGGATGGCTGGGACGATCCGCGTATGCCCACCTTGTCGGGTCTGCGTCGGCGCGGCGTTCCGCCTGAAGCGATCCGCCATTTCTGTGACAGCCTGGCGGTGGCCAAAACCGATGGCACCGTGGACATGGCCCAGTTCGAGCACTTTATCCGCGACGATCTCAACAATAACGCCCACCGCGCCATGTGTGTGCTGCATCCCCTCAAGGTGGTGTTGACCAATGTGGCTGAAGGACAGGTGGAAATGCTGGGCGCGCCAGCGCACCCCAACAGGGATGACCTGGGTGACAGGGCGCTGCCCTTTACCCGCGAGATCTATATCGATAGCAATGATTTCAGCGAAGATACCAGCCTGTCTCGCAAGAAGTTCAAGCGTCTGGTGCTGGGGGAATGGGTGCGCCTGCGATCCGCCTATGTGATTCGCGCCGATGAAGTGGTGAAGGATGCCAATGGTGAAATCCTCTATCTCAACGCCTCTATTGTTCCTGATACCGTTGGCGAAAATCCCCCTGAGGGTATCAACCCCCGCGGCGTAATCCACTGGGTGTCCGCCAGTCAGTGCGTCGATTGCGAGGTGCGGCTCTATGACCGCCTGTTCAGCGAGCCGTCGCCGGGTGCGGCGGGCCGGGATTTTCTCGACGACATCAATCCCGCCTCACTGACGATACTCACAGGCTGCAAGGGCGAGATCGGGCTTGGCAATGCTGATCACAGTCGCCACTACCAGTTTGAGCGCGAAGGGTATTTTTACCTGGATTCCCGCTACAGTAGCGCCGACAAGCCAGTATTCAACGAGACCATCGGCCTCAAGGACAACTGGGCCAAGGGCTAAACCCGACAAGCCTATAATTTATACATAGCCAACCCCGGCCAGTGGCCGGGAATAGCTTTCAAAGGCTCTCAAATGAATCGACTGCCAGCATGGGTCGATGGTGAGTCCAGGAGAATCCAATGTCCCTGCAGATCTATAACACCCTTGAACGCCAGAAGCAGGTTTTCAAACCGCTGGAGCCGGGCAAGATCCGCATGTATGTATGCGGCAACACGGTCTACGACTACGCCCATATCGGCCACGCCCGGGTCATGGTGGCCTTCGATGTGATCGTGCGCTACCTGCGCTACAGCGGCTGGGATGTCACCTACGCCCGCAATATCACCGACATCGACGACAAGATCATCAACCGCGCCAATGAAAACGGTGAGCACTTCGCCAGCCTGACCGCCCGCATGATCGACGCCCAGCACGAGGACGAACGCGCCCTGGGCATAGCCCCGCCGGATTTTGAGCCACGCGCCACCGAGCATATCGACGACATTATCGCCATGGTGCAGATCCTGGTGGACAACCACTATGCCTACCACGCCAGCAATGGCGATGTGTACTACCGGGTCAAGCGCTTTCCCGATTACGGCAAGCTCAGTGGCAAAAAACCGGACGAACTGCTGTCCGGCGCGCGGGTGGAGGTGGAAGACCTGAAGGAAGATCCCCGCGATTTTGCCCTCTGGAAGGCCGCAGGCCGCGACGAGCCGGGCTGGGAATCGCCCTGGGGCTGGGGTCGCCCCGGCTGGCATATCGAGTGTTCCGCCATGTCCACCTGTCACCTGGGTGACAGTTTTGATATCCACGGTGGCGGCCCAGACCTGGTGTTCCCGCACCACGAAAACGAAATCGCCCAGAGCGAGGCAGCGACCTGCAAGCACTATGTGAACTACTGGATGCACGCCGGAGCCGTGCGGGTGGACAACGAGAAAATGTCGAAATCCCTCGGCAATTTTTTCACCATCCGTGAGGTGCTGGAAAAGTATCACCCCGAGGTGGTGCGGTTTTTCCTGATTTCCAGTCACTACCGCAGCTATATCAATTATTCCGAAGACAACCTGATCGAAGCCAGGAGTGGCCTTGAAAAGTTTTATGCCGCTCTGCGGGATTACGCTTCAGTAGCAGCACTGCCAGCGGATGAGCTTAAAACCAGCACTTTCCATGCACGTTTTGTCGACGCCATGGATGACGACTTTAATACCCGCGAAGCGATTGCGGTTCTGTACGATCTGGTGCGCGATATCAATGCCGCAAATCGCGCCGGGGAAAACACGACCGGAGAGCGTCTGGCAGCGGAGCTGAAAGGGTTTGGCGCTATTTTTGGTGTTTTCCAGTCCGATCCCGATCGCTATCTGCAAGGTGAATTGGTGCAAGGGGATTTGGCACAGGCGGAAGCGGGGCAGGGTATCAGTGCCGAAGCCATTGAAGCGCTGATTGCCGAACGCATCGCCGCCAAAGCCAACCGCGATTTTGCCCGCGCCGATGGCATCCGCGATGAGCTGAAAGAAAAGGGTATCGTGCTGGAGGATAGTCGCGACGGGACTATCTGGAAAAGAGATACCACTTGGAAAAAAGCCTGATCCTGCCAACTACATAATCAACAAAAGGATTCAATGTGACCGACAGCGCTGATTTTATTATCGTGGGGGCCGGCTCCTCCGGTTGTGTACTGGCAGCCGAGCTGTCCTCCAACCCTGCCAACAATGTACTGGTGATTGAAAGCGGCCCCATGGACAGCAGCTTCCTGATCGCCATGCCGCGCGGCATCGGCAAATTGCTGGCGCCCGGCAATCCCCATGTGTGGACCTATCAGATAGACAAGGGCGGCAACCTCGGTGTGGAAACCTGGCTCAAGGGCCGCGCTGTCGGCGGTTCCAGCAGCATCAATGGCATGGTCTATTCCCGTGGCTTTGCCTACAACTACGACCACTGGGCAGAGCTGGGCTGCGACGGCTGGAGCTGGGCCGATATGCTGCCCCATTTTATGGCCCATGAGGACCACGAGTTCGGCGCAAGTCCTGTGCGGGGCGTAGGTGGCCCGCTGAAAATTACCGGCCATCCCATCGACGATGCCGGGGATGATGCCCGCGAATTGTGCGAAACTTTTCTCAATGCGGCGCAGCAGTGCGGTTTTGCCCGGGTCGACGACACCAACAGCGCTGTGGACGGCGGAATTGGTTACCAGCCCCGCAATATTCACGGCGGCAAACGCCAAAGCGCCGCCAAAGCTTTTCTGCATCCCGCCATGTCGCGTCCCAATCTCATCGTGATGCACAGCACTGATGTGTTGCGGGTTGTGTTCGAGGGCAAAAAAGCCGTGGGCGTCGAAATCCGCGCTGGCAGCGGCAAACGGATTATCCGCTGCAATCGTGAAGTGATCCTCTCTGCTGGCGCTGTACAGTCACCCAAGCTGTTGCAACTGTCAGGAGTTGGTCCTGCGGAGCGTCTGCAAAATCTGGGTATTCCGGTGGTGCATGATCAGCCCCAGGTGGGGCAGAACCTGCGCGAGCACTATTACCTGTCGCTGCGCTATCGGGTCAAAAAGGGTAGCCTCAACGGTGAATTCCAAGGCCCCAAGCTGCTGTGGAATGTGCTGCGCTACCTGCTGAGCAGCAAGGGTCCCATGGGCAATGCCGCCCAGGAAATCATCGGCTATATCAAGACCCGCGATGGTTTGGCGCACCCTGACTGCCAGCTCGGCGCTGGCCTGTACTCCTTGCAAAACGGTCCCAAGGGGCCGGTGCTCGATACCGAGCAGGGCCTCACTGTGGGGGGTTACCATATGCATCCCCGCTCCCAGGGGGAGTTGTATATCACCTCCGCCGATCCTGCCGTCCAGCCCTATATCAAAGCCAACTATCTACAGGATCCGGAAGATCAGGCGGCCTCCATCGGCCTGGTGCGCGCCATCCAGCGGGTGCTGAAACAACCCCTTCTTGCCGACTGGATCGTCAAGGAGCTGGACGCCGATATGCCCATGGAGACCGACGAGCAGATTCTGGCCGCCTACCACGCCCATGGCAGCACTGCCTACCATGTGTCCGGCACCTGCCGCATGGGTTCCGACCCTGATTCTGTGGTGGATACCCAGGCTCGGGTGCGGGGTGTCGATGGCCTGCGGGTGGTGGATACCTCCATTTTCCCGGAACTGATTGCCGGTAACACCAACGCCCCGGCCATGGCTGCGGGGCGCAATGTGGGCAAGATGATGCTGGCAGAGCAGCGCTAACGACCTGGGGCACGAATAGTGGCACTTGACCCGGAATTACAGGTATTCGAGCACTTCACCCTGCCGGATTTTGCCGATATACCCGCCGTGCGGGAGTGGGAAAGGGCGCTGGCAGCCAGCGCCCCGGCCATTGATTCCGCCCTCAGCGGCAATATCCGCCTGGATGACTTCACCCTTCCCGGCCCGGCAGGAACCGCGCTGCCGGTGCGCCTCTACCGTCCTGCTGTAGCGACAGCATTGCCGGTACTGCTCTACTTCCACGGCGGCTCCTTTGTGATGGGTGGGCTGGATACGGATCACCGCGCCTGTCTGGAGTACGCCAGCGGCGCGCACTGCGCTGTGCTTTCTGTGGACTACCGGCTGGCGCCGGAGCACCCCTTTCCTGCGGCTCTGGAGGATGGTTACAGCGCATGGCAGTGGCTGATCGATAATGGTCAACAGTGGGGGCTGGACTCGGGTCGCATTGCGCTGGGGGGCAGCAGCAGTGGTGCCACCCTGGCGGCGGGACTGGCCATTATGATGCGCGATAAACAGCCCGCTCTGCCGTTCCCTGCGCCGCTGTACCAGATGCTGGTGCATCCCGCCCTCGATGACCGCATGCTCAGTGGGTCGATCAACAGCACTGACAGGGATTACGGCGTAAACCATGATGTAGTGAGCTGGATGTGGCGTCACTACCTTGGTGAAAACACTGCTGGCACTGGCAAGCCCATTTCAGCCTGGGCTGCACCCGCTCGAATTGAAGCGATACAGGGTTTGCCCTCTGCCTATATTGAAACCGCCGAGCTGGATCCACTGCGGGATGAAGTGCTTGATTATGCAGCTCGTCTGCTGCGCGCAGGCGTTTCTGTCGACTTCCACCTGTTTGCCGCTGCTCCCCACGCCTTTGATATGGTTGCTACAGCCTCCGTTACTCGCCAGGCTTTCAGCAGCCGCTGTCACGCACTGCGCAAAGGCTTTGGACGCCAGTGACAAGCGCTGCTGACTGTCCATGCGGTAGCGGTATTTCCTATACCGGTTGCTGTCAGCCGCTCCACCAGGGTTTGGCTGCAGCAAGTCCCGAAGCGCTGATGCGCTCGCGCTACACTGCCTTTTATCAAGGGTTGGCAGATTACCTACTGAAAACCTGGCACTCCTCCACACGTCCAGTCAGCCTCGATCTCAACAATTCACCCCAGTGGACGACGCTTCAGGTGCTCTCCTCCAGTGACAATGGCGCCAGCGGACAGGTGCATTTCCGTGCCATTTATCGTGCTGGCAAGGAGTGGGGCTATCTGGAGGAACAGTCGGATTTTTTACGAGAGGAAGGACACTGGTACTACCTCTCGGGCAATACCAGCGAAGGCCAGCTCAAGCCGGGGCGCAACGATCCTTGCCTCTGCGGTAGCGGCCGCAAGCATAAAAACTGCTGTTTGGCGGGATGATCCGCTTGCCCGCATTGGAGCCTGCACCGTGCAAATACCTGTCAAGCCAAAGTTGTTCAGCGCCCCTTTCAACGTTTGTGTTGCACCATTACCGGCTATCAATAAATAACATGCTCTGTGTGGGCTAGCGAACGGTCATTGGCGCCGCTGGTGGCTAATCTCTGAGTTATCAGGTGGGGTCTACTCTTGATCCTAACCGCCAGGCGAGTCCTGCATCTAATACTACGAACAATTCTCTACCAGCAGTGGCGGATCATTGGCAGCATCAATGGTGGTGAGCGCCTGCCGGATAGAAAATTCTGATGTAACCAAAAGGAAAATGAGCAACTGCCAATTCAGGCAGACTCATCGATCAGGCAGCGATGCCAAGGCGGATATTGTGCAGAAAACTCTCGTTCCCGTAGCGCTACTGACATTGAGCGCGGGGGTGTTTGCGGCACAACCGCCCAGCGCCGGCGGCCAGATACAACAGATTCCACCCTCGCCAACCCTCGAGAAAATCGCCCCTGTCATTGAGGTGCAGCAGGGGCAGGTGCCCGCACCTGCCGCATCTGGCGCGGCGCGGATTGAGGTCAATTCCCTGAAACTGACAGGCCAGAGTCTGTACTCCGAAGCTGAACTGCTGACCGTGACCGGCTTTACTCCCGGCGCACAGCTCAACCTGGGTGAGTTGCAGGGGATGGCGGCGCGCATTGCCGATTTTTACCATGCCAGAGGATACTTTGTCGCCCAGGCCTACCTGCCCGCGCAGACCATTGAAGATGGCGCGGTGACCATTGCGGTGGTTGAAGGGCGCTACGGCGATATCACCCTGCGCAACCAGACCAACCTGTCCAATGGGCTGGCCCAAGGCCTGCTCGACGGCCTCGACAGCGGCGAAGTGATCGAGCAAAAACCCCTGGAAAACCGGCTTTTACTGCTATCTGACCTGCCCGGTGTCAATGTTAAATCGACCCTGGTGCCTGGTGCTTCAGTGGGGGCGGCGGACCTGATTGTGGATGTCACCCCGGGCCGACGCATCACCGGCAGTATCGACGCCGACAATGGGGGCAGCTACTACACCGGTGAATATCGCCTGGGTGGCACCGTTCATGTCAACAACCTGGCAGGTCTCGGGGATGTGGCCACCCTGCGGGTGCTGAGCAGCTTTGACGGCCTGGATTACGCCCGCGCCGCCTACCAGCTGCAGCTCGGCAAGGCCACCGCCGGGGTTGCCTACAGCCGCCTCGAATACGATCTGCGCAAGGAATTCGAAGCCCTTGGCGCCGAGGGCACTGCGGATATTGCCAGTGTATTTGGCAGCTACCCGCTGATCCGCTCGCGCCAGACCAATCTCTACGCCCAGCTGGGCTACGACTACAAAACCTTCGAAGATCGCTATGAGTCCATCCCGGCCGAGAGCGACAGAAACGCCAAAGTAGTGATGGCGAGCCTGCACGGCAACCACCGCGACGATCTCGGTGCCGGCGGGCTGACAGTTGCATCGTTAACCTGGTACAGCGGTGAAATCGATATAGAAACCCCGGAATTGCGCGCTGTGGATGCGCTGACGGCGCGCAGCAATGGCCACTTCGACAAGCTGAGTGTCAATCTTATGCGGGTGCAGCAACTCAACGACATTGTGTCGCTGTACGGCTCGATCAGCGGCCAGTGGGCCGGAGAAAATCTCGATAGCTCCGAGAAAATGTACCTTGGCGGCATGTACGGCGTGCGCGCCTATCCCCAGGGCGAAGCCTTTGCGGACAAGGGCTATCTGGCCACCCTGGAAGCCAGGGTGTGGCTGCCCGCTGTCTCCGAGCAATTGCCTGGCGAAGTACATTTGATCGGCTTTGTCGATAGCGGCTCAGTGACCCTCAATGAAAATCCCTGGGATGACGGAGACAACCACAGGACCCTCAGCGGCGCCGGTGTTGGCGTCAACTGGACCGAGTACAACAATTTTTCAGTGAAAGTCTCCTACGCCCACAGGCTGGGCAATGAAAAGGCAACCTCGGCGCCGGATTCAAGTGGTCACTTCTGGGTTCAGCTGGTCAAGTATTTTTGATCGCGATCCTCCGATACATCGGTAAAACGGACTTGTCAAAGCCCGCTTTACACCAGGGATAACATTATGAACAAAATCTATCAGTCAATCTGGAACCAGAAACTGGGCACCTTCGTGGCCGTCTCGGAATTCGCCAAAAGCGGCGGCAAAAAGGCCTCTGGCTGTACCAGCAAGAGCGCCGCGGGAGGAGTTGTTTTCGCGCTCAAATCCCTGGCGGCGTCGATGCTGCTGGCCACCGGATTCAATGCCTGGGCCCTGCCAACAGGGGGCGCGGTGTCTGTGGGCAGCGCAACCATCGACGCTAGCGCCAACGCCCTGAATATTACCCAAACCAGCCAGAATGTCGCCATCAACTGGCAGGCATTCAGTATTGGCAACGGTGAATCCGTTCAATTCCTCCAGCCGGGCAGCAGTGCCATTGCCCTCAACCGGGTTTTGGGCTCCGACCCCTCCAGCATACTTGGCAGCTTGACCGCCAACGGCCGGGTATTTTTGGTCAACCCCAATGGCGTTCTGTTTGGTCCCAGCGCAACGGTCAATGTCGGCGGTCTGGTGGCCTCAACCCTGGCCATCAGCGACAGTGATTTTGCCTCAGGCCTGCATCACTTTGCCGGTGCAGGGGAGGGGAGTGTAATTAACCAGGGTTCGATTCGTGCCGATGGCGGCGCTGTCGCCCTGCTCGGCGCCAATGTCAGCAACCAGGGCATTATCCAGGCAACCCTGGGTACCGTGGCGCTGGCGGCAGGCCATGCCATGACCCTGGATGTGGCCGGTGACGGCCTGCTCAATGTGGCGGTCAGCGAAGGCGCGATTGACGCCCTGGTGCAGAACGGCGGCCTGATCCAGGCCGATGGCGGCACAGTGCTGATGACGGCCCGCTCGGCGGGTGCGCTGTTGACCTCTGCTGTCAACAATACCGGTGTGATTCGCGCCCGCAGTATTGAAAACCACAATGGCACCATCACCCTCCTGGGCGACATGCAGAGCGGTACGGTAAACATCGGGGGCAGCCTCGATGTTTCCGGCAGCGCTGCCGGGCAGGCCGGCGGCAACATCACGGCAACCGCCAACCATGTGGGCCTGTTTGCTGCGCATATCGACGCCTCCGGCGCCACCGGTGGCGGCACGGTGCTGATTGGCGGTGGCTACCAGGGCAACGATTCTTCCGTAGAAAATGCTACCGCCACCTATATGAGCGCCGATAGCACCATCACTGCCGATGCCATCGCCACAGGCGATGGCGGCACAGTGGTGCTCTGGGCCGATGGCTCAACCCGCGCCTATGGTGACATCTCTGTGCGCGGTGGCGATCAATCCGGCAATGGGGGCCTGATCGAAACCTCAGGCCACTGGCTGGATGTGGCGGGCATCGGCATCGATGCCAGCGCCCCCAACGGCGCTGTCGGCATGTGGTTGCTTGATCCGGCGGATGTCACCATCTCCAGCGCGGTCACCTCCGGCGCTTCCTCCAGCGGCAATGTCTTTGCACCAAACTCCGGGGTGAACACCGCCAACGTCAATGTCAGCGACCTGGTGACAGCCCTGGGTGGCGCCAATATCACGGTCACCACTGACAACAACGGCGCCAGCGGTACCGGTAACGGCGATATCAACGTCAACAGCGCGGTGACCTGGACCGCCCCCACCACCCTCACCCTCAATGCCGACCGCGATGTCAATATCAACGCAGCAGTGACCGGCACCGATGGCAGCCTGGCGGCCAATGCCGAGCGGGATATCAACGTCAATGCGGCCATTACCACCACCACCGGCGGCCTTACCTTCAATGCCGGAAACAATGTCACCCTGGCGGCGGCGACAACCATTACCACCGGCAGCCTGACGGCCATCGCCGGGCAGAATGTCAATGTGGGTGCCGATGTGACGGTGACTACCGGTGACGTGATACTGGTTGCCGACAACGATGGCACTGGCCCTGGCGCCATTCTCGGAGGCACTGTCCTGATTACCTGTGGCAGCAACTGCATCACCATCAATACCGGCGACCTGTTGATTCGCTTCAACCCCGCAAGCTACGCCACCACCGACAGCGAGATTCTCGCCTATGACCTGAATCTGACGGGGGGCGGTGAGCTGGATGCGAAAGCCTGGGTGTTTGGCCTGGGGCAGGACAAGGTGTACGACGGCCTGCGCAATGCCACGGTCATCGGCTTTGAACCCGACACCACCAGCACGCCCCCTCCAGTCACCCTGAGCACTGTCACCAACGCCCTGTTCGATACCAAGAATGTCGGTATCGAAAAGCCGATTACCTTTGAAACGGTTTTTAACGACCCGGTTTTCGCGCTTTTTGCCCCCTACGGGACAACCCCCGGCACCTATATCACCAGGGCGGATATCACCCCGGCACCGCTGACAATTACCGCGGATAACGGCGCCAAGGTCTATGGCGAGACATTCCTCCTGGTGCCCCAGGCCTTCACGTCAACCGGCCTGGTCAACGGTGAGACTGTTGCCAGTGTGAACCTGGTCAGCTCGGGCACAGTGCCCACCGCCGCTGTGGCTGGCAGCCCTTACGCCATTACCCCCAGCAATGCTACCGGGGGCACCTTCAGCCCGGGCAACTACCAGATTACCTATGTCGACGGTGTGCTGGTAATCACCCCGGCGCCGCTGACCATTACGGCCAATGACGACACCAAACCGTTCGGTGAAACCCTGGTGCTGTCTCCGGCGGCCTTTACCTCCGAGGGTTTGGTCAATGGCGAAACCGTGGGCAGCGTGACCCTGACCAGCGCGGGTACGCCCGCTGCCGCCAGCGTGGATGGCAGCCCATACCCCATCACTCCCAGTGATGCCACTGAGGGAACCTTTACACCGGGAAACTATGATATCGACTATATTGATGGCGCCCTGATAATCACTCCGAATGTCGTCGATCCGGTTGATCCGGTTGATCCGGTTGATCCAGTTGATCCAGTTGATCCGGTTGATCCAGTCGATCCGGTTGATCCAGTCGATCCAGTCGATCCGGTTGATCCGGTTGATCCGGTTGATCCAGTCGATCCAGTCGATCCGGTTGATCCAGTTGATCCAGTTGATCCAGTCGATCCAGAGCCTGAACCGCCATTATCCCTGGTGCCGAATCTCCCCGGCGAAGCCATTCGGCCAGATACCACGGCACTTGATCAGGACGGTGTGGATCTTGAATGGCCACCCTTGCTCAAACCCAACGATGTGGATTTGACTGTGGTGGGCACGGGGAGCAATATTCCCCCGGGACAGCTGACTCAGCTCAGCCTGCCACCCGCTGAGCCTGTGGCGCAGCCAAAGCCCTATGTGCCGCCGGTGTATGCCCCCAGGCAGGACCGTAACTAACCCCAACGCCAGGGCTCCCCAGCCCTGGCCATTGTTGGCTTCAGGGGCTCTTATCTGGGCTTGAGTCGCAAAAAGGTCAAGTGGTGAACACGGCAAGGGTATTGCCGTGTTTTTATTTATTCGGGGGCGTGAAATCCATGCAAACTTTTTTTGCACAACATAATTCGCTTGCCGTACTGGCCCATGTGACCTGGGTGCTGTCAGCGTGAGGGTCGCAACTTCCCTGCTGTTATGGCTGCTGCTGGCGGCATACCCAGCGCTTGGGATGGCGGATGCGTCCCAACAGCCGCAGTCTGCTGCTGTGCAGCAGGGCGCGACCCCTGTTGTTGCCGCGTCGAGACTCTCGCCACCCACCAAGCGGGCCAATTTCAACAGTGAGGAGGTATCCAGTCAGGCGCGCGCCACTGCAAACTGGATTGTCGATTCAGGGGATAATCTTGGTATGCCCTTTATGCTTGTCGACAAGCAACGGGCACAGGTGCTGATGTTCGACGCCAATGGCCAGCTCAGCGGAGTCTCTCCGGCACTGCTGGGCCTGGCGGTGGGGGATGACTCGGTGCCGGGCATTGGCGAGCGACCGCTGTGGAGTATCCGCCCGGAGGAGCGCACCACACCGGCGGGGCGCTTTGTGGCTTCCCTGGGGCGCAATATCAAGGGCAAGGAAATTCTATGGGTGGATTATGAAAGCGCCATCTCACTGCACCCTGTCGTCACCAGCAATAGCAAGGAGCGCCGTGCGGAGCGTCTGGCCTCACCCCACACCCACGACAAGCGCATTTCCTACGGCTGCATCAATGTCCCCCAGGAGTTCTTCACAAGAGTGGTCGGTGAAACCTTTAAAGACACTGCAGGTGTTGTTTACGTGCTACCTGACATCCGACCAATCCACGCTGTGTTTACCTCCTATTACGAGGTGAAGTGAATGGTTCCCACGCAGGGGAATCAATCGTTGTCGGTGGCATACAAACCGGCTTGGCTGATCGCCTGCAAAATCCCGTAACTCATTTCCCTATAGCCCTTTGCATTCGGGTGAATGGCATCCGTTTTAAGTCTGTCATCGGACAGTACTTTGGAAAAGACAGCGGCGATCAGTACTGCATCCTCTTCCTCGGCAAGCTCGCCATAAATGGGGGAGTCTGACAGTACGCCTAAACCTGCCCTGAACAGAGAAAATTCTGGAGCGGCGATTAATGCTGCTATTGCGCCGCTGTTCTGGACCTGTACCACGATGTTGCGCAAATCCTCCTTGACGGCCTGCTCCGGGCGGCGGCGCAGAAAGTCGTTGCCCCCCAGCCCGATAATCACCAGTTGCGGGTTGTGCTGTTTCAGCAATGATTCGATGCGGGATTGGCCTTTTTGCGCGGTATCTCCCGGAATACCGGCATTGATAATATTCCAGCCCGTGGCCGTTGCCAGCAGGGCAGGGTAGTCCTCGCTACTGCCTGCACCAGTACCGAAAGTAACGCTGTCGCCAAAGGCAAGCACCGTGGTGCCTGTTGGCAGTGGGCTGTAAGTCGGAGCCTCGTCGCAGCCCTGCAAGATAAGAATCAGTGCCAGCAGTGGCAGACATAATCGGCTGGCAACTTTCGGGATGTCAAAGAGCATGGCGTCGAGACCCTTGGCTGGGGTATTGTTTGCCGCTGGAAAGCGGCGATCTACCAGAAGAATAACCGCCACTATTGTTTAACAGCAAATTAGCCATCACAGCAAATCAGCACAAATTCAGCAGGAGATGATTGTGAATCAGAGCAATACTGAGAATAAAAACCGCGTCTGGGAGTGGTTTGAGCATGCGCTCAATGGCGAGCTGGACAAGTCCATGGCGCTGCACCGCGACGATTGCCGTTTTTTTGTGTCCGGCGATATGCCCTATGGCGGCTGGATGGACAAGGCGGCCTACACCAACCAGACTGGTGTGCTGCAACTGGCCGGCCCTATTACCATGCGCTTCGGCGATATGGTCGCAGAGGATAACCGGGTGTGGCTGGAGGCCGAAAGCGAGGCGGTGCTGGTGAATGGTGCGCAATATCGCAACCACTACCTGTTTCAGTTTCTCTTTGCTGGTGGCGAGATTGTTGAGCTGAAGGAGTTTGTCGATACCTTGCATGTGTACCGGGTGATTGATTCGCAGGCAGTGAGGGGCGAGCCGCGCCCCAGAGACACCTTTGTCACCCGCGTGAGCCGCGAGGCGACCAGCAAGGGTTAAACCAGCAAGGATTAAGTCGTTGCTGAACTGGCAGCCTGAACGTGAGCAGTTCGGTACCAGTTCAGCATTGGCAGCGTTTGAATCAGTTCAATGCAGATTGGCCTGTCAGAGTTCCACATCGTGATAGACGTTTTGCACGTCATCATTGTCGTTGAGCAGATCGAGCAGCTTGTTGAACATGGCCAGATCTTCTTCTCCCAGGACGGTGGTTTCCCTGGGCAGGAACTGGGTTTCGTCCACCTCAAAATCGATCTCGCCGAAAGCATCCGTCAGGGCCTGCTTGGCCTTGAAGTATTCAGTGGGGGGGAAGAAAACGGTGATCTTGCCGCCTTCGTTTTCAATGTCGGTGACGTCCACATCGTTCATCATCAGGGCTTCCAGTACGGCTTCCTCATCACTGTTGGTGAAAGCCAGAATGCCGCAGTGGTCGAACATGTGGATGACATTACCCTGGGTGCCGATCTTCGATTTCGCCTTGGTGAATGCCAGGCGGACATCGTTGAAAGTGCGGGTAGGGTTGTCGGTGAGGCAGTCGACAATCACCTTGCTGCCGCCAGGGCCAAAACCTTCGTAACGGGTAGGGGCAAAATCTTCACCGCCGCCGCCCTTGGCCTTGGTCAGGGCCTTTTCGATGACATGACTGGGTACCTGCTCTTTTTTGGCCCGGTCGATCAGGCCGCGCAGGGACAGATTGCCAGCCGGATCACTGCCGCCCGCCTTGGCGCACACATAAATTTCGCGGCCATAGCGACTGTAGACCCTGGCCTTCATGTCTGAAGTCTTGGCCATCGACTCCTTGCGGTTTTGATAGGCTCTGCCCATTGTGTTATGTCCTCCCGGTAATCAAGGCGCGAATTTTAGCCATAAGTGGTTGTATTGGGAAATTTTTGTCTCTTCCTGCCTGCCTGCGCCCGGCCCGGATAAGGGCCAGCCCTGCGAACAGCCCTGTCAGTCTGTGTCCGGGCGTTCTTCGCCGCCAAAGGCTTCCAGCAGTGCGGGTATAAAGCTGGCAAATTCACCGGTCATGATGGTGAAGTCCACATCGAACTGCTCGGCAGCGCTGCCGGCGTCCACTTCACCCAGCTTGTCGTTGATCAGGTCGCCAAAGCTCAGGCGTTTTACCGTCAGCTCAGGGTCAACCATAAAGTCGATGCCGCCTGCCCAGCTCAGAGCCAGTTTGTTGACAAACATCCCGGCCTGCAGGTGATTGCGGATGTCGTCGGAGCCCAGGTCCTGATTCTTGCAGCGGATTACGGCGGTTTCATCGGCGCCATCGCGCAGCTCACATTCGCCACCGATGGCAAAGTTGGCGGGCGCCTCGCCGTCGTTGAGCCAGCGGGTCATGGTGTGCTGGGCGACGTTTTTGGCCTTGAGGGGGATCACCGGCAGGGTGCCGAGGCTGTCGCGCAGGGTATTGAGCAGTTCTTCCGCCCGGTTGTGGGAACCGCTGTTGACCACAAGAAGTCCGGCTTTGGGGTCGATATAGGCATATAAACGACCAGTGCGGGTAAAGGCGCGGGGCAGCAGCTGGAAAATGATCTCTTCCTTCAGATCGGTGCGCTCCTTCTTGCCGGGTTTGCGATCTTCCCGCGCCTTGATGTCGGCGATTTTTTCGTCCATGGCTTCATTGACCACGGCGGCAGGCAGTACCTTATCCTGCCTTTGCAGGCACACCATGATGTAGCCATTGGCAGCGTGTACCAGCTGGCTGCCCTCAGTGCCAATGGGCGATACCCAGCCACGGCTCGACATCTCCTGGCTGCCGCAGGGTTTGAAGGCTTTTTCGGTGAGGATTTGATCGAGCTCTTCCGGGGTTTGGGTAAAGGGTTTGGTAAAACGGTAAATCAGCAGATTTTTGAACCACATGGATTGGGTAACCTTATGCCAGCAACTTTATTGAAGGCCGGGGATTGTAATGCCTGTGCTGTCCTGCGGGCCATGGTTTTAAGCCCGCTATTTCAATACTCGTGGTTTTCCTCACAGGACTACACGCCATTGAGCGGGATCAACGGCGGCAGCTGGCGGATCAGATCCAGCCCGTAAAGGCTCGCCAAGTCGTGATACAGGGGCGGATAAAAATCCATCAGGGCGTGGGGGTCGGTGAAGAAGTACTCTGACATGTAGGAGAAGAACTCGGCAGACGAATCGTCCTGGATCATGGTCTCGAACACATCGTCATCGACGATATCGGCTTTGTGCTCGCGCCGGTTTTGCAGGTGCATTTCCAGTCCCGCGCGCAAGCCCGGTGTGCTGTCGCTGATGCCAAACATCATATCGAGGATGTGGGCAAATTCGTGGATGGCTATTTGCTGGCCGCTGCAGCGGCGGGTGGATTCGCGCACCAGGTCGGACACATTGATACGCACGGTGCTGATGCCGAGGGCATCGCCGCTGATGTCGGGGGCTATGGCCGCGTCTGCAAGCAGGTAAACCCACCTGACACTGGCAAAACAGTGTGTCCTTTGCGCCCCGCCCACCAGTGCAGCATTGGCGCCTACCAGCCACTGTAACTGGAGAGCAGCCTCACTATTCTCTGCCATGATGAACTGCGTATTGGCACAGAAGGTTTGCGTGAATGTCACGATCACCGATTGCTGCTGTGGGGTTAAATAGGGGTAGATATACCAGTTGCTGGAAAGAAAATCAGGGAGGGACAGGACCGGGGTTTTCATGGATGGTTGATATCTGTCGCTCAGTGCAGGGTGGTAAGGGTAAATGCCGGATTCCCGCGGGGAATCCGGCGATGGAGCAGCTTCAGATATAGGCGCGATAGGTCTCGATGTAGTCTGCGTAGACTTTGCGGATATCGTCTTCTGTCAGGCCGAAATCCGCCAGGCTGTAGTTGTGCTTGCCGTGCTTGCCAGCCGGGTTTTCCGCCAGCCAGTTGCGCACGCCATCCTGTGCGGCCTGGGTGTAGTCCATGCCAAAGTGTTCATAGATGCTGCCCACGGCCTTGACTGGATCGGCCACAAGGTCCTTGTAGCGCATGTCAAAGAAGGGCAGCTCGGGGTGCTTGGCGCGGTATTCCATGGAACGCACAATGCCGTCGTGCCACAGATGGAGGAATTCGCGCCCCAAGGCATGTTTGTCCTGCTGGTCGTAGGCCTGGTTGCGAATCACCCAGATCAGCTGCGAAATCGAGGCGATGACTGTCACCGGGTCGCGGTGGGGCTGGACGAAGATGGCATCGGGGTAAACCTTCAGCAATTCGGGCAGGGCGTACATGTGCTCCTGAATTTTGAGTACCCACTGCTTGCCGGGGGTTTTCCAGCTCAGGTGTTGCAGCCACATTTTGTGGACTTCGTAGCGGAAACTGAGGTCGGCGCCGAGGAACCACTGATAAAAGCCGGGGATATTGCTCATCATCACCGGGTTGGAGCTGTGGAACGAGGTGGTCATGAATGAACCGCATTCCTGGGGGATTTTGGCGCCAATGGGGTGGGCCTTGAGCAGTTCGTCGATCTTGCCGCCGAATTCCCGTTCTATATAAGCGTCGAACTCGTGGATGCGGGGGTCGGTGTCAATTGTAGCCGCATCCGGTGGCGGGGAAGGGTTGGCCACTTCCCACATCAGTGGCGTGCGCACCGCCGGATCGCCATCGATCAGGGCGTGCAGCAGGCTGGTGCCGCAGCGGGGCAGACCGAGGATAAACATCGGCTGTTTGATGACCACATCCTTGATTTCCGGGTAGCGCTCGCGGTCATCGGCGATAGCCTTGAGGCGGCGCAGGTCGTCGTGAATGTTGCCCAGATTGCGCGCCCTGCCATTGTCATTGAGGCCCTTATCTTCATTGTAGGCCTTGAGCAGGGGCACCAGACCCTTGCGAACATTCTCGCGGAGATAGTCGTTCAGGGGGTATTGGGCAAGCAGTTCGTCGGCAGAAGGGAGCCATGAAGACTGACTGGTTGAATTCTCGGGCATTGCATTCTCCATTATATTATCGGGCTAAAAGAGTCAGCCTGGGTGGCCGGGTTAGAGTAATAGGGTCCGCAGGGGAATATTCCATACAAAGCAGGTTGGCCTGGTCCGCAGATGTTTACAGGTGCTGAACGCATGCTATGCCGGGTAGCAATCAGCGGTATATGTTCATCTAAGGCACCCGTTTTAACCTGGCGTAGTAAACTACAAATTGCCTGGCGCAGCAATCCGGACAGAGTTGTCTTCACAGTTGCAAGGACGGGGCAGGGAATGGCGGAGGATGACAGGGATACCCGTTGACAACAGTTTGAAAGGGAGTAAACTGCCCTCAGCTTGAAAGTTCGCCTTATATTTATGCACGTCATTTGGAAGTCCCTTCTGTAGTACCTCCTCCTGTTCGTTCTTCATAAGTAATAGCAGTACTTCCAGCACAATCGCCTCGTCAAACAGGCTTATCACGTTATATCGAATGAATAGGAAATGAATATGTCTACTACTACTGGCACCGTTAAGTGGTTCAACGAATCCAAAGGCTTTGGCTTCATCCAACAAGAATCCGGTCCTGACGTGTTTGCACACTTCAGCGCCATCTCCGGTTCAGGCTTCAAAACCCTGACTGAAGGCCAGCGAGTACAGTTCACTGTTACTCAGGGTCAGAAAGGCCCCCAGGCTGAAAACATCGTAGCTATCTAACTTCAGATAGTTATGTAACTTGCAGTAAAGCTGTATGCAAGTTTTCCAACGCTCCGAACAGGGGCTGAGGAGTAAAAGGCAAGACTCAGGTCTTGCCTTTTTTATTGTCTGAAATTTGTGAGAAGGATGTCAGGGCCAGATGCAATTTCTTTTATTGGCAAGGCCAGGCTTTTTCAAAAGCAAAAAACATCAGGGATGCCTGGTCTTCATGTAGCTGGTCAGGATGTTTTTCCAGGTAGCTGACCACAGTCTGTGCTGCTTCGGCATTGGTTATTACCCGGTCGGATGGCAGGCAGAAAAGCGCCCTGTTGCCCAGCTTTGACTGGTATATGTAATTGAGATTCATCATGCCATTGACCATGCCAAGGCAATAGGAGTCGCCGATACTGCCATCCTGGCTGTTGCCGCTCTCAAACTGGCTGGTAATCTCGCTGCATTCAGCCAGCAGGGTATTGCCATCGGCTTTGGAAAAGGCGATTTCCTGTGCATGCAGGGTCGTCGCAAACAGAAAAACAATGGCTGTGTGGAGGCGGAATCTCATGATCTTGGGGTTCTCTGCGGCTTATAGGGGTGGGCCGGGTTCGGGGTCGTAACCCAATAATTTTACATAATCTGCAAGGCTGCCTGCTGCCGAAGTTTATACAAACAATTCGCCCTAGGTCGAGAAATTGGTGTGACGAATAAGATTACCAATAAGAAAAAATTACCAATAAATTGTGTAGTGATCTTTTAGCTCTGGCCGCAAACCTGGGAGACAATCTTTCCGTCTTTTGAGGTGTTCAATGAACAATCAACGATGTTCGCATACGCCTGAACCTGGTTTGCAGCAGTCTGCCTGGTAATGGGTAAAGGCTATTCGATCCCCGAAGCCTGCCAAGCGCTGGATAAACGATCACAGTTAGCAGTTTTAACCACAACAATAAACCGGTGCAGAAGCCCTGGCAGAGGTTGAAGAAAACATCATTCACCTTCCAGAATTAGTTGAGCGCTATACTCATGGCTGCCGATCTGTACCGAATACTCGCTCGCGGGGTCCGGTTTGTTGCCGGACGGGTTCAAGGTGGTATCGCAAAGCCTTTATCCTAATGGCCGCTCGGGCAGTAACAACAATCATAAGGAGGCTCATCCCATGGCAAAGCTGATTACCCTGTGCAAATCGCCCATCACCGTTGCGGATGGTGATTTTCGCCGTATATGGCAGGAGGATTTTTTTGCCAACTTCATGGCGATTGACTCTGTCGCCAGGCATTTGCGCTGTGCAATATATCACCATGTCTTGCCGGATTTTCAATGGCCCAATGATGTTGAGCGCTGGGCCGGCATTGGCAGCTACTACTTCACCAGCCGCGCTGCGGCTGAAAAAGTGCTGGCCGATCCGGCCTATCAGGCGCTGTGTAAAAGCGCTGCAGCGGGCATCAGCCAGATATCACACCTGCTGGTGGAAGAGATTTTTATCCAGAACCGCGACAACTCCGCGCTGCCGGTAAAAATGTTTGCCTTTTTTAAGCGTTTGCCAGCCCTCAGCAGATTGCAGGCACAGCAGTATTATCAGGATACCCATCAACCACTTGCCAATGATTTGATGGAGCACAAAACACCGCGCAGCATTCAAAACCATGTGCTGCTGGATCACCACTGCGAGCATCCTCAATACGATTTTGATGCGGGCCCAGAGGCCTGGTTTCAATCCGTTGAGCAGTTCTTTTCCATCGCCCCGGCAGGCGACAAACTGAAAGTGCTGGAAACTGATGAAGCGCAATTTATCGACCGGAAAGCGGGGCTGTTTTTACTCACCGACAGGGTAGAGGTGCTGGGGGAGGAGAAACCCTTGTCCTGCTAGCGGAATGATATATTCGTGGCCATCAGGGAAAGTGGCTCCTAACTATTGCTGTGTGTACAAAAGCGTTGGTGTTTTTGTGATTCGTGACAACCACCCTCAGCGCTTTGCGCGGATAAGCTTTCCGGCATCAAAGTTGAACCTGCCCGGACTCTGGTCAATACTGTTTTGACCCATTCTGTCAGAGGAAGGAGCACCCGGATGAAGGCTGTGACGATAACGCCAACAAAGTCAGTACTAACAGGGATGATTGCCGCGCTGCTATATCCCCTCTGCGCCCAGCTGGCATACGCCGCCGATAAGGGTAGTGCAGCCATCAGCGTGGTGGTAGAAGGCGCCGCCCCTCCGGCCAGCTTTATGTTTGAAGGCATCATCAACGGTAGCGTTATGGCTGGCGCCAGTATCAGCACCGGCAACCTGACCCCGGGTGACTATGCCGCGACAGAGTCCGGCGGGACGCCAGGCTACGAGCTGGTCAGCATCAGCTGTGACGACGATAACAGTCAGGGCCATATCAATACCCGTACCAGCAGATTCATTATCGATGGTGATGAATCAGTCAATTGTGTTTACCTTTACCGGCAAACAGCTATCGACAACGCGCCATCTGGCCCGGCAGCACCCACTACACCGGCAACCTCTCAACCTGATGAACCACAAGAGTCTGCACCGGAGCCAGATTCGCCTGTCACTGGCGCGTGCCCACCACCTGATAGGGTGCCCAGGGCGGGCGTTTGGATGGTGTCGAATTTGCCGGGCACCATGGTTTGCGGGCCGATGAATATGCCATTAAAACCGTCCCGGGAGCCGGGCACCCTCACCATCAAGGATTGCGGCTGGACAGTGGTAGGCAGTGGTTTTTCTGACGATACCGCGGATTTAACCATGCGCGCCACTGACAGCAGCGGCAGCCAGTACAAAGGTACAATCGGCGGTATGCAAGATGGCATCCCCATGGAGATAGACTTTACCTGGAGTGTGCAGTCGGACTCTTTTATCACCGGGGATTTGCACTCAGAAGTCACCCAGCAAGGCATGACCTGCCGAATGTCACGGCCCTATGAGATGAAATTTACCGGTGGTTAATACAATGTGTTCCTGAGAGTGTTGATCTCCACTGAATATTTGCCAGGGAATTTTTTCCGGGTTCTGATGAAGCGAACGAGGCAATTGAACTCCATCTGCTTGGAAATATTAGAATTTGGTCATACCGACGGAAGATAGTGATGGGTGAGAATGGTAAGGAATCAACGTGCGTGTTGGTTGGCTCAGAGCTTTTTCTATGAAATAAATTGTTTTGCTCATTTAATTCAGACTTCTGCAGAAAAATTAAGAGTAGCTTGATTTAATTACAATCCAGGTCCGCTTAATTTTTCCTTTTGCGAAATGGTACTTAAAGCTTAATCAGCTTACATGCTTCGTCTGGTTGGACCCAACGGGATAGTCTGCACCCGCATTCACCAGCACCGAGCTAAAACCTTTTTTAGCGACCCACAGACTACCAGACAACAAAAAAGGGCTACCTATCGGCAACCCTTTGATGCGTATCTAATTTGGCTCCGCCTGCTGGACTCGAACCAGCGACCCAATGATTAACAGGTTCCGGATAAGCCGCTGATTTTCTTGAGAAAGCCGATGAAAAGTAACAGCTTTTCGGGTCGGTTCGGAAGATGGCGGGAGGATTCCGAACCAAAAACCGAAATTGGCCCAGGTTCGGTGGAGAGGTCGGACTACCGACCATTCTCCGAACGGAGCAAAAATTGATTGCAAGTGTCCCAAAATGGGACTATTATTCAGACCCATGAGAGTTATCGCCCGATCAACGCTGAAGGCCTTTTGGGAAAGCAACCCCGCATACGCAGAAGCGAAGCAGCCACTGTTGGCATGGCACCGCCATGTGTTGAAGGCCGACTGGGCAACGCCAGCAGACGTTAAGGCCGACTTGCGGAATGCGAGCATTCTCAAAGATGGTCGGGTGGTATTCAACATTGCCGGGAATAAGTACCGGCTAGTAGTGTGGATAAATTATATACACCGGGTAGTGTATGTCCGGTTCATTGGTACTCACACACAGTATGACCAGATAGATGTGCAAACCATTTAACGTCCGAGGTAAAGACAATGGACATTAAACCGATTAAAACTGATGCCGATTACAAACAGACTTTGGCCGAGATTGAGGGCCTGATGATGGCTGAACTCGACACGCCAGAAGGTGAACGGCTGGATGTATTGGTAACATTGGTGGAAGCCTATGAGGAAAAACACTATCCAATGGACCTGCCAGACCCAGTGGAGGCGATCAAATTTGAAATGGAGCAGAAAGGACTCACCGTTAAGGACCTTGAGCCTATGATAGGCAAGAGCAATCGCGTCTATGAGATCCTGAATCACAAGCGTAACTTGACAGTGAAGATGATCTGGAAGTTGAATCAGGAATTGGGGATTCCTGCTGAATCGTTGATCAAACCAAAGGAAGCATCCGCATGATTTGTGGCGGAAACGCGGGAGGGAAGAGTTTTGATAAAGAACAGTCCTGGGAGAGTCAGGGGGCTTAGTGTGTCGAAATGCAAATATCTCGCGCCCTCTTTCAAGATTCCTATCCAGGCTTCATCTGCAATTTCCCATGAATGCGGGCAGTACAGGTCTTAACAATTGTCTGCCAAGAGTCCCAGTGAAAAGCTGCGGGAAATCGATGTCAGGTTAGCCGAGATCGAAAGCGAAAAAACTCGGCTGTTGGACCGGAAAAAACAATTACTCGCAACCAATCAGCTAATCCCATCTTCTCGATTTTCTTTAGCGCAAAAGGTAGAAATTTTTCGACGTCTCTTCCGGGGGCGGACAGATGTCTTTGCCACTCGCTGGGAAAACGCCCAGGGTCGATCTGGTTATGCCGTTGCCTGCCATAACGAATGGGTGACCGGAGTCTGTAATAAGCCAAAGGTCAAATGTGGCGACTGTCCTAACCGGCACTATAAAACCCTGGACGAACAGGTCATATACGACCACTTGGCTGGCAAACATGTTGTCGGCCTGTATCCTTTGCTGCCTGATAGCACTTGTCATTTTCTGGCTGTGGATTTCGACAAGGACGAATGGAAGGATACAGTGCTTGCCCTTGCACATGTTTGTCGGCAGTTCGATGTTCCCTATGCAATCGAAGTTTCCCGTTCGGGTAACGGGGCGCATTTGTGGATATTTTTCTCAGAGGCCATCCAGGCGGGACTTGCACGAAGATTGGGTTTTGGCCTTCTCGATAAAGCGATGGAAATTCATGCCGGATTATCGTTTGAATCATATGATAGGTTGTTCCCTAATCAGGACCTGATGCCCGAGGGTGGATTCGGTAATCTGATAGCTTTGCCTTTGCAGCAAGAGAAACGACAACAGGGTAAGACCATCTTCGTTGACGACCATCTGCGTCCGATCGATGATCAGTGGGAATTCCTGGCCGGATTAAATGTAATTACGACAGATTCTGTGGACAGACTTGCTGATGACCTGGCACCTCAGAATCTCGTCGTCCCGTTGGCTGAGTCACCTTTCACTGAAGCACTCTCCGCTGAAACAACAGCACCGTGGGAACAAAGTCTCCGTATCGATCACGACAAAATTCCAGATTGCCCCCGCAAAATTGCTATAGCACTCTCCAACCACATATATATCAAGTTGTCGGATATTCCGGCTAAACTCACGGCTCGATTAAGGCGGGTCGCCAGCTTCTCGAACCCTGTATTCTTCAAAAAGCAGGCAATGCGCTTTTCTACCCATGGGACACCTCGCTATATTACCTGTGCCCGAATTGGGGGAGGGTACCTATCGTTACCTCGGGGCTGCCTGGATGACGTGGTTTCGCTGCTGGATGAACAAGGTATTGACGTTGAGTTCGACGATAAACGCATCCGGGGCACGCTACTCGATAAACTTAGTTTTATCGGCGAATTGCGGTCTGATCAACAGGAAGCCGTTGAGAGGATGGGGCAGTACGACACAGGGATACTTCACGCCCCTACAGCCTTTGGTAAAACCGTTGCCGCTATTGGCGTCATTAGTCACCGCAAGGTCAGCACCCTGATTTTGACTCATAGTCGGCAGCTTCTTGACCAATGGAAGGAGAGGCTAGGCTCGTTTGTCAGTGGCGTAGAAGTGGGAGTTGTTGGCGGTGGGAAGAAAAGACCGAGCGGGGAGATTGATATCGCCACCTATCAGAGCTTGATTGATAAAAAGAACAATCTGGTTTCGGATCTGATTGATCAATACGGGCAGGTGATCATCGACGAATGCCATCATATTTCTGCGCCCCGATACGAAATGGTCCTCAATGAAGTCAAAGCCCGTTATGTCATGGGCCTTACTGCGACGCCCAACCGACAAGACGGTCATCAAAAAATCATGTTTATGGTTGCGGGTCCCGTACGACAAAAGGTCAAAAGCGATGTTGGGAGCAACTTTGAGCAGCAGGTCATTGTTAGGCGTCGTTATGATCCCGTTCTCGAAAAATTAAATCAAGTCGAGGAAAAGCTACATATTTCTGCGGTATACCGGTCCCTGGTGGAGAACGCATCGCGAAACCGGCAGATCATCGACGATGTTTTAGAGAAAGTACACGGCGGTGCGCATTGCCTTGTGTTGACCGAACGAAGAGAACATGCGGAGATACTCTCGCAATCTCTTCGGGACCAAGAGATTGTCACCGTTGTTCTTCGGGGTGCGATGCGGGCGAAAGAACAGGCGGCGGCTGAGGAGCTGCTTGATGACGCCCAGGTGATCGTTGCAACCGGAAAATATATTGGCGAAGGCTTTGATTTACCCCGGCTTGATACCTTGTTTCTGGCACTGCCCATTGCATGGAAAGGGACCCTGGCTCAGTACGCAGGCCGGATTCATCGGGAGGCTGAGGGTAAGGACATGGTCACCATTTATGATTATGTGGATAGTTCTGTTCCGATGCTGAATCGTATGTTCAACAAGCGTGAGAAGGGCTACAAGGCTATGGGCTACGACATTCAGTATGGAACTGCTGATCAGAATATGAACATTATTGAGTATTCGGGAAATGGGCATTAAAACAGAGTACCCGTATATTGCAGGGTGGATCGAGGGGGCGGGACATGTCTCGTTTTCACCGCAATACAATGGAAGCTACTATGTGATCGCCAATGACGAGCAGAATATGGTGGTGGCACTTTCCTGTCAAGGACTTGCTGTCGACGAGATGTTTCAAAAATTGAATCATTGCTTGAAGTTGTATCTGGAGGAGGACGTTACTACGGACGAGATTAACCCTACGTGATTCCGCATGCCGAGCGATAATGATTGATGGCCCGAGCAAGTGCTGCTTGTAAAAACCGACCCATTTACCGACCCTATGGCTCAACCGGTGTTTCCTCTATGTGTCTAAGTAGCAGAAAGGCAACGTGTTTTTCTGCCTGATGTGTCGAACTTTAACCGAACCCACTGATATGCAATAAGTGGGTCTGTTAATCATATTCACATATGTCAAAATATTTTTCGCTGTCAACTCTGTAAATACTTCCATAAAAACAGACGGTTATTGAATTTCAAACAAAATCCTGCCGTCATCCTCTATCTTTGGTTGTTGTAGAGGAAATCCTCTGTATCTATTATTCAGATCAACAGACACAAAGGAGCGGCAAACATGAGTCCTCAACGACAAAGTTTCATGATTCCGGCAGTGCTTTGGGAGCGTTTCAGCGAGCAGGCGAAGTCGCTGTGCCTATCCATCGCACCATTTTTGGATCATGTCATTTCTCACGAGCTTGAACACGTATCCGCTGATTTGAAGGGACTCAGGAATAATAATACCGCAAAACGGGTTATCGGCGGAGAACTCAAGAGAGTCGGATCTAAGTCGGTCAACATCGCGATTGAGCCTTCAACAATCGAACGACTGAACGCGGTCATTGAAGAGCATAACATTGCAAGGAATGCGCTGATATCGAGGATACTGCTTTTTCTGCGATGCCCCGACGTTCTGTGCAATATTCTGGAAATACCCGAAGAGGTTGAGGTTAGGTATTTACATCTTCAACTAGAGGGAATGCCCACTGCGCCGATGTCCGCAATGCGGGCTGTCTATCAAGACCCCTTCTTCTACCTCAGACACTATGTTCAGGCCAACTGGGGCGAAGGTCTGTATCGGGTTGAACTTCCTGCTCAGTTAAATTTTGCGGCCTGTTATCTCAGTGACGAGGACAATCCTCGCACAGCACAGTTTAAGAAAAAGCAAAAGTTAAACAAAGAAATGATGGCGTTGATTGGCAACCATAACTTTGGAGAAAAAAAATGAACGAAATACAAAAGAACAGATTTTTGTGTCCTGAATGTGGCAGTGCCGATGACAGCTGCCTGCTTGAGTCATGCATATCAATTTCTGATGCTCCAGATTTCTCTGATCCTTGGGCCGGTGTACAGAGGACGATTACTTGCTCACAGTGTGGTTGTGTTATCCCGGCGTATCTGGCCGAGCGTTGGGATGACATCACCGAACAAGTCGCGAAGGAGAGGTGGCAAGATTTCAAATCCAAGACTGAGTATAAGGATAAAGAATGGTTTGAGTATAAAGGCAGAATGGGCCGAGGACTGAAGGGCGCAATGGTGCCTAAATTTAATTGGAACCAATTCATACGAATACCTGGTGCTGAAGCCTTTGTGCGGCATACCTATTTCTCTGAATTGAAGCGACTAATCAGGGAAATTGATGAAAGCCGAAACGGTACAAATATCGCTCATTTGGATTCGGTAGAGTCAGTGATTACCAGGTTAACCCCTGTCAAACAGAAGCAGGTCGAGGAATGGCTCAATAGTAGAGATTGGAGCAAAGCTACCTTTTCTGGTGTTGATTTCAATAAGAGTATATCAGTTGCAAAAACATTAATTTTGAAACTATTTAAGGGTGAACTTTATGTGATTTCTGATGCTCGGTATCAAAACAAGTTGAGCGATATTATTGCGGATCTTGCAGATTCGAGAGATCCAATTGCTGAATATTTGTACGCACTTTTAACAAGGCCCAAAGCACCTAATGACCCACTGCTTGCAGAACTGTAAGAAGCGACAATTTATTGGTAACGTCAGACCCAATGAATAAGAATCAGTGGGTTGGGCGCTTTGGTTTGCAATTGTAGGCAATACCCTTAACTTGATCCTCGATCTGGCCATAAACAGCGACCTGAGTTGTCAAAATTACTGCATTGGCACCTTTAGCGTAGGCTGCTTCCTTCAATGCAACGTGACCTGCATTCCTCCTGGCAGAGGGCATGTGTAATAGGATGCTATAGTTCGCATAGACATCACCGATCTTTGCACAGGTATTCCGATCGAGCATCTCGCTCTCTGTTATGTATTCATCCACCAGCTTGGATGTAGACGTTTCACTAGTGGTTGCGCATGCTGATAGCAGTAATGGCAACACAAGCATCCCGGTTCTTATATAGGAAATCATTTATTTTTCTCCAGATATTGATCAATAGTAAGATTGTCACTTAGTTGGCAGTTGATTTCTTTGGCTCTCATTTGTAGGGCTTGGTGCTCACCCTTCAATCGTGAAAATTCGGCTGTTTCAGGAGTGTCTCCATAGTCGGATAATCCGAACAATACCGGACTTAACAGTAAAGCCCCTGCAGCCATCTGTAATGTGTCATTGGACTGAGTTTTTTGAAGACTTTCAGAAAGAGCCAAAGAATTCTCTCGTATATAGGTGATTTCCATTCCGATGTCTGTACAGCTAAACTCTCGATATTTTGATGCTGGGACCTGCTTAGCATCGATGCGATTTGGGTTGCTTGCACAACCAACCACCAAGAATCCTATGAGCAAGATTACTCGTTTTTTCATCTGTCGCCATCTACCTTATTTTTCTTGAGGAGAGTTTGTAGACTCGATTTTGCCTTTCTACCAAAAGAGGCGGCAGAAAATATGATGATGGTGCCTGTTTTGCTGGCAGCTGTATGAGTATTCGTGGCAGCAATCTTGGCTGCCTGTTTCACTTCAGCAGAAGTCTGTGAGAATTTTTCTCCGAACGAGAACTTGATGGTATTGGCAATAAGATTCTCAATGTGGACAATTGCTATTCTCTCATTCTCATGCAATTCGCCATCACAAATCGCAATGTCTTTGAGAAATCTGTGTAGCTCCTGTGCCATTTTTTTCGTGTGGCAGTCAGGATTTTCCTTGATGTAGGTGGCGAATTCCTGCGTGAGGGTGTCTATGTTCAGCGTATTGAGCTTGGGGAGTAAGTCATCGATCTGGGTGTAAATGAAGTCTGGTGCATACCCCCATTCATCGGTGAAATACTCAACAATATGCGATTTCTCTACTTCCTTAATTGTTCCGTCAGCCAAGGCGATTTTCAGTGCCAGTGGGACAACCATGTTGGAAATGCCGATTGCAAGCAAGTCCAAAGGGGTGTTTATGAACTCCGGAACGACAGTTACCATGCCGTCTTTCTGTTTTTGAAATACTTTTGATATCCCATAGTAGCCAACACCGCTTGCGACTCCAGCAGCGATTACCCATCCAATTGGCGTCGATGCGGTCGCACCTAACCCTAGTGCAGACCAGATGCTATGGGTGGCGAAAAACGTATTGGCGACTACAGAGGAGGAAGCGGCTGCGGAACCTGCAGCTCCCAAACCAATAACATCGGAGAGTTTAGAGAGATTTTTGGTGGTTCGCAGAAAGGCATAAGCTTCCTCTCCAATACCCAGCTTTGCTTTGAATAGAGTCGGATGTAGAACTACTTGAATATTTTTCCCAATATCATGTTCCATTCAATTTTCTCTTTTAGCGTAAAGCCGAAAACCTTTCGTTTGCTTCGAAAATCTTGGTGGTGAGTGCATTATCTCTCAGGTCATTTGACCATCCGCTAGCCAGGCCAAAAGCAGCGGCTAATGGCGTGATAAATGGTCCAAAAGCAAGACCCAGTATAGGGATGCCTGAGACTAACATTCCCAGCAGTAATCCAAGAATCAGCCCGTAGCTGGCATTTGGGAATTTCCGGAGAATTTCAAGCACTATCTCCAGAATCTTCTTGCCTATTTGAATAATATTTTTGCCGACAGCGATAGTAGTCTGTGCAATACTGTTAAGTATGCTTTTCGCATCGGCAGATATATCCATGTTATCGATCATCTGGCGGATGTGTTTTCGTGTATATATTTCTGAGTTAAGGATGTCCACATCCGCCGCAGTTAGATGTTCAGCTTCCATATTAATGGTATTTCCTTTCGCATCGACAAATTCTACTTTCATAACGTTACCCATTTTGGTGAAATTAAACGACATACCCTGTCGTCTGGATATGGAACACTCCTTACTCCACACTCAATGGTTTAGGAGTAGCAATGCTTTTTTTGATTCTGCTATTAGTCATTTTGGTATTTTTCCTGTCAAGAAAATCCAAAGGGCCATTTGGCAAAAAACTATTTAGGGGTCTTTGCGTTGCTCTCTTTATGATTCCATTTTTCATTTTCATGCTGAAATACTTAATGCCCGAATTTAGTTGAATCCAAAGTCGTTGTAAGTCAATAACAGATTGACTCTACGACAGTCATGTTCCTGGATTATTAAGGTAAAGATGAAGTTGACTCTCCAACTCATTTTGTAATCTGACCGGATTGATGATCCTTATGTGCGGCAACCAATACCTCACAATTGGCAGGATTTGGTTTTCGTGACCTATCTTTGCCGAGAGGATTAATCCACCATCCTTGAGATCCTTTTCAATCACCTGGTTAGCTATCAGCTTTCGTCGTTTGAAATACGCAGCAACTTCCGGCGCAATCTTCAGTATTACATTCCAGGGTTCTTCACTGATCCATATCCCATCACTGGTTTGCACAGTAGCCTGTATTCTTTCATCTGGAATGAAGGTGCTTTCGGAGGTAGACAGTTTGTCCAGCTTCGTGAACGAGAATGTTTTGAGTTTTCCCTCATCAGTTGCTGCTAGATACCAAATTCCTTTGTGATTCACCAGCCGGTATGGCGCAACATTCTGGTAGGACTTGGCTACACTTACATCCATTTTGGTGTAGCTGAAGCTAATTCTCTTTCGATTAACTATCGCTTGCTCTAATGCTTTGAAAGCCTTCTCTTTGCCGCGTAGGTCTTCGTAGTGGTGACCTTTCACTAATAGGGCTGATTCGATGTGCTGGTCGAAAATATCTCGTAGAAATGAATCCGACAAGGAAGGGAACAAGCCCTTGATTCCAGCGAGACTGGCAAAATGTTGAATGTCTTTCAGGTTTAACTTGCCAAGGAAGCTTGGGTCGATGTGATATCGACCTTGGGTCTTCAGAAGGGGTAAGTAGGCAAACCGTTCATTCAAATCTCGCTGGACGGTTCTGAGGTTTACGCCAAATTCGTCAGCTAGTGTTTTGGGGTCTAGGTATTCACCTTGATTGAGCTTCACCAGCATCTGAGAGAGCCGGTAAACCAGTGTGTCGTGATGTCCTTTTGCCACGGATACTCCTTGATGCGGCGCTATGTTGAGATGATTGTTGCGCCGTTAGCCGACAGGTCGTGTCGTTTTTGACAAAGTATCAGCAACTAAAGTAAATGATAACATTTTTTTGAGCCTGGTTAGCCTAGAGGCACTGTTCTCCCAATGATGCAAGGCCAAATATAGTACGGAGTAATGCGTCAATGTCGCTGCGATTGACCCAGGCGCTCAATGTGTCTGTCTAAGATCAAATAACCTACTGGTGGACCTGATCAGGTTGACTGGCAAGCCAGCAGCAGAATTCCTTCCTCTGATATAGGGGCATCACACTATAACAACAGGCAGCTCTGCCCATCGGGTGGTGTACTGCGGGGATGTGTATTGCTGGCGCATATACCAGGGCTTTGATACTCCTTGTGCCGCCACAAAGAGTGAGCCTTTGCCGTGTACTTTGTTAACGTTATCCATGACTGCCATGAGCTTGTCTGATCGTGTGGGCTGTCCTGGATGCAGCAGGTCAAATTGGTGGTGTCGTTTGTCGATGATGTCGATAAGCCCAACACCGGCTTTCAGAAAAGCATGACCTGAGGTATAGAGCTGGGTGGCAGCTTTCCGGGCAATTTCGACAATGAGTCGGGTGTCATCGGTGGGGTAGGGTAGCTGGGCCACTGTTGTCACCGCATGATAGCGGGGCTCAAAGGGCGATGTGTGGATGAATATATGCAGGGTCTGGACCAGGTGGCGCTGGGCTCGCAGCTTTTCCGCTGCCCGTGTGGCATAGAGCGTGACCGCTTCCAGAACCGGTTGTAAGGTCGTGGCTTTGTTGCCAAAGCTGCGGGTGCAGTAGATTTGCTTCTTGGCAGGGGGCAGTTCTTCCAGCGCCAGGCAGGCATGGCCGTTCAATTCCTCAATGGTGCGTTCTACACAGACATTACTCCGTCGCCTCACCATCTTGGGGTTGGAGGTCGCCAGATCCCATCCAGATCGGATATTGAGGTCTTCCAGCCTGCGAGCCATGCGTTTGGCAATACCCCATATATCCGTGACCGGGATACGCCTGAGCATCCACTCCCACTGGTGGGGCTGATTCATGACGCAAACCCCCTGGCACTTGGGAATTTTCTTGGCCGCCCGGTTGGCCAGCTTGGCCAGGGTTTTGGTGGGCGCTATGCCAACCCCGACAGGCATCCGTACATGGTCCCACAGGCGAGTCTTCATCTCTTGCCCCAAGCCGGTTCCGACGTTTTGTATCCCCTGCATCGACAGGAACATTTCATCAATGCTGTAGATTTCAATGTGGGGGCTGAAATCCTTTAACACCGTCATGACCCGCCGGGATAGGTCGCCATACAGGGGGTAGTTGGAAGAGAAAATCGTCACGCCATGCTTGCGCAGCAGGGCTTCCACCTTGAAAAACGGTTCCAGGTCGGGGATACCCAGGGCCTTGGCTTCCTTGGATCTCGCCACCACAAAGCCGTCATTGTTGGACAGGACCACCACAGGCTTACCCCGCAGGTCCGGTCGGAACACCTGCTCACAGCTGGCGTAGAAGCTATTGCAGTCAACCAGGGCGAACACGGAAGAACCTGATGCAGTGGATAACAACCCCCTCGATACTGAAATCAGATCCTTCCCGGATGGCAATGGGAAGGTACTTTTCATTGGCCGCCAGCAGTCGCTTCCTGTGTATATCGAGGATCTTGCAGGTCATCTCTCCATCGAGACTGGCCAGGACCACATCGCCCTGGACCGGTTTCAGGGAGCGATCTACAACTAGCAGGTCACCATCAAAAATACCCACGCCGGTCATGGAATCACCGGAGACCCGGCAATAGAAGGTTGCAGCGGGATGTTTGATAAGATGCTCATTGAGGTCGAGTGTCCTGTCCATGTAGTCATCGGCAGGGCTGGGAAACCCCGCTGCTACCTTGGCAATGTAGTAGGGTGCAAGCAACAAGTCCCCTGCCTGATGGCGGGAGAGTGGGATGGCATTCATGGGTTATACCTGTATGGATATACAGTATTAGTATGTGCACAAACTTCGCGGTAATCAAGCGGCCTGGCATCACCACCCTGGCTCATCGGCTCAAAGTGAATGAGCAGGAGTTCATCTATAGTGCTGACTTTCGCCCTGGAGCGACAATTAGCATGGTGGTGGAGCGGGATGGCGATCGGCAGGTCAGGCCTGCCATCTGGTGGCTGTACCTGCAACAGACGGATTCGGGCCTGAAACCCCACCCGGATTATTTCAGCGTCAACACCAACCATGCCAAGTTGGACAAGAAACCGGAGTACAAGACCTCCCGCTGCATTATCCCGGCCACCAGCTTTGTGGAGAGCCAGGATGGCAAACATCCCCACCTGCTGGAGCCTGCCGATGGTAGTGCTATTGCGTTTGGGGGATTGTGGAAGGAGTGGACGGATAAAGCCACCGGAGACATGCTGTGGTCAGCCTCCATTATCACCTTGCCCGGTCATCCTGCCTTGGCGGGTATTCACCGCAAATCCACACCGCTATGGTTGCCGGAAGATGCCTATGACCCCTGGCTCTCGGAGTCGGTTACCGATACCGCGATATTCAATGATTTACTGATGCCTGCATTGCGTGCGGATTTGACCGCAACCCCAATTGATAAGGCCAGTATGAAAAACCCTGTAGGCCCTGTTATCTCAATATCCAGGCAGTAAGCTGTCATCCCCTGTTATAGCGACTTTCTTCGGTCATCCTGCTGAGTCCTGTTTATCGCACTTTCCTGCGTGCCGCTACGCCTCGGGGCGGGTGCCCATGGGGATGGCCAGGCCCAGCGTGGGACCGGGCCGGAGTGGGGCAGTCTGGAGGCGCTGGAGTCCAGCCGGTGCCTGGGAGGCAGTCTCCGGATCGAGGGGGCTGGGTTTTGGCAGTTTCGGCGATAGGGTAAGGTGCATTTTGCTTGGGTTTTTGCCCGAGGGGCCACTATCGTACCGCCAAAACCGCCGAAACCTATGCGGGGTCAAGCAAAAAAATAAAAGGATCCAACCCCGATCACACCTCCTGGATAGGAAGCATGACCGGGGAAGGGTAGTGGGTTAACCACCATTGGCAGCCATGGCCTGATTAATAGCATTCGCAGCATGGTTGCTGGCTTCGAGCAGGTTGTCAGTCACCAGATGGGCATAGCGCTGGGTCATCACCGGAGAGGCGTGGCCCAAAAGATGTTGGATCTGATAGAGACTGACCCCGCTGGCGGCCAAGGTGCTGGCGTAGGCATGGCGAAGGTCGTGAAGTCGCAAATTCGGCAAATTCACTTCCTCTGACCGGCGATAGCGGCACCACACTTGCCCTGGCCACGCTAGCCTGGTCTTCCCATCAGCGCCTACAAAGAGATAGCCGCCTTTGCCAAAGGTCGGCAACTCTTTCAAGATAGTGATGGCAGCATCGTTGAGGGGCACGGATCGGGTCTTCTTCGACTTGCTGTTTGTCTGCGGAATGACCCATAAGTGTCGATCCAAGTTAATGTCTGACCACTGCGCTTTCAAAGCCTCCTGCACCCTGGCACCGGTCGAGAGTAACAGTCGAGCCAGATACGCCACATTGGTTTTCTTTTTGACCAGGAAAGCCAGCAGCCGTTTGAGCTCCTCCGGGGTCAACACCTTGTCCTCCACGGGCTCGCGGAACATCTTTACCTTGGATGCAGGGTTCTTTTCCAGCATCTCCCAGTCCATGGCCAGATTCAGTGAATGGCGGATCAAGGCCAGGAAGCGATTGGCTGTAGCCGCCGCCAGCCCGGATTCCTTCAGACCAGTATGAAACCGGCTGATCATTGTCCGTGTGAGCTGATCCAGAGGTAGGCACCCGAACTCCTTGTCCAGGCGTTGCTCGAACATGCGCTTGTCGGCCTCCCAGCTGCGCTTGTGATTTTTCGCATGGGCCAGGTAATACTCTTTCATGTACCTGCTGTAAGTGATAGCACCCTCTGCCACTGGGGTATCCGCTTTGGGATTATATCCACCGGCAATCTTAGCCTTCAGATCCGTCGCCATCTCTCTTGCCTGGGTAAGGGTGATATCGCTGGTGCGCCCCAGGTAGTGATGGCAGGTTTTCTTATCAGCGTTTTTGTAGCGGAGATAGTAAGTGTTGGAGGCACTGCCAGCCCTGGCTTCCAGGTACAGGCCGGGGGTTTCCTTGTCACAGTACTCCGAGCGTTTCTTGCCAGATTCTGGAGACATTCCAGCATCTATTTCAGGTTGTTGCAGTAGTTGTACAGGCATATAGCCTCCTTGAAGGATTGAAGTGAATAAATGCAGGTTGGGGTCGCCCAGCACTTGCCGGTTCGCCCGAAATGGATTGGAAAGTGGCACAGTGAGTAGCGCCAAAACCGCCAAAACCCGGTATCGGCGGTTTCGACGGTGATGTCACGGCGAGGTTTTCCCGTTGGCACTCAGAGCCGGGGACCATCGATATTGAATCGTGGGTCGCCCGCCATAGGTGCCGGGAGGTTGGGGTATTTCGAGCAGATAATGATGATCTACAAGGCAGTCCAGCGCTGCATTGATATCCGCGTTGTCTTTCAGTCCGGCCCAACCCTTACGGCGAACATCCCGCACGGTGAACAGCACCGGCAGTTTGTCGTGCCGCTTTAGCAAGCGCTTGGCGTTCTCTAGGTTGGCACTGTCAAAGGCACTGTAAAGCCGCAAGGCATGGGAGCGCAGAAAGCTGGCCCACGCCAACGCCATCTCCATCGCAGCCATTTCCACCTGGGTTTCCATGCCGGTACAGAGCTGGAAAATCAGTGCCAGTGCCCCGATGGTTTTCGGGTATTTGCCAAAGTGAGACTGGACGACGGGGTGAAACTCATCGTTGTCGATATCCCCTTGCAGCGACTCCCACCACTCCATAAACAAGACCTGGGCATCCGGGGCAAAGCGCAGAATTATCGGCCCTTCAGGTCGACGTTCTCGCCCGTGTAGCCTGTGGATCACCTGTTCATATCGCTCCAGCGCCCCTAAGTCAGGAGAACGATCCAGCCACGATTTTTGCGGTTGTTTGTCGGGCCAGACAGACAGTTGCATCCGCTGAATCAGGCCATCATCGGCTTTGCCGGACAGGGCCAAGTGGCACAAGTTAGCAATCTTACTGGGTTGGATGCCGCCCACCACACTCAGGATGCAGTGCTCAATGACAATCGTTCCACGACCTATACGGTCATAGCTAAAGCGGCCATTACCATCAAAGCATTCCAGGTAAAATGCCCGCTCAGACTGGTTTTCCTCCCGAGCCAGTCTTGCCAGAAAGCCGTGCAGTTCATCGCGGGCGAGCAGCAGGCCATTGGGATTTTCGTTAAGCAATTCACCCAGCTTTTCGACGGTGGTGTCGTTGACGATAAGGCGAGGTGGTGAAATATCATGCTCTTCTAGTTGATGATTTTTGAGAAGATCCAGGGCATCCTCATGCTGGCCTTGTTCGTACAGGGCCTCTGCCTCCTTTTGCTTTTTCTTGTACTCGATAGCCTTTAAGTGGGATAACAGCTTGCGATCCTGTTGTTCAGTGGCCACGGCACTAGTCAGCGATTTCTCCAGCTTGACCAGGGGCTTTAATGCCTCTTTCAAGGCTGGAGATTTCATGGCAGAGGGTGGACCAATCAATGCGCCCCACAGGTTTGGCAAAATTTCCCAGTGGTCTGACTGTTTCGGGCGCAGGGCATACTTTCCACCAACGACACTGCCCAGTGCGATGATGGCGGCAACGGCAACATACTCCGGTGGGCACTGGCTGCGATCTGATACGTCATACACAAAGTCGGCAATGGCGGCAGGTAACATCTGCCGCGACAAGGTTTCTACGCTGGGTGCGGAGGCTTCGAGCGGTATAGTCTCAGGCGTTGTTGGCTTGGGGTTTAACAAAATATCTATCGGATTAACCATTGTCCGCCACCAATAGCCGGTTGCTGCAGTTCCAATAGTCATTGAAATCCGTACAGTAACAATCTCGCCGATCACAAGGCAAAGGCGGTATGACGACTCTGGCACCGATAGCCCTGGCGGCCTCTTTGGCGCGGGTTACACCGGGATTGCCTTCCGTCCGATGGTCGTTGTCGGCGACCACAACAATCTCCACACCCTTGGGCGCGACCCTGGCCAAGGCAAGGCACACCGCTTTGAGATTGGCTGCGGTCATCGCAGCGGCCACCGGCTTGTAGGTGAGCTCGTTCACAGTGGCTGCCGTGGCAAGGCCTTCGCAGATGTACTGCGTCTCGGCACTGAAGAGGGCATCTACCGTGGTGAACAAACCGTTGACCTGGCCGCCTTTCAGGAACCGCTTGTCCCGGTTGGGGTAAATACGCTGGATATTTCGGATCTCACTGTCCAGGTTGACCATGGGCACCAATAGAACAGCGCCGTCCGCAAAGGTGCCGTGGGGCTCGATGGATTTTTGGGATAGGTAAGGGTTGGCGTGGGTGGCGCGTTTGGCGCCCTTGATCATGGCCTGGGCTTTCATTGCCGCCTGCTCCTGCCGCTGTCGTTTCTCCCGGTAAGCCTGAATGGCCGCCTTTTTAGCCTGCGCTTGCAGGGCAGCGGCTTCTTCCGGGGACAGCGGCTGGAATAGCCCCCCTTTCCAGGTATGGGTCTCGCCGGTAATGAAATTCCCGAATTTGGCGTAGTTGCCGTCCTCCGATATCCAGACCCAGCAGGCATCATTGGTGTCCGGTTTGCCCGGTGCCGGATAGCGGTGGAACCGGCCATCGGGAATCGGGTCCACCTGGATATCCAGGAGCTTGTAGATTTCGTAAGCCAGATGTTCCAGGCTGGAAGCGCCCGTTCCATCGTCAGTAAAGGTTGTCGTCATAGGAATACCTCCAACGAACACAGTGAATGTAGGGGTTCGTGATGCGCTCAGTGCGCTATAGAGGTGTCGGCGAACGCTCCAGATGAGGAGCGCTGCCCTTAAATCAGCGTCGGATGCAGGTTTGCATCCCTGGGGCAGGTGTCGGGCGGAGGCCCTACGAGAACAGTAGAATCAGGCTGCGGCAACAAACTTTTTATAAACAGAGTGATCAGCCGATTCGATCAAGTCATTTTCGAGAGCTTTCAGCAGCTGAGACTGGAAGTCTTCAATGTCGAGAGGTATTTCACAGGTTCTATCGACGACGGAAAAATCGTAGCGCTGCTGCTCGGTATTCGATGTCAGTCTTATGAACACACCAGGGTCCTGCGACAATGCAACTGCCAGCGAAGAGTTCCAAGAGTTCGAGTTTCGCTTGGTGTTTAACTTCTGAGGATAGATGAAATACTCACCAGCCTCATTAAGACCACCAACGAACCGAACGGGTCGCAAATGTTTCTTAACCCGTTCCTGCAGTTCGCCAATGACGGGACAGAAGTCTTCACCTTGGAAGTTTCTGTACTCATCGTGATGACGTCGTAACAAGCAGTTGAGAGTGGTCTCATTGCCGGTCCGGCAAAAGGCTTCACCGGACTGACTTCGACGAATGGTTACCCCATCTTCATCCGTCATAAGGTCAAAGTTGACCTTGTCAGTGAAATCGCTCAGGTCCCTATGGGCACATGAGCTATTAGGGGTGGCTTCATCATCATCGAAGCCGGTATCAATTTTTGGAATCATGGTGATTCTCCTATTCGATTTAAAAGAATTTAGCCGCGATTTTTAGTCGTCAGCTCGGTAGAGAATATCAGGAAACTTCCAAAAGTAAATGCGGCAAAAAGTTGAGAAACGCTTGTATAAAAGTATAAAACCGGTTTTTAAGTTGGTAGATTCTAAAGTCTGTGTTTTATATTGCTTTGGTAGGAAAAAATATTTTCTCAGTCAAAGTGGCTTTCACAAGGTTGAAAAAATTTTGTCTGTTTTATGTGCCTTTCGCTAGGAAGCAACATATTCACAAAAGTTATTAAAGAGTTAGAAATCTATAAATATGTTTCATGAATAAAGTCAAAAATAGATGTGTGAGAGGGGTATTTGGAGGGTCGGATAGCTTGAAATGGGCCATGAGTCGGGCCGGTGGGAGGTGAAATCTGCGGGATTTTCGAAGGGCGGGGTATCGCCAAAACCGCCAAAACCGCCAAAACCCCTGGGGTAGGAGGTTTCGGCAGTTTCGGCGGTTGGTTGATGGGATATTTTTGCAGAGTGCGGCGGGAAATTTCTGAAAGGCGCATATCGCCAAATCCGCCAAAACCCAGATCGAGCAGTTTCGGCGGTTTTGGCAGTGCTTCAATCGTGCGCTAGTCGCAGGCGGCCAGGATCTTTCCGCCGTCGGGGTGGTCCAGGCAGGCCTTCCGCAGACGGTGAAAGTGCTCGGTACACCGCTCACTCAACTCTCGGTTCTCTGAGAAGGACAGATGGCTGAACGCATACATACAGCAGCAGATGCCAAAAGCGTTGGGCATCAGTTCGCCCTGAAAGCCGTTCTCAGCTCTGACATAGAACGTGTGATCACAGGACGGGGCCATGGAAAAACCGCCATTGCTGAGGGTGTAGAACTGCCAGTACGCGCCGTTGTAGTCCTTGCTCAGCCGGTCGGCAAAAGCGTACACAGTACTTTCAAAGGTCACAAAATAATTAGCAAACAACTTGGCTGCAACAGCCAGGCGCTTATCTTCGGCTACGAGAGTGAATTCGATGGGTTGTGGTCGATCAATCATAGGGATATCTCCGAGGTGTGGGTAAAGGCATAAAAAAGGCCACCGGTTAGGGTGGCCATAGGGGGTAGTGTTGAAGGATTACTCCTGGAAATCTGGCAGTAACCCCAGTTCGAGTTGCTTCAGGTACAGCAGGGTCATCAGATACTCTTCAAGGATTCCGGGGATAAAGTCCTGGTGCTCGCTATCGAGTATCTGGATGGCTGTCATTTCGTAGCGGTCAAACAGGTCCTGGGCATCGGTTGGCTCACCTGGCAACCCTGCAACTGCGGATTCCAGGCGCAACCCGACCTCCGCCAATTGGGTGCGGATAATCATGGGTATTCCTTTTTGACGAGGGGTTGATTGTTTGTGTAACAGAAGGGAGGGGTGTTGCAGGGAATGTATCAGAATTGCAGTGGAGCCTCAGGGCAGGGCAGCTCTGGATATAATTCCCAGGGTTCTCCGGCCATCAGGCGGGCTTGCTCGTTCACTGCGTCGGCGAACTCCGATTCTGGCAGGTCCCAGGGCAGCACTGTGTGGTAGGCATCGATGAGATAATCTTCGTAGTCTTGCGTGGTCAAAAGTCTCCAACGTGGATGAGAATAAAAGCGATGGTGGAAAGGATGGCGGCCACGGTGAGCAGCAATGCCAGCGGACTGACATGCCACAACGCCAGGGCCAGCGGTAACGACAACAGTCGATAGGGCTTGTAGATGAAGGAAAAATAGGTAGCAGCGGACAGCATGGACTTCAGCATAGAGTCTCCATGAATTGATAAATGGTTAATCGGGGATGGTGTTTATCGGGAATTACTACTGGTAGAGAAGGGGCGATTTGGACGTGCATCCCAGAGGGCCGGGAGCGGGTATACACAGTCAGTGTTCCGGGAGGAGTCACTCGCTAAAGAGTTACCATTCCAGGGTAATCTCAATGGGATACCATCAGTAAGTACCTCCCGAGGGTTACCCCTTTAATGGAACCCTTGTAGGGTCTATTTAATAGGCCTCTTAATAGACAGAGAATAGGGCACCCCAGGGGGTTAAACTAACGGGTTCAATTTAATTGCACCATTAAAGGTCAATTTTTAAAGGGTCAGCGGTTTTCCCTTGTCGCAATAGCCTGCTAACCGTTGCTATCGAAAAAGCCATGCCTCGGTAGGTGGTCAGGCCGCGAGCGTTCAGCAGGGCAGCGATGGCGTTACAGGTAGTGACACCTTCCTCAGACACGATGAAATCGATGATCCTGGTCACCTTGCTGCGCCATAGTCGCTGAGACTCAGTGCGAACCGCAGTAGCAGGAGCAACATCCGTGTTCCGTTGGAGGTGTAATATCGGGTTGCCGAGTTGAACACCTCTTTTCTTGGCTACCTGGAGGGCAGCCTTAGTCCGTTGTGAGATCATGCGAGCTTCGTGCTCTGCCATGGCGGCCAGTATGTGAATGGTCAGATTATCTATCTCCGGCATATCCGCCAGCTTGAAAGGAATCCGCTTCTTTTGCAGGTTGGTGATGAAGTGCAAATCCCGAGAGAGCCGATCCAGCTTGGCCACTAACAACGTCGCGTTGGCCAGTTCGGCATACTCAGCCGCTTTTGTGAACTCCGGGCGGTCATCTCGTTTGCCGGATTCTACTTCCTTGAATTCGGCGATAACGTCACCGCCGTAATGAGATAGAAATTCCTGGACAGCCTTTTCCTGAGCCTCCAAACCTAAGCCGGATTGGCCCTGTTTCATAGTGCTCACGCGATAGTAGGCCACATACCGCTGGGGGGCGGGTGTATTCATAAAGACTCCGATGAGTGGGTGAAAGAAAAGTGTTGGCGCACCTGACGCAAGCGACGACTTGACGCTTTTGACGCCGGAAGCGACGAGGCGACGAGTGCGCCGGGTTGTCGGTGGGTTTTGCCGGGCGATTCCGGGGGAATCGGGGAGCGCCGGAGGGAGGCCCCGCCCCAGCCCCAGGTGGGTACCGGAGGCCGCCAGAGTGGCCACCTCTGGGCAAACCGGGGGCTGGGCATGGCGATGGTGATGGGGCGGCCCCGCGATGCACCTGCGGCCCCCTGGAATTCCAATGCCCTGAATGCCCAATGACATCAACGGTAAAGGGTGTTTCCAAGGGAACTGCCGGGGCCTATGCAAATGGCATTAAAAGGAAGGGGGTCGAGGGTTGACCGGGGCTATGCAGATTGCATATCAAGGGAGGTAGTGCTGGTAGCTAAGCCATAGGAACGGTTTGCATTACGCTAAACGCTCGAATTGTCTGATGCAAAGATCCCCTTGCCAGCATAGCCAAAGGCCAATGGACAATCAGGCGGATTTGGCCACTGGTTTCCGGGGTGCTTTCTTGACCGGCCTCTTCGGAGCCGTCGTTGATGCGGTTTGCATAGGCTTGCCCCTTGCCTTCACAGCTAATGCCTTTTGCATAGCCGCCGCCCGTTGCTCCCGGACTTTGGCTTTCTCTGCGTCTTCAATGGCCACTTCATCTTCCAGGTCAGTCTTGGCCTTCAATGCAGACTGCATAGCCTTCATGAACAGCGCGGCATCCCCTGCGAGGTGGCTGAAGGGCTTCTTGGGAACTGGCAGCAACAGACCTTCCTTGCGGAGGACAGCAGAAAGAAACCCATAGTTATTGGCTCCGGTGGACACATACACCTTCCTCAAAACCAAACTCTTGAAGGGCTGTCCTGGAGGCTGGGCTTCTATGTGCTCCAGAATCAAGTCTAGGCTGACCCACTCCTTGCTGAAGTAACCGCCGCCGGTATTGCCAGTGACCCGGAAGTGGAAAGTCCTGTCTTTCTCCTGGTAGCCGACGTCATAGGTCAACTGGCCGCTGGAACTGGGGGCGATCATTCCACAGGTGCCTTTCTTGATGATCCTCATGCCAGAGGGGTTGGTAGTTTTGGTGATTGCTGGTTTGGTAGCCATGATGGCCTCCTGCTTGAATATTAAGGGTTAAGGGTTGATAGAACTTGCTGGAGTCGATTCCGGAACTGCTGGAATCCCTCTCCGTCGGTGTAGTTGATGCGGAAGTCGAAGTAATCAGACCTACCGGGTTGGCTGGGAAGCCGTTGACCCTTCACGGTGATGCTGAAGGTCATGGTTCCCCAGGTATCCTGGAAGTCATAGCCGACACTGGCCAATTCCTGGATCTCCTCGGGGTGTTGGATGCTGAGAGACCCGGTGTTGGCCCAATGGGGGCGGTCCAGGGCTTCCAGGCCGGTGGATTCAATCAAGGCCTTCAAGTTGGCCAGGACTTTGTGTTGCATACGCATAGGGATACCTCCATGGGTAATGGATGCGGTTAATGGGTTGGTGGTTTAGAAGGTAAAGCGGGGAGGGGTGCAGCGGTGGTGACTATGGCTGGATCAGAGCAATCCCTGTTCTGCCATCGAGGTAGTGCCTCCGGTGCCCACGACGATGTGATCCAGGACGCGCACATCTATGAGAGCCAGTGCATCTTTCAGCCTGCGGGTGATCGTGGCATCGTCCCTGCTGGGCTCGGCAATACCGCTGGGGTGGTTGTGGGTAAAAATCACGGCAGAGGCATTCAGCTCCAGGCAGCGCCTGACTACCACGCGGGGATAGACACTGGCTCCATCGACGGTACCCCGGAAGAGGCGCTCGAAGGAGATCAAGGAGTGGCGGGTATTGAGGAACAGGCAGCAGAAGTGTTCATCCCGCTCCAGGCTGATCTGTAACTGGCAGTACTGCTTGACGGTAGTCGGGTTAGAGAAGACCTCGGAGGCGGTCAGTTGGGATTCCAGCAGGCGAATTGCCCGGCGGAGGGTGGCTTGCTGGGACTTCGTTAGTGGGGTCGGTGCTGAGGGCGGTTGTGGGGTGTCAGTATAGGTGTCTGGCATAGGAAAATCCTAGGAAAGTGAGGTTGAAAAAGCGGGTACATTAGCGGTTGTATACTCGGAAAAAGTGAAATATTTACTTGGCGGGATTGTTTAGTAGTGGTGTACTATCAAGGTATATTTAGAGGTGTTTCTTCAAATAAGATACCTCACTTTCCGCACATTATTACTACCTATATATGAGCCAAGGAGGGACTCCATGACCGCCGAAATCATCCTGCTAAAGCACCCGGATATCCGGATTGAGACTAATCCTCAGATCATTGTCTGTGAGTCTGTTCCTGGGGAGTCTGCGCAGAGAAGTCTGGCGAGGCTGGGTTTAACCTACTTACCGGAAGTTGGGGGAATGGGTATCTTCGCGACGGTGCCTCCGGGTTGGAGTGAGGAGAATGTAATGAAGATAGAACACAATGCAAATAGCAATATAACGCATACCTCGCTATGGAACAGCTAACCGATCTAAAAGCCATACTCCATTCCAAACGGGCCAACATTTATTACCTGGAAAAGTGCAGGGTGATGCAGAAAGATGGCCGGGTACTCTATCTGACAGAGGCGCGGGACGAGAACCAATACTGGAACATCCCCATTGCCAACACCACCTGCCTGCTACTCGGCACCGGCACATCCATCACGCAGGCGGCCATGCGTATGTTGGCACAGGCCGGGGTCATGGTTGGGTTTTCCGGCGGTGGTGGCACCCCTTTATTGATGGCCACCGAAATTGAATGGTTCAGCCCCCAAAGTGAATACCGCCCCACGGAATACCTGCAGGGCTGGATGCAATTCTGGTTTGACGATACAAAACGCCTTCAGGTTGCCAAACTGTTTCAGTTGGCGCGAATCCACTACTTGAAAAAACTATGGGGTAAAGATCAGGATCTCAAGGCAGAGGGTTTCGACAGCGCCAGCCCAGCCATACTGGGTGCATTAAGCAACGGCGCCAGCAAAATCCAGGCGGCAAAGAATGTCAGCAACCTGCTACAGGGAGAAGCGGAACTCACCAAGAAACTCTACAAATACGCCGCCAACTGCACCAATTTCGGCGACTTTACTCGCGAGCGCGACAACACAGACTTAGCAAATGTCTTTCTAAACCACGGTAATTACCTGGCCTATGGGTTGGCGGCCACTACACTGTGGGTGCTGGGCATTCCCCACGGCTTCGCTGTGATGCACGGCAAAACCCGGCGCGGCGCCTTGGTATTCGACATCGCCGACCTTATCAAAGACGCCATCATCCTGCCCTGGGCTTTTATCTCTGCCAAGGAAAACGCTACCGAACAGGAATTCCGCCAACAGTGTTTGCAGGCGTTTACCAATCACAAAGCGCTGGATTTTATGTTTGAGCAGGTGAAGGCGGCGGCCTTAAAAACCGAATGGGATCAAAACGGCTTCCGGATTGAAACCCCATGATGGTTACCTTCGTCTCCCAATGCGAGAAAAAAGCCCTCAATCGCACAAGGCGGGTACTGGATGCCTTCGCCGACCGCATTGGCGACAACACCTGGCAGACGGTGATCACTCAAGAGGGCTTGCTGGCGGTAAAAAAACTGCTGCGTAAAACCGCCACTAAAAATACCGCTGTGAGTTGTCACTGGATACGGAGCAGAGCGAGGAGTGAGTTGGTTTGGGTTGTGGGTAGTAAAAGCAAATTTAATTTTTCAGGTTTGGTGCCGGTGAATACAACATTAAAGGAAGTGCCAATGGATATTGTCAGAAACAAGCCTGTTGAAGGGCAACTATATGCCAACACGCATCTTCAATTGTTGGAGCAACATCTATTTGCAGTAGGTTACTTGTCTGAAAGGCTCTACAGCCATTTTTACCCTGAAGAAAAGCAGATTGCGTTCGCAGCTTTTGTAGCAGGCTGCCTGCATGACATTGGAAAAATTGACCCACAATTTCAAACATGGGTTACCAAAGCCAAAAACAAGGATTACATTGCCGAAGATGGTCAGCATATAGATGACGCGGCATTCAGTTTTGAAAAGCATCCAAGGCATAATGAAATATCTTTATTACTCTATGCATTGCTTGACGACACGGCTATAAAAACACCTAACAGAGAAATAAAAAGAAGAATTAAACACGCAATTTACTGGCACCATGCTAAACCATTTCGTCCTAAGGGTGGTTTTGAAACACTGGGGGATATATATAAAAAACTTGATGCAAGCCTCAAAGGTTCTTCCAAGTCCCTAGTTCTGGGGAAAGCTAAAGAATTGGTTGAAAAGGTATGCAAGCTAGAGATTGATTATACAAATAACCAATCAAGCCGCTTAAGTGAATCCCTTTTGACCCAAATCGACAGTGAAAAAATTTGGGATGTCGAAGCAATGATGTTGCCAAAATATAAAGAATATGATCCCGCTGATAAGATATCGGAGTTCAGAAAGCAAGCTAACAATAATGCTGTTAATAACCAGATGCGAGGTTGCTTAATTACTGCTGATAGGTGGATTTCAGCAATGCAGCCAGAAGAGCTGAAAAGTTGTTTAGAAAATCGTACCCTAGATGAGTTCATAGCTGAGCAGCTAGACAAAAATGATCTGATTCCTGAGTCAACAATATGTAGCCATATTGAAGCCTGCCTAGCCACGTTTCCCAATGATGAGCGATCTAGTCAGCAGTCCGAGAAAGCTATACGGTTAGCCGAGAATGTTCGTAATATATCCGTGTTAGCCGGTTCTGCGGGTTGCGGTAAAACCAAGATAGCCCTGGAATGGGCGAAGTTGAAGAATGCTCAGAAAATACTCTGGATTTGCCCCAGAGTACAAATATGCCAAGGGCTTTTTGCTGAATTGCGATCAAGCGATACCCCATATCTGCCAGAAGCCAATGTTGAAATTCACACTGGTGAGTTCAAGTGCATCAACAGCTACTCCAATGAGACAAAAGAAGAGGATTTCTTCACGGGTGATATTGTAATTACGACCATTGACCAACTTTTGAGTACAGTGATCAGTCACACTAAAGCAGATCGGTTGCTGAACTACTTGAGCGCTCATGTAGTATTTGATGAATATCACGAATACATTAGTATGCCAGGATTCAACCTGCTTTTTTCTGAACTGTTAGCGAGTAGGGCGGGGTTGAGTTCAGGCTTGAACGTATTATTGGTTTCAGCAACGCCGCACTACAGCTATATACAGAATATGCTTGGGATGGATGTGGATTATGACGTTGTAGAAATGCCATCCTTTAACCAAAGCCAGTATCAAATCAAATTTGTCGAATATGACGAGAACGACACTTCAATTGCCAACCCTCTCTATGCTTTGCAGCCAGAGAATAGCTTCGTCATAAGCAATGCCGCAACCACAGCACAAAAAAGCTTTATTCGAAATCAGCAGCTAGAAAATGGTGTTTTACTGCATTCAAAGTTCAAGAAAAGTGATAAGCGTAAGCTTTTTCAAGAGGTCTTTAATGCTTTTTCAAAGGATGGAACAGGTATTTATAGCTTGCTAAGAAGCGGCCCAATTGTGCAGGCATCCTTGAATATATCCTGTGACCATATGGTTACAGAAATAACCCCCGCAGAAAACTGTCTACAACGCTTAGGCCGTTTAGACCGTTTTGGCCGCAATAAAAGTAGGGTTAATCAGTATGTGATTGCCGTACCTTTAGCCTTTAAAAGTGGTGGCAGTCTTTCGCGCTTTTTGTCATCTACTTTTCAGCTGGGCTCAACCAAAGCATGGCTTGATTTTTTGCATGAAACCACAGATGCGGGCGAGAAGGTAATGAAGTTACCTACTATCTATGAGCTGTACAAACGGTTCTACAAGCAGCAGTCAGCGCTGAGCTTTATCGAGTCTGATTTGGTGGCTGCATTAAGCAAAAGCGTACAGGTTTTAATGGATCGAGTATCGGAACCACAAACCATAGTCAAACCGAAAAAAGCAAAAGGGCAAAGGGCAAAAATTAGTAAGAACTCACTGCGTGGAGATAGTCGCTTTGTGCAAATGGCTGTTTGTGATGTTTCTGACCCTAAAAAGTTTGTGATTGAAAATATCTATGCCTATGACATTCCGGTAAACGAAAGCGATGACGTTGATAATCTGACTGAGTCCCTGGATCGAATCAGGAACTATGGATTGCTCGACTATCTCGCACAAAAGCATGGGAGGATAGAAGAGTCAAGTCCGGTAAACGGTATTCCCGCAAACAAGATGGTTGCCCGTAAAGCTGTTTTGGAAGGATATGCCCGTGACCCTGAATATCCGATTTTTTTAAGCTATACGCCTAACGCCTTAGATGAAAAACTTGGCGAAAGGACGCCCCATACAGAGGCAATCTATTACGCAGTTTCCAATAAACAGCCAATAGGCTCAATTTCATTTAAGCACTTAACCCAACAGAAGGGCTAACTTATGGAAAAGGTAACAGGCATCAAAAGCGTCGATTTCAAAATCATTGCTAAAGGTCATGGCGTTGTTAATTGGAATGGGCCGACCAATCTCGCACAGGAAAATGGTAATACTGTGGACAACCACACGCTACCCAAGCTTAGGGGATATAGCAATTTGTCCGGCAAGGTTAAGGATACTGGCTATAAATATCGTAAAGAGCCAACAGATATCAATTTCAAAGAAACCCCTTTATACATTAGCCAAAACTGTATCCGCCATCATCTTTTCAGAGAGCAGGCCTATGATCTGCATTACGCTAAAAGGGCAAATCTTGACAAGGTCTTGGCATCAGTAACGGGGTTGGTGAGAGGGTATGTCGTAGCATCCACGCAAAATAAGCGTACCAGTCCACTGCTGATGGAAGACTTCGTTGATCAGCTAGGTAATGGTAATTTTGAGCAGTTTGGCCAAGCTGGAGAGAGAGATAGTTCCTCTTTTTTTTCAAAAACCACTTTTGGCGATACTGAATATAAATCCTACGGTTCAATCAGCATTGAGCAGCTTCAGTTTATTTCGCTGGACAAAAAGTTTGATCGAGAAGCCATGGAGATCAAAGAAGGGCAAGGTGATGAAGTTGCGCAAGCTGTTCAAGATTTCATTCAAACTTTGGATGGCAATCTAAACCCCCGTGCAATATTTCACCCCAACTACGTTCGTCGTGGCACCATATTTGAAGAAGGTGAAGTAGGCATTCTATTGAATGGTGATGCAATCAAGGCACTGATTAACCATACGCTTGAACGCATTCAGAACCTGTCGATACGCCAGGCAAAATCCTACATGTATGTTGATTCTGTATTGGTTGATTATAACGATAGTAACCGAATGATGCGAATCAAAGCAGATGAGGGGACAATTCAGGAAGAGTGTAATAGCGAATTTGCCGTCTATTTCTATGCCAAGTAGTCAGGAGGATGATATGAGAATCGCAATTGAGTACGAAGCCTCTTGGCGAAACTCTTTTCTCGACGGAACTAATAATGAGCCATTGCCTAAAGATGGCAGAAAGTTTCTCGGGTCAATGACAAATCTGAAAGCTACGGAAAATTACATTGAAAGGATGATAACCCTTGATACGGTAATGGGTCTATTAAATCGATTGATAGGAGATCAGCGGAAGCTTTATCAATCTAGGCAAGATGATTGCTATTTTTTCAAGGCAATTGAAGACAAAATTAGCTTCAAAGATAGCCCCACCGTCGAGAATAACGAAGTTACTTATATTCGAAACATTACTGGAAGTACAGACCAGAATTCGTATACCGGAATGATTAGAGTTACCGATCCTGTGTTTAATTCAGGCTATTCAAAAGAACTTTGGTCAATTTTAGCGATGGAATTGGATGAATTATGTAATTGGCTTGAAGGAGGCAATCCCGTTGACAAGACTATTGAACTTCATCCGCTAACTATTATTGAGCGTCTTGAGGAACTGAATAAACTAAAAGCGGTGCCGCTGGGTGGTATGTGTATAAAGGCTCACCAAAAATTATCAAACCGTTTTCCCAAGTTCAACGGTTTGAATAAAAAAGGTGAGCTCTTCCCCATAAGCTTGTATTGTTCGGCTTTATATCTTCAGCTCGATCGTTTAGAAGAAAGGGGGTTCGATCTTAGCTCTGCCCTCACGAAAGCGGGGGGCTTGAGCGGAATTTCTAACAATGGATTTACGAAGAAGGATTTTATGAGTCGTTACACGACTGGAGAGAAGAAAAAAATATGGGGCAATCCCTATATGAGGGAGGAATTTGTTTCTGGTGAGGGAAAATTCAAAAAACATCTCAAGAAAGTCAGCGGGCAACTTCAAATAGATATTGATATAGATCGGCCTTTGGCCAATGAGCTACACACCATGATAGAGAATGCGGGTGTTTCGAGCTTTTACATAGGCAAAAAAGGACTTGCCTATCTAAAAGATATCCGGGTTTAAGGAGAGGCTATGGACACTTATATAGATATAGTACTTAAGCCCGATCAAGAAATACCGCTTAACTGGCTGACTAACGCCATTTACACCAAACTCCACAAAACTCTTTGTGATCTTGGCTCTACCAGAATCGGCATCAGTTTCCCCGCGTACAAAGTTACTTTGGGCAATGTGTTACGCCTGCATGGCAGTAAAGACGACCTGGTTACTTTGCAGCAAGAGAACTGGCTGGGAGGTATGAGCGGCTATTGTAATTTGTCACAGGCGCTGCCTGTGCCTGATTCGGTGCAGTACCGCACGGTTAGCCGCAAGCAAAGCACCATGAGCCAATCCAAGCTCAATCGCTTGCTAAAACGCGGCTCTATTACCGAAGAAGAGGCTAAGCAGTATCGCGCCAAAATGTTTACTAAGGGGTTGGATATCCCCTACCTAGAGCTGCAAAGCGGTTCAAATAGTCATAAACATCGTCGCTATATTGAGTTTGGACAGTTGAGGGGTCAGCCGGTAGAGGGAGAGTTCGACCAATTTGGCCTATCGAAGATCGCCACAATACCCTGGTTCTAACCCAAATTATTTTGCTCTTTAACAATGTAGATAAAAATCAGTAAGTTACAATAATCAGGAAAAACTTGGGTGTTTAGGGCCGTATCGCCTTAACCCAATGTTTTTCCTGTTTTTTTGTGCGTTATACTTCAGTTCACTGCCGCACAGGCAGCTTAGAAAGCTATCCCACACCCGCACCGGCACTCTCGGGTGTTCACTGCCGCACAGGCAGCTTAGAAATCAAACCGGGGTTTGGATGTCAGATAAAGAGCGTTCACTGCCGCACAGGCAGCTTAGAAATCATGGGCCCGGGTGGTGGGGCGCCAGCGCAGGTTCACTGCCGCACAGGCAGCTTAGAAATGAAGCATCAGGCTGTCGTCTATCTCGTCCCAGGTTCACTGCCGCACAGGCAGCTTAGAAACTTTTCTTGAAGAGTACGTCTTAGCGTAGTCGGTTCACTGCCGCACAGGCAGCTTAGAAAGAACAGCTGGAGCAGATGCAGGCTGCTGCCCGGTTCACTGCCGCACAGGCAGCTTAGAAATCGTGGCAGGGCAGACTATTCAAAACCTTGTCGTTCACTGCCGCACAGGCAGCTTAGAAATAATGATATGCCGGTCTGCCTCTCCCACAGCCGTTCACTGCCGCACAGGCAGCTTAGAAAAATATCATCAGCGGTCTTTTGCAGCGCGCCACGTTCACTGCCGCACAGGCAGCTTAGAAATGGCCACATTTACCCATCAGCTCTTTATGGCTGTTCACTGCCGCACAGGCAGCTTAGAAAAGTGCCAGCAGTGAGGTAGATGTAATGGCCCTGTTCACTGCCGCACAGGCAGCTTAGAAACTGCGTTGGCAAACGCCTTGGGTGATGGTCTTGTTCACTGCCGCACAGGCAGCTTAGAAACGTCTATATTTTTGCAGGGCGCACGTTCGTCAGTTCACTGCCGCACAGGCAGCTTAGAAATTCTGACAGAGTTTCCAGACATTGATGCTGAGGTTCACTGCCGCACAGGCAGCTTAGAAATTTTCGTCTGCCGTCAGCTTGCGCTTGCTTGGGTTCACTGCCGCACAGGCAGCTTAGAAAATTTTGGTTAGCTTATCGAAAAGTGTGTCAGCGTTCACTGCCGCACAGGCAGCTTAGAAAGTGATCGTAGAGCGCAACCTCAGCCAGTACGGGTTCACTGCCGCACAGGCAGCTTAGAAATTGGTGGTGATGGACACATGGCCCAGCAGGTCGTTCACTGCCGCACAGGCAGCTTAGAAATTGCAGCGCGGCCATCAGCTTGTCGATGGTGGGTTCACTGCCGCACAGGCAGCTTAGAAAGTCACGGTAATGCCGCCTCAGTAGGAATAGTGGTTCACTGCCGCACAGGCAGCTTAGAAATGTTGTGATTGATCAATCCGTTGGAATTCGATGTTCACTGCCGCACAGGCAGCTTAGAAAAGGGAGTTCCAGAACTCGATTGACGAGTCGGTGTTCACTGCCGCACAGGCAGCTTAGAAAAAACACTTCCTGGCGTTTTTTGTGGGGGATGCGTTCACTGCCGCACAGGCAGCTTAGAAATGCTGGGTTACGCCTCAGAGACCGACGATTTTGTTCACTGCCGCACAGGCAGCTTAGAAATTTTAAGTCGCGGAATTCTTTTTGCGCCTCCAGTTCACTGCCGCACAGGCAGCTTAGAAATGACGCCCCGGCAGATGGCAGCACTCCGGCATGTTCACTGCCGCACAGGCAGCTTAGAAATTGCGCAGCTTGACGAGCGCAGTGTTCAATTCGTTCACTGCCGCACAGGCAGCTTAGAAATGCCGACGATACCCTGTACTACCAGATCACTGGTTCACTGCCGCACAGGCAGCTTAGAAAAGCAAGGCGGCGATGGTGGTTAAGCACCAGCAGTTCACTGCCGCACAGGCAGCTTAGAAATGCATTTTACCGTGGTGCAACGATAACCCCACGTTCACTGCCGCACAGGCAGCTTAGAAAAACACTGGAACTGAGGCTGGCAAGGCTCGAAAGTTCACTGCCGCACAGGCAGCTTAGAAACGGCATTGCGCATTAGATAGCTGCCGATTGTGGTTCACTGCCGCACAGGCAGCTTAGAAAGTATGCTTAACGAGGATGATGGCTGGCTGTCTGTTCACTGCCGCACAGGCAGCTTAGAAAGCATGGGCTGCGGCTGAGTCGGCGCAAAAAATGTTCACTGCCGCACAGGCAGCTTAGAAAACCCTTAAACCCTTTCTTCGGGTACTCGAAAGGTTCACTGCCGCACAGGCAGCTTAGAAAAGTCTGACGTGTTGTAGACTGTCACAGCAGGAGTTCACTGCCGCACAGGCAGCTTAGAAAAGCTGGCTGTTTGAGCGGGAGTGGGATATCCCGTTCACTGCCGCACAGGCAGCTTAGAAATTTGCTTTTGGCGTAGCGTTTTTCGCGGGCTTGTTCACTGCCGCACAGGCAGCTTAGAAAGAAAAGGTCTTGAAATGCACATACAGAACGACGTTCACTGCCGCACAGGCAGCTTAGAAATATAGGTACAGCGGGTGCAACCTGGAAAAATCGTTCACTGCCGCACAGGCAGCTTAGAAAAGCGATAGCTGGCGGTTTGATATCGACGGTGAGTTCACTGCCGCACAGGCAGCTTAGAAACGTGCCATCCGGCCCGGTCACGGTGTAGGTTAGTTCACTGCCGCACAGGCAGCTTAGAAATGCTGTTCAGATTCAAGAGCGCACATAACCCGGTTCACTGCCGCACAGGCAGCTTAGAAATTGGCGGTGAGGTGTGTCACTTTGCTTTCCATGTTCACTGCCGCACAGGCAGCTTAGAAATGCAAACCAACCAGGCCATGCAGCACAACCTCGTTCACTGCCGCACAGGCAGCTTAGAAATTCTTCGGGAGCCTGCCGGTCACCGGGTTATCGTTCACTGCCGCACAGGCAGCTTAGAAAGTAACCTACACCCTCACCGGCCCTGATGGCTCGTTCACTGCCGCACAGGCAGCTTAGAAAAATAACCGCCAATCGAATCGGCAACATCCTGCGTTCACTGCCGCACAGGCAGCTTAGAAATATGAAGAAAAGCTGGAGCTGATGGTTGATCCGTTCACTGCCGCACAGGCAGCTTAGAAAATATTGCGGATTTTCGCAGATTGGTCGGGCTACTTCACTTCCCGCCAGACAGCCCTTGGGGGTAGCCATGCCCGCCGGGCAAAGTGCTCCCAGACGCGCAGTCTGGGGCAGCAGCGAGGGCAGGGCGACTCCTACGCGGGAGCATCCCCGGAGCCCGCCAAGACGCCGCATCCATGCCGCCCGACCCAAAGACAAAAATCACTGGGTCCCCCACATAGACCCAAAGACTTTGCATAGAGACCCAAAGATTTCCGGGCAACAAAAAAGGGCTACCTCTCGGTAACCCTTTGATGCGTATCTAATTTGGCTCCGCCTGCTGGACTCGAACCAGCGACCCAATGATTAACAG
>LADM01000120.1 GCA_000961645.1 Gammaproteobacteria bacterium BRH_c0 | reverse complement strand
CATTCTGATAGCAAGTGGAAGGAGCATATAACAGGAAGAGTAAAAGCATTTCGGACATCCCGCGATCTTGTGTCATTATCGAATGAAGCTAAAAGAAGAGCAATCATGTCTGACCAGTTCTACATACAATTTGATAAAAACGGGTTGATAGATGATTGGGCTTGCTAATACTTGCATGACCATCAATCGAGTGCGCTACTGCCTGCGACCTTAATCTTACACACTAACGAGCCATGCTTATTAACTCTCTAATGCCAAACAGAAATCCTGGAAAATCAGCATGGGGGTTGTTGAGGTTAAAAGCCTAGGATTTTAACCTCACTCGAGTTCGTCTTTTAAATGCAGATAAGCAGCAGTTCTGCAATTAGTCCGAAACACCCTCTAGCAACAACCAGCGACCAACAAGGATCAGGGAAGTGCAAGTGCTCAGTCCCGAGTTTGATTCAGGTTCACTAAACGGTAATAACCGATGATGTGAGTCGCACAACCTGTGCATATTCGTCACCCCTAGATACATGCCAGACTCTGTGATAGATATTCATTTTCTTGACCCAGCACTGACCGGCCTCTAATTCTTCTAGCAGCTCGTCAATTCCCGCTGGCATTTGCAAAAGGCATTGGCTAATCTAATGCGGATGCATTATCAGCACCATAACAATAACGCTGTCAGGGATCGACTAACCAGGAGGCGATAGCCCTATGGATTACGATCTCAAGATTACCGGCGGCCTGATCATCGACGGCACCGGAGCACCCGGCTTTAGCGGCGATGTCGGTATTCGCAACGGTGTGGTGGTGGCGCTGGGTGACGCCAGCGGCAGCGCCGCGCAAACTATCGACGCCAACGGGCAGGTGGTGTGCCCCGGTTTTGTGGACATTCACACCCACTACGATGCCCAGGTGCTGTGGGACCCGCTGATGAGCATCTCGCCCTGGCATGGCGTTACCACCGTGGTGATCGGCAACTGCGGGTTTGGCGTTGCCCCCACCCGCCCCGAGCACCGCAGCCTGATCATGCGCACCCTCGAAAAAGTCGAGGGCATGAGCCTCGACGCCCTGCAAGCGGGGCTGGGCACTGACTGGCCTTTTGTCACCTTCGGCGAGTACATGGATACCCTGGAGCGCTCGGGCCTGGCCATCAACGTCGCTGTGCTGGTGGGCCATACCCCGGTGCGCCTGTATGTGATGGGTGAAGATGCCGTCAAACGGGAAGCCACACCTGCCGAAATCGAGCAGATGAAAAGCGTCGTCCGCGAGGCCATGGCCGCCGGAGCATTGGGATTTGCCACCTCCAAGGGCGAGGCCCACAATGGCTTTGACGGGCTGCCGGTACCCAGCCGGGTGGCGACCAATGACGAGATCGATCAACTGACCGGGGCCATGGCCGAATCGGGCCGGGGTATTCTCGAAGTGACCCCGTCCTTTATGACCACGGACTTTTTCCTCAAAGAGCTGGGCGAGATCGCCAGCAAACACAACTGCCCGGTGAGCTGGGGCGCGCTGCTGGGGGGCATCATGGGCCCCAAATCCCACCGCGATTTGCTGGCGCGCACCCGCGAGTTACAACAGAACGGCGCCATGGTGGTGCCGCAGGTGTCGTGCCGGGATTTCTCGCTGGATTTCAACTTCCACGAGCCCTACCCGTTCCAGTCCCGCGACCACTTCAAGCCCACCATGCAAACGGATCTGGCGGGCAAGAAAAAGATCTACGCCGACCCGGCCTTTCGCCACACCTTCCGCGAAGATTTGCGCGAGGGCGTGAGCCACCCCTTTGCGGGCTGGTATCTGCGCACCGAGGTATCCAACAACCCCCTCGACCCGGCCATGGAAAACATGCCTGTGGTGGAAGCCGCCCGGCGCGCCGGTAAAGACGTGATCGACTTTGTGCTCGACCTGAGCCTCGACACCGATCTCGAGGCGCGCTTTCGCCTCGCCGCCCTCAACTTTGAAGAGGAGGACGTGGCCGAACTGCTCGATCGCACTGACGTTGATTGCGTGCTGGGTTTGTCGGATGCGGGCGCCCATGCCAGCCAGCTGTGCGACGCGGGCTACTCCACCCATATGCTGGGCCACTGGGTGCGCGACAGGGGCATCATGCCCCTGGAACGGGCCATCCATATCCTCACCCAGCGACCGGCGCAGTTGTACGGCATCAAGGATCGCGGCGTGCTGGCGATTGGCAGGCCCGCGGATGTGGTGGTGTTTGATCCCGCCACAGTGAAGGCCGGTGAGTTGCGCCGGGTGCACGATATGCCCGGTGGCGCCGAACGCTTGATATCCGACGCCTTTGGTGTTGATACGGTGATCGTTAACGGCACGGTGCTGCGCTCGAAAGGTCAGGATCAGCTGGCGGTTAGCGGCATATTGCCGGGCGCCTTATTGCGCGGCGGTGAGGCTTGATCCGGCACGAATTAAGCGTGAATGCCGTTCGGCCTGAGCCTGTCGAAGGCCTGTGCTTCGACAGGCTCAGCATGAACGGACCCTCAAGCTCAGCATGAACGGACCCTCAAGCTCAGCACGAACGGAGTCTCAATCTCATCACAAACGGAGTCTCAATCTCATCACAAACGGAGTCTCAGGCTCAGCACGAACGGACTCTCAGGCTCAGAATGAAGGGAGTCTCAGGCTCCGCAGGAACGGAATCTCGAATAAAACGTACCGCATCAATAGTTGCGTGGCAGTGAGGCTGAAAGGTTGTAAAAACTACTGGGGAAAATCATGAGTGCAGAACTGCGGATCATCGATTCAGACGGCCACACCATGGAACCGGCGGACCTCTACGAGCGCTACCTGGACCCGCGCTTTCGCGGCCGTGTGACCGGCCAGCCCGCCGAGCGCAGGGTGGACGGGCAACCCATCATGAAACACCCGCCGGACACCATCAGCGCCCTCGGCTTTACCCCTGAGCGCATCCGCGACCGCTTTGGCGATATTGCTCCCGATGGCTTCACACCCGCTGCCATCCTGCGCGGGCTGGATGTGGAAGGCGTGGATGTGTCGGTGATCTACGGGCCTTTATATGACTGTTTTGTCGAGGGCATGGACCCGCAACTGTCCTGCGCCATGGCCCGCGCCTACAACCGCTGGATGGCGGAGTATGCCACCGACTCGGGCGGGCGCATTGTGGGTGCCGCGCCCATTCCCCTCTTTGATGTAAAGGCCGCTCTCAAGGAAGTGGAATACGCCTACCACGAGCTGGGCTTTCGGGCCTTCTGGACCCGCCCCAACCAGGTTGGCGGCCGCGCCCTCGGCCACAAGGATTTCGAGCCATTCTATGCCCTGCTCGAATCCCTCAATGTGCCGCTGTCACTGCACGAGGGTTCCGGCTCGATGATGCACAATATCGGCAGCGAGCGTTATCCGGACAACTGGCTGGAGCAGCACGCCGCCTGCCACCCGCTGGAGCAGCAGATGGCGCTGATGTCGATCATCATCCACGGGGTGCTGGAGCGGCACCCCAAGCTGCGTCTGGCCTGCCTGGAGTGCGGCGTCGGCTGGCTACCCAACTGGCTGCACCGCCTCGACGAGCACCAGGAGCTGGTGGGCTGGCGCTACGCCCCGGAACTGACCATGCCAGCCAGCGAGTATTTTCGCCGCCAGTGTTATATCTCCGCCGAACCGGACGATACGCTGCTGTACCAGGTGGTGGATTACCTCGGCGAAAACAATATCCTGTTTGGCACCGACTTCCCCCACCCCGATGCCCAGTACCCCAATGCGGTGAAGACATTTCTGGAAATGCCCAGGCTGACCCGCGGCAGCCTGCAAAAAATTCTCTGGGATAACGCCCTGCGCTTTTACGGTTTTGATGGCGCAACACTGCCTGTCAGCAACAGGGCGGGCTGACGCCAACATGATGAACAGCCAGGTGACCACCCATGACACTTGAATTTATCCCCATGGCCGACAGCCACGCCATTGAAGTCAAAGGCATCGACAGCGTGCCCCTCAACGCCGCCGACAGCCAGCAGCTGCGCCGGGCCTTTAACGACTCGGCGCTGCTGGTGATCCGCGATCTGGAGCTGAGCAACGAATCCCATATCGAATTCACCCGCGCCTTTGGCGACCTGGTGATCCACCCGCTGGAATTTTTGCGCCACCGCGATTACCCGGAAATCATCGAGTTATCCACCAGCCCCGAAGAACCCCTCGCCGCTGACGACCCGAGCGGCGACGAAATTGTCGCCTACTCCGGCTGGCACACCGATCTTACCTTCGACCCCGTGCCCAGCCTGGGCGGCTTTCTGCGCCCGATCGAAATCCCGCCGGAAAGCGGCTACACCGCCTATATGGATGCCGCCGAGATTTACCAGGCGCTGCCGGACAAGACCAAACAAACCCTGCGCGGCCTGACGGTGATTCACAGCCTGTTGGACAACAGCGACGGCGTTGCCAAGGATGCCGATATCGACTTTCCCTATGAAGTGCAGGCCATGGCGGATGTGATTCACCCGCTGGTCTTCAACCACCCCCACAATGGCCGCCCGGTGCTGTTTATCAGCCCCACCTTCACGCGCCGCATCGTCGGCTTCAGCCAGGAGGCCAGCGACCAGCTTTTAGGGGAACTGAAGGAATTTGCCGCCAACGAGCGGTTCTCCTATGTGCACGTCTGGCAGCCCAACGACCTGGTGATCTGGGACAACTGGCAGTCGATCCACAAGGGCTACGGCCACAAGAAGAAATACCGCCGGGTGATGCACCGCACCACCCTCAAAGGTGACCGCAACCTGATGGATTACCTGATGCCATAAAGCGCTTCTTTTAAACAGCAGCGTCTCTTTTCGAAACTGGGAATATGACCGGATTCTTGACTGGCAAGTGAGACTCCAGTGCTGACAGCCATTAGAATCCGGTGTAGGTTGTCAGCAATTAAAACTACACCACGAATAACAAACCGGCCTGCCTGATACGCGTTGAACGCGAATCCGGAACGGCCACAGACTGTTGAGGTTAATAATGGAAGATTCACGTTCCACAAGTGCAGCCACATTGATTCAGCCCCTGGCTGCCTGGCTGGAGACACGCACCCCCGGTGCAACCAATGTTCAGCTGCACGACGCGGTCGAGCCATCGCAGGGCTTTTCCAGCAAGACGGTGATATTTCGCGCCACCTGGAATGAAGGCGGCCAACCCCGCGAACAGCGGCTGGTAGTGCGCGTGCAAAAGGACACTGACTGCCCGATGCTGGCCGATGTTTTCACCCAGTATCACGTAATGAAAGCCATCGCCGAAAACTCTGATGTGGCAGTGCCACCGATTCTGGCCGCAGAAACCGACCCCTCCATTCTCGGTGCGCCCTTTTTCCTGATGGAGCGCGTCGATGGTCGGCCCACGCCCGACTTCCCCGTGCATCATGAATCGGGCTGGTACAAGGAGGAGCTGACTCCCGGCCTGCGCGAGCACGCCTGGTGGAACGCGGTAACGGAAATGTCGCGGCTGCACGCCATCGACTGGCGCTGTTTTACCTCTCTCAATCAGGGCGTGACCGAAGCGCCGCAAACCAGTTTTTACATCAATGATTTCTGCCAAAAATGGTACGACTGGGGCTCACAGGGCCGTGACTTTCCCGTCATCAAGGAGGCGATGCGGCGCCTGATTAAAAACCAGCCGCAGATGGCGCAGTCCGGCCTGGTGTGGAACGATGCGCGCATGGGTAACACCCTGTTTGCCAACAACCTCACCGTCACCGCACTGCTCGACTTTGAAGTGCCCTCCCTGGGACCGGCGGAAATCGATATCGCCTCGTGGCTCTATATGGAAGATGTGTTCAGTATTGTGCGCGGCGTGCCCCGGATTGAGGGCGTGCCAACACGGGAAAATGCCATCAAGGGCTTTGAGCGCATCTATGGTCGGCCCATGGTGGAGTTTGACTATTTTGAAGCGGTCGCCGCCCTCAAGCACGCGGTTATCTTCCTGCGCTCCTACGGCAACGACAAGGAAACCGGCGCAGTGGAAAGCGTGCATCTGGATTTTGCCACGGGCCATCTGCAACGGTACCTGGATCAAAATCCGTAAAAGCCAAGCGGATAACAATTCACTCACCCTGTCAAATTAAGCGGGTGGCTATTTTTACACCCTTCACAGTAACGGATATTTTCCAAACCCATAATCATAAGGAAACAGACAATGGCAGGATTTCTCGACGGCAAAATTGCAATGATCACCGGTGCAGGCAGCGGCATTGGCCGTGCTGCAGCGCTGGTGTTTGCCAAACATGGCGCCACCGTGGCGCTCTATGACATCAATGGCGAGTCGGTGCAGGAAACGGTGCGCATGGTTACCCAGGCTGGCGGTAGCGCCAGCGGTGCAGCCGCCGATGTGTCCATTGAGGACCAGGTCGCGGGCATGGTGGCGGATGTGGTGCAGCGCTATGGCCGTCTGGATGCGGCCTTCAACAACGCCGGCGTCGGCCACAATCTCAAACACACCGCCGACATGACCCTGGATGACTGGAAAAATCCACTCGGCATTACCCTGCTGGGCACATGGATGTGCATCAAACATCAGATTCCTGAAATGCTGAAAACTGGTGGTGGCTCCATCGTCAACACCGCATCCAACGCCGGTAAGGCGGCGGTGCCCACCCTTGCAGCCTATGGTGCGACCAAAGCCGGTGTTATCAATATCTCCAAAACGGTAGCGGTGGAATATGCCGAGCGCGGCATTCGCTGCAATGCCGTGTGCCCGGGCGTGATCGAAACCCCGCCCATTACCGCGTTCCGGGCAACGGGCGTGGATTTTGGCAAGGAAATGCAAATCCCCATGGTACGTACAGGCCGCCCCGAAGAGGTGGCCGAACTGGCCGCATGGCTGGCTTCACCGTTGACGTCCTATGTCACCGGGCAGGCCATTTCGGTGGACGGCGGGCAGAGTTCTTGTCAATAAAGCTCCTGTGAATAAAAGCCGCTATCCACAAGCGCTGTCGCCAGCAGGAAACTCCACTAGCGTGGGGAACAATTTATCCATCCAATAGCGAATTCAAAGTATAAAGAGGAAAAGAGTGATGTCCGAAACGACCGACCAGATCATTGATACCAACTGCGTTCCCCGCCCCTATCCGGCGCGCACTGAAAAACTGCCGACCACCATGGATAATGTCAACGCCGAGTGGCTCAGCAAAACCATGAGCTATAAATATCCCGGTGTTGTCGCCAACAGCATGGAGACAGTCGAGCTGCTCAACAGCCATACCACCAAATGGCGCATCAAGGTGGACTGGAATGAAGCGGGCAAGGCCGCTGGCCTGCCGGAACATTTGTGCATCAAGGCAAACTGGTCGGGCATGTTCAGCAATGTCGATATTCACGCGCTGGAAGCGCGCTTTTACCACTTTATGGCCCACGAAATGAAGGTGCCCACCGCCACATGCTATTACGCCGACTGGGATGATGATGGCAGCGCCCACGGCCTGATCATCCTCGAAGACCTCAAACAGCGCGGCGGCAAATTCGGCCACAGCACGCAAAACAACAGCGTGGACCTGATCGCCGAAAACCTCGACGGCCTCGCCAAACTGCATGGCAGCCTGTGGGACAGCGACAAGATCAGCGTCGCGAATGCGCCCTGGCTGCAAACCCAGATGGATACGCCCATCGACAGCGATCAGGTGCGCATCATGTGGACCTGGCTGGAGGAAAACCTCAAGGACCCCAATTTCTGCGCCATCGCTCCCAAGCATTATGTCAATGACCCGCGCTCACTGGAGCGCGCCTATGACCGGCTGGGGGAAATCGAGCGCTCCCTTAAGGCGCCCTACTGCATCGTGCTGGGTGATTGCCACCAGGGTAATACCTATATTCTGCCCAATGGCGAGCGCCTGTGGCTGGACTGGCAACTGGTGCGACGCGGTCGGCCCTGGCGCGATCTGACGTATTTTACCGTTGGCGCACTGACCATTGATGAGCGCCGCGCCCACCACAAGGATCTGGTCAAACAGTATCGCTCTCACCTCATCGCCACCGGCGCACAGGGCGTGCCCAGCTTTGATGAAATCTGGGATCAGGTGCGTATCTGGGTGATGTACGGCATTCAGGCCTGGGCTGCCAATATGGACAGCTGGGGGCAGAACGGCCTGCCCATGAACGAGCGGTTTTTCTGTGCTGCCGAGGACTATGGCACCTGGAAATTACTCGGGGAATAAGCGCCCTGGTCAGGTATAGCTGCACTCACCATCCTCTCAGACAGCGTGGTGAGTGCAACAACAGTTAACCCGAACAATTCAGCGGGCAATGCCTCAATACCCGCTAACACCACAATAACAACCGGAGAGATCCATGCCATCCTATCCACTTGATGCCCAGGCAATCATGGACGCGGCCATCGCCCAAAGCGGTCTGACTGGCTATGCCGATGAGGGGCTGCGCTATCGCTTTAATCGCATGATCGGCCTGATGAACGACTTTGGCCACATTCCCGCCGCCCAATACCCGATATCCGTCCAGCAGGTTACAGAAACCGTGATCAAGCGCCTGCAACTGGAACGGGACTGGGCGCAAACACCGCAAATTCTCGAGGGCGAAATCAAGCAGCCGTTTTTTGTGCTGGGCAATCCCCGCGCTGGCACCACCCTTATCCAGTCACTGCTGACCCTGGATGAAGGTCATCGCACGCCGATTTATTCCGAGGTACAGCACCCTTCACCCCCACCCGGTGTCGACCCGGCCCACGATGCCCATGCCCGCGCCGAGCAGGAAGAGTATGTGCGCTACATCCTTGAAACCTCACCGCGCATGTTGCAGGCCCACCCCTATTTTGACCAGGGCGCCCTCACCGAGGCGGAAGATGAATACCTGTCCTCCCTGGATTTTCATATTGTCTATCCCCTGTGGTTTCTCAAGGTGCCGAATATCTGTTTTGCCACCCCGCCCGAGGATCCGGTGCTGGCGTTTGAGTTCCAGAAAAAATTCCTCCAGCAGCTACAGTGGAAAATGCCGACCAAACGCTGGGTAGGCAAAGGGGTGATGCACCAATACCTGGCACCGGCACTGCTTGAGGTGTTTCCGGACATGGTGGGATTCTGGATTCATCGCGCGCCGGAGGACTATATCGCCTCGCTGATGGACCACATGGATATCCAGTACAAACCGTTCAACGGCGAGCTCTATAACTTCCAGCATTCCGCCATGCTTGAGCAGCTCAAGGCGGGCGTCGATGCCATCATGAACTGCCCCGCCACCAGCGACCCTCGCCTGCACCATATCCGTTTTCAGGATCTGGTGAACGACCCGGTTGCCGTGATTGCACCCATTTACGAAAAATGCGGTATTCCCTTCACAAAATCCTACGAGAACGCCCTCAGGCAGCGCCTGGCAGATCCGGCGCACCGCGCCAACCGCTACGGCAAGCACCACTATTCACTGGAGAAATTTGGTTACAGCAAAGATCAAATGCGCAGAATGTTCAGTGATTATTGTGATCGTTTTGGGCTGTAGACAACCGGTATTGGTTGAGTGGAATACGTGACACGGGCTGTGTTCGCCACGTGTCACGTTTATCTCCTATCAAGACAGACCTGACTGCAGATGCGCGGCTATTATTCGCCTTCCATCGGCTTGGGACTGGCATCTCCAACCTGCAACTCGGCACTGTAAGAAAATCCAAGGGCCGTAATTTCGTTGCACATCACCTCAAAGGCGGCCGCCACCTGGGACGGTTCACCGCGCACCCCCAGCTCCACATAACCCGGTGTTGACCCCTCGCGGAATGACGGCAGGCTGAATACCCGCACCCCTGGATATTCCAGTTCCAGCTGCTTCATCAGCGGCAGCAGGGTGCCCTCATTGCCGTCCAGCACAAACACTCCTTTCTCGGCCTCCGGCACAAGATTGAACTGGTCGCGATAGAGGGTATCCAGCACCCAATCAATCATCGGCCACGCCATCTGCGGAAAACCTGGCACAAAGTGATGGTGGCCATGGCTGAAACCGGGAATGCGGTTGACCGGGTTGGGAATGATGCGGCTGCCCTGGGGAAAAGCGCCAAACTGGAGCATTTCGTCAGTGACCTCGCGCTGGTATTCGGCCAGCACAATGCGGATTTCCCGCTCCGCATCCGGGTGTACCTCTAACGGCTGACCGCTAGCCTCGGCGGCGCACTGGCGGGTGCGGTCATCGGGAGTGATGCCGATACCGCCAAAACTGAACACCACATCATTGCCGGCCATGCTGCGGCGCAGCACCTCGGTAAGCTTGACCGGGTCATCACCCACATAGGTGACCGAGTCCAGCACCAGGCCCCGTGCCGACATGATTTGCAGCAGCCTGGCAAAGTGCCCGTCCTGGCGCTTGCCGCGGATAATTTCGTCACCGATGATAATGGCTGAAAAGCCCATATTTCCCTGTCCCCTGTGAAGTGAATTATTCAAAAAATACCATTGATCATTTAAACCACGCCGCCAGACACACCACCACTACCATCACCAGCAAAAACCAGCGCAGCACTTTCTGGTCGACAGAAATGGCAAAGCGCACCGACAGGCGCACGCCGATCACCATGCCTGCGGCGAGGATCAGCCCCGGCACCCACAGCACCTGGCCCCGGGCCACAAACACCACCAGCGCCACCAGACTGAAGATGCCGGTACAGGCCAGCTTGAGGGCGTTGGCGCGCACCAGGTCGTAGCGCAGGGCACCTGCCAGTGCGGCAATCAGCACAAAACCCACCGCCGCCTGGACAAAGCCGCCATACAATCCCGCAGCAAACAGGCTGACCCAGCCCAGCGGTGATTGATTGACCGAGAGGGGAATGGTACCCGCTGGCGGCACCACCACCGAGGGGCGCAACACCATCAGTACCGCCATGGCGATCATGGTGGTCAACAGCACCGGCTCCAGCACTGTGGCGGGCAGGTAGGACGCCACCAGCGCCCCAACCAGCGACCCGCTGACTGTCGGCACCAGGATCGGCAGGATGGCCTCACTGGCAAACATGCCATGGCGGTGAAACCCCCGCACTCCCTCCACCGACTGCAAAAACACGCCGACCCGGTTGGTGGCGTTGGCGATATCAGCGGGCATGCCCAGCAACATCAGGGCCGGCAGGGTGAGCAGTGATCCGCCCCCCGCCAGCACATTGATGCAGCTGGCAATGATGCCGGAGGCAAACAGTAAGGTGACCGTCAACCAGGTCAGTTCGTATTCCATGTAATCTCGCTGTGGCAATCTCGCTGTGGGAGTGTTCCGTGACAGCTGCAAAGCATAGCGTGTCAGGGCGGGTAAAATCGCCTGTTATTGTCCAGACAATAGCTGGGATTGCGGTCGCGCAGGCCTTTTGAATTCTGGACCAAATAGTCTGATCGGGACATTTCGGGATGCTCCTGTTGGCCGGGATGGTTATGGTCGGTTGACTCTTGCCCCCGACGACTGCACATTGCCTTCATCGGGTAGCCTGCGTTTTGTGTGCCATCCGTCATACCCTATTCCATGACAATAAGAGCACGAGAGCCTTCCATGACACAGTATTCGAGCAACAACCATAGCATGATCAAATCCGTTGCCTGGGAGCCTGAAAAAGGCGCCGAGCGCATCAACGACCATATCCTGATGTCGCGCGGTACCTCCAACAGCTACCTGGTTACCACTGACGCGGGCGATGTGGTGATCAACACCGGCATGCCCTACCAGGGCAAGCGCAACCGCGAGCGCTTTGAGCAGCTGCTGGGTCGCCCCCTCAGGGTGAGCAAGATGATCTTCACCCAGAGCCACCCCGACCATATGGGTGGCTGGGCGGCCTTCAACGATCCCGGCGTGGAGCTGCTGGCACAGAAGAATTTTTTCAACATCCGCAGCGAGCGCAACCTGCTGGCGCCATTTTTTGCGCCGCGCGGCGCCAAGATCCTCTCCGGCCTGCTGCCCAACCCCGAGCACCTCAAGGCCTGGGATAACGTCGAGGAATTCCAGACCGCGACACTGTTCTCCGAGCACCACAGCTTCGACGTGGGCAGCCGCCAGTTCGAACTGTTCTCGACGCCCTCGGGAGAGACCATCGACTCACTGGTGGTATGGCTGCCCACCGAAAAAACCCTGTTTATCGGCAACCTGCTGGGGGCCATTTACGGCGCACTGCCCCACTATTACACCCTTCGCGGCGATCGCCAGCGCAGTGTCCAGCAGTCGCTGCGCGATGTGCAGTTCATGATCGACCTCAAGCCCGAACTGCTGATCACCGGCCACGATGAGCCTATCGTTGGCGTTGAAAACATCACCCGCGATTTGACCAAGCTGCGCGATGCGGTGCAGTACATCCACGACGAGACCGTCAAGGGCATGGCGGCGGGCACGGACCTGTTCACGCTGATGAAGCAAATCGACCTGCCCCCGGAACTGACCCTCAATCCCGGTCGCGGACCGGTGGCCTGGTATGTGCGCGCTGTGTGGGAGGAGTACACCGGCTGGTTCCGCCTCGAATCCACCACCGAGCTGTACGCCACACCCCACCGCGCCATCTGGAGCGAGCTGGCGGAGATGGCCGGTGGTATCGAGGCCCTTGCCGAACGCGCCCAGCGCCATGCCGATGCGGGCCGCTCCCTGGAAGCACTGCACTTCACCGATATGGTGGTCTCCATCGACCCGGCGCACCGCGGCGCTCGCCAGGCGGAACTGGCGGCCCTGGAACAGCTCCACGAAAAGAGCCAGGCCAAATACTACGATGAAGCGGGCTGGCTGGAGAGCGAGATCAAAAAGGCGAAGGAATACCTGGCCGCTGACTGAGCCGCTACAGCCAGCGCAACCCCCACCCAAAACCCCGCCAGCTTGCTGGCGGGGTTTTTATCTCCCATCTCCCACTCCACCATCTCTGCCCCCTCCTGCGCCCATTCAGGACTATGCTTGTGCTGTAGCCCAGCCGCGTTGCTGCCACTGCCAGTGGCGCTACAGGCAACGGCAATTGACAGATACAGATCCGGCCCGGGGCCGGAAGGAGCAGATATCATGGCCATGGCAATGACAATGCAGGAGTTTCTGAAAAACCAGGATGTGGATTTCGAGGTGCTGTCGCACCCCCGCGCCGTCACGGCGAGTCATATCGCCGAACAGTCCAATGTCAGCGGCGAGAGGCTGGCGAAAGCGGTGCTGATCAAGGGCGATAGCGGGTACCGGGTACTGGTGATTCCCAGCACCTGCAGGGCGGATCTGAGCGAACTGTCACACCAGTTCCACGAGCGGCTGGGATTGGCGACGGAGGAGGAGATTCGCGATCTGTTCGGCGATTGCGAACCGGGTGCGCTGACACCCCTGGGGCAGGCCTACGGATTGCGAGTCTGTTACGACGAGACGCTGGTGAACCAGCCGGATATCTACTTTGACGCAGGCGATCACGAAACCCTGGTACGCCTTGGCAACCGGGAGTTTCACCGCCTGATGGCCAACGCGGAGCACGGTCGCTTCAGCCGCCATATGTAAAGCCGGGGCAGGCAGCGGGCGCGGTGTTTATTCACCGCGCCCAAGCCATTCCGTACAAGACATTGCGGCCTTCAACAACCCGCTAGGCGAGGGCAGGTTCTGCCTGGTGTTTTTTCAGGCGGCTGAAGCAGATCAGGGCGGGCAGCATCAGCGGCGCCAACACCAGGAACGACACTTCGTAACTGCCGGAATAGTCCCGTATCCAGCCCGCCGTGAGGGGCGCCACGCCGGAGAGACTGCCAAAGCCCATGATTACCCCCATGGCGCGGCCAAAATTGGCGATGCCAAAACGCTGCGCCGCCGCTGTACTGACCAGCGGCAACACGCCCCCGGCTGTGGCAGCAAGCAGCAAAACGCCGGACGCAAGGGGTACAAAACTCTTTGAAGTTGCCACCGCAATCATGCCCACCGTGGCCAGTCCCAGCAGGGTGTAATAGATGGTGTGGTGGCTGATCCTGTCCGCCAGTGAGCCAGCGGCGAATTTGCCCACCGCCATCACCAGCGCCGCACCACCCACAATAAAACCTGCCTGCTGCTGCGGGATGGCGAGATCCTGGGCGTACAACCCCATGTTTTGCAGCACCGCCACAAACAGGCTGGCGGGCACGAAGTAGGCTACACCAAGCAGGTACACATCTTTATTGCGGAGTATCTCGCGGGTGGTGATAGCGGGCTTGCTGTCGCTGTGGCTGGTGACCTTTTCCCGCGTTCTGACAATCACAAAGGCGAGCGGCAGTATCACCACGCTGATAACAATCGCCAGGCTGGCCATTGCCGGACGCCACGCCATATGGGTGAGCATGGTGGTGGCTACCACCGGCATGATCAGGCCGCCCACCGAGGTACCCAGCGCACAAATCCCCAGCGCCATGCCGCGCTTGCTGTCGAAGGCCTGGGCGACGAGGGTCTGGGCCATCAGCGGCCCGGCCAGGGCCATACCGAGGGGCATCACCAGCCAGAAGATCAGGTTGATGGCCACAGCGGCGGGCGCCATCGAGACCGCCAGCAAACCCAGGGTATAGGTGGCGACGCCGAAGGTGATCACCCAGCGGCTCTGGAACTTGTCGATCAGGATACCGCTGAAGGGCGCCAGCACCCCGGCCATCAATGTCATCCCCATGTAGCCCAGCATCAGTTCGCTGCGCGGGACGTTGAACTCCTCCACCCAGTGAACGACAAAAAAGGCAAAGCAGTAGACACCAATACCAATGATCAGTGCTTGCATGATTACGGCAAAAGCCAGCACTTGCCAGCGGTAGTTGAGGCGCATTTTTTATCCTTATGGGCGGTGATGGATAAGACAGGTGCTTATCGGTTGGTGATTTGCACAGCCCATTCTATAGGCTGCACCCGGACAACTCTACCTGCTGGTGATTGCTCTGTCGCAACCTTGAGGATTCATTTTCAATGGCTCAAAGATAATTACTCTCGCGAAGACGCCAGGAAGAGCACTTCCAATCTTTTCTTGGCGTGCCTGGCGTCTTCGCGAGAAAACTGCTTTTGACCCACCTCAATAAATGCGGTTTTTCCATCAGCGTCTACACTAAAGGTCGCTTTGCCTGTTCTACCCTTTGGAAACACCATAACGATATTCAGGAGGAAACCATGAGCGAAACCTACGACATCGTCATTGCCGGTGGCGGCCACAATGCTCTCGTGCTGGGCTGCTATCTGGCCAAGGCGGGGCTGTCTGTCTGTATTCTCGAGCGCAACGACAAGATCGGCGGCGGGGTGATGACCAAGGAATACACCCTGCCCGGCTACCTGCACGACACCCACTCGGTGGCTCACACCCTGATCCAGGGCAACCCGCTGATGGTCAATGACGAGCTGGGCCTGAAATCAAAATACGGGCTCAAATACGTCAATCCCGAAAAAATGACTGCGGCCTTTTTCGACGATGGCAGCGTGCTCGAGTTTTATTCCGATCTCGACCGCACCTGCGAATCCATTGCCAAGTTTTCCCAGAAGGATGCCGTCGCCTACAGGGCCTTTAACGAACAGGTATTCAAAACCCTCGACATGCTGGTGATGGGCATGTTCAGCGTGCCCCCCAATGCCGGCGTGCAGGCGGCCATGCTCGACCAGAGCGTGGAAGGGCGCGAACTGCTGCGCACCCAGGCGATCAGCTCGTGGGATCTGATCGAGGAGTGGTTCGAGCACCCGAAAGTGAAGATTGCCCTGGCGCGCTACGCCTCGGAGGCCATGACCAACCCCTTCGACAACGGCACCGGTTTTGGCTTTTATATCATCCTGCCCTATATGTATCGCCACGGTACCGGCGTGCCGGTGGGTGGCTCCTGGGCGCTGGCCGATGCGCTGCAAAAGTGCTTTGTGGATTCCGGCGGGGTGATCAAGCTCAATGCCAGCGTCAAGGAAATCCTTATCCAGAGCAAGGAGGCGCGCGGCGTGGTGCTGGACGATGGAGAGGAATACCACGCCCGCAAGGCAGTGGTGTCGAGCCTCCATGTGCAGCAGCTGTTCCCCGATATGGTACCGGGCTTTTCCCTGCCGGATGGCTTTGAGCGCAGCATCAAGCGCCTCAAATACGCCAGCATCCAGCCGTTCCAGATCCATATGGCCCTCCACGAGGACGCCAAATTCAAGGTCAGCGACAGCGTCAACGAATTCTTCTGGATCGAGAAATCCCACTCCAATGTGGAGGAATTTGCCCGCGCCTTCCGCGATCTCGAATACGGCATTCCGCGCCGCGATTTTGCCTGCTATGTGGGCCAGCACAAGGTGGACCCGACGCGGGTGCCGGAGGGCAAGGGGGCGCTGCACCTGTACGGCTTTGCGCCCTACAACCTCAAAGATGGCGGGCCGAAAAAATGGGACGAGATCGGCAAGCAGGTGTACGACGGTTTTGTCGCCGACCTGCGGGAAATGACCACCAATATGAGCGATGACAATATCCTCGCCTACAACTTCCTCACGCCCCTGGATCTCGAGCGCCACGACAATGCCATGAAGCATGCCGATATCGGCCATATCGGCCTCTACAGCTGGCAGCTCGGCGGCAACCGCCCGGTGCCGGGCTGGGGCCAGTACAAAACCCCGGTGCCCAAGCTGTATATGTGCGGGGCCAGTACTCACCCCGGCAGCGGCGTGACCGGCGGTTCCGGTCGCAACTCGGCGCAGGTGATTCTGGAGGATCTGGGGCTCGACTTCGACGCGCTGATCCGCTGAACGCTCCTGAACCGAGCAATGCTGATCAACAACACTCCTGCGCCCCGGGCAGGAGTGTTGTTTCCTCCTCCACCACACCAAATGGTTATCCCCCGCCTGTAATCTCTGTTGAGATCCAGCCATCCCACGCCTGACACCTGCTCCAAATCTCCGCCAGCTGGCTACAATCAGGCCAGTCAGCACCCCTAACGACACCCCATAACCATACTGTGCAAATTTCCCGGAGGACATCATGTCAGTACTGAACGGTTCGGATATCAGCGGCAAACGCATCATCATTACCGGCGGCACCAGCGGCATGGGTCAGGCGCTGGTGGAAGCCTTTCCCGGCCTTGGCGCCCGGGTTGTGTTTTTTGGTCGCAACAGCGCCAAAGGCGAAGATCTTGCCGCTGCCACCGGCGCACACTTTATCCAGGCCGATGTGTGCGACGAAGATGCTGTCAAACAGGCGATCGACAGCGCGGTGGAAGTCCTCGGCGGGCTGGATGTGCTGGTCCACGCCTCGGGGATTTCGCCGGGCTCAAAAGCCGAGAACATTAGCCTGGCAGGCTGGAACGAAGTGATGACCACCAACTCCACCGGCACCTTCCTCACCAATGTCCACGCCTTCCCCCACCTCAAGGATCAGGGCGGCACCATCCTCAATTTCAGTAGTGCGGGCGGCATCCAGGGTTATGCAGGCAAGGCCCACTACGCCGCGAGCAAGGGCGCGGTCACCGCCTGGGTGCGCTCCATCGCCCGCGAGTGGGGCCAGTACAATATTCGCGTCAACGCCATCGCCCCCGCCATCTGGACTCCCATGTATGACCAGACCCGCGCTTCGATGACCGCGGAGCAGTTACAGCAGCACGATGCCATGATGAAGGGCGCCATGCCCTTGGGCGGCAAGCTGGGCGATGTAAAAGGGGATTTTGTGCCGGTGATGCGCTTTTTGTGCAGCGATGATTCGCGCTTTATGACCGGCCAGGTGTTCGCCATCGATGGCGGGATTATGATGCTGCGCTAGCAGGCAAACCGGGGCCACTGATTTTAGGGGAGGGGGTACAGAAGCAAAGGGTTATGCCTGGCCAGGGAATCTGGTATATAGGGACAGCTACACAGCGCTCCGGCATAAGGACATACTCACTGTGACTGTACTCCCCAGCATGCCACCTCCCTGCTTGCGTGGCCTCGTTCAGCGCTTGTTGCTATGCAGCCTTGTCCTTTTGGCTGGTGCTGCGCCAATGAGCGCAATGGCCGAGACCCTGCGTATAGGTGTCTATCACAATCCGCCCAAAGTCCTGGCAGATGAGCAAGGTCATATCAGCGGTATTTTTGGCGATCTGATCAGCGCCATCGCCCGCGAGGAAAACTGGCAGCTTGAAACCGTAGCCTGCCAGTGGGATCACTGCCTCGACCTGCTCGCATCAGGCGAGATTGACCTGATGCCGGATGTAGCAATCAGCGATAGTCGCCAGCGTCTTTTTGAGTTTCACCAGACTCCTGCTCTGCTGAGCTGGTCACAACTGTACGAAAGCGGGGACCACCACCTCACCAGCCTGCTGCAGCTGAATGGCAAGCGTATCGCTGTGCTCAAAGGCTCCATCCAGGAAGAATACCTGCAGCAGCTGGCCGACAACTTTGACCTGGCGGTGGAGTGGGTACCCGTCAACACGCCAACAAGTGGCTTTATGGCTGTTGTCCAGGGAAGCGCCGATGCAGTAGCGATGAACTACTTTCTCGGCGATGCCATAGCCCAGCAATGGGATCTTGTCGCTACGCCCATTTTGTTCCAGCCCAGCAAACTCTTTTTTGCTGCGCCGGGCGGCGCCCATCCCGACGTACTGAATGCCATAGACCGGCACCTCAATCGCTGGCAGGCAGATCGGCAATCACCCTATTTCGAGGTACTGAAGCACTGGGGTATTGACCGCGACAAGCGGGCAATCCCGGCCGCGTTGTGGTGGGGTATTGCCGCCCTTGCCATCGCCCTCTCGCTGGCACTGGGCTTTAGCCAGTTATTGCGCCGCAAAGTGGCAGAGAAAACCCGCGATCTGAGTGCCAGTGAAGCGCTCCTCAATACCATTCTTGACAGCGTCGAGGCCCATATCTACATCAAGGACCGCAATCTTCGCTACCAGTATGCCAACCGCCATGTGTGTGATCTGCTGGGAGTGACGCAGGAGCAGATTGTCGGCATGAGCGACACGGCACTGTTCGATGCGCAAACCGCCGCCACGCTGCAGCGCAATGACCTGCGCGTTATCGAACAGGGTGAAAAGGTGGTGGAAGAGGAAATCAATACGGTCAGGAATGATGGTGTCGCGCATACCTTTTTGACGGTGAAACTGCCGCTGCGCAATCCCGACAACAGCATCTATGCGTTGTGCGGGATCTCCACCGATATCACCGAGCATATAAATATCCGCGAGCAACTTCACCAACTGGCATTTTTTGACCCGCTGACTGGCCTTGCCAATCGCCGCTTGCTGCTCGACCGCCTCAAGCATGCCATTGCCAGCCGTGCCAGCACCCACTATGAAGGTGCCCTGTTACTGATTGATGTGAACAACTTCCAGTCCATCAACGACACCCTCGGCCATGAGATAGGGGACCTGCTTTTGCAGCGAATCGCACAACGGCTTGAGCAGAACCTGCGCAGTACCGATAGCGCAGGCCGCCTCGGTGCAGATGAATTTGTACTGATTGTGGCCGATCTCAGCAGCGATCCCGAGCAGGCGATGATGGATGCCCGCAATCAGGCCCAGGAATTGCTCGTCCAGCTGGCACAGCCCTACCAGCTGGGCGCGCTATCCCACGAGGCAACTGTCAGCATTGGCGTTGCAATGTTTAGCGATGCCAGCAATGTCGAAGGATTGCTCAAGGGTGCCGACCTGGCCCTTTCAGACGCCAAGTCTGCAGGGCGCAATACCCTGCGCTTTTTTAACCCCGCCATGCAAACCGAAGTCAACCGTCGCACCACCATGGAAAATGCCCTGCGTCGGGCCATCAAGGCTGACCAGTTGCAGCTCCACGTCCAACCCCAGGTAGACAGCAGTGGGGAAATCACCGGCATGGAAGCACTGCTGCGCTGGCACGACCCTGAACTGGGTCACGTGCCGCCCTCTGATTTTATTCCCATCGCCGAAGCAAGCGGCCAGATGATCACCCTGGGAGAATGGGTGTTAAGACGGGCCTGCGCGATATTGGCTGACTGGGCCGCCATCCCGCCGATGCAGCACCTGAGGCTGGCAGTCAATATCAGCCCGCAACAATTTCGCCACCCGCGTTTTGTGGCGCAGATTGAGGAGTGCATTGCCCACTTCAGCATCAACCCCGCACGCCTGGAACTGGAGATCACAGAGAACCTGCTGATCGATGAAATGGAAACCACCATTGCCCGGATGAACCAGCTTCGCGCCAGGGGTATACGCTTTTCTCTCGATGATTTTGGCACCGGCTATTCGTCTCTCGCCTACCTCAAGCGCCTGCCCCTGTATCAACTGAAAATCGACCAGTCCTTTGTCCGCGACTTGCTCACCGACTCCAACGATGAGGCCATTATCAGCACCATCATCGCTCTGGGTCGCAGCCTGGACCTGCAGGTTATTGCCGAGGGGGTTGAAACGTCAGAACAGGCTGAACGCCTGCGCAAGCTCGGATGCAGCGCTTATCAGGGCTACCATTTTGGCAAACCGAAAGCCCCTGAGCACTGGCAGCAAAACCTGGCGAGCTAATCCCTTGCCCTGCATCAATGGACAACACCGGGCACCACTGGCATGATCGCGCTCCCTTTCTGCCCACCCTTCGCCTTATGCAGGCGATGGCGATAAACCCGATACAGGACATCCCCATGAGCAACCTGCCCCCCTGCCCGCTGTGCGCGTCGCCATTTACCTATCAGGATGGCGCCCTGCTGATGTGTCCCGAGTGCGCTCACGAGTGGGCTCCGGGAGAAGCCGCTGAGGGCGGCGATGCGGAAAAGGTCTACAAGGATGCCAACGGCAATGTGCTGGTTGACGGCGATAGTGTCACCGTGATCAAGGATCTCAAGGTCAAGGGTTCGTCGCTGGTGGTCAAGGTAGGTACAAAAGTAAAAAATATCCGCTTGGTGGAGGGCGACCACGATATCGACTGCAAGATCGACGGCATTGGCGCCATGAAGCTGAAGTCGGAGTTCGTGAAAAAAATCTGATTGGTGCTGTTGTGTGTCCAACCGCCCCAGGGCATGAATTTCATTTCGGTGGATGAATTGGAAAGGGGAGTTCAGGGAGAGGGTGTAACGGGAGATGGGACCGGATTACAGACAATTATTGAGGTGCCAGCATCTCTGATCTCCCGTCCAACATCTCCCACATCCTCACCCCCGCCGACAAAAATCCGCAATGCTGAGCGCCGTATCGCGGCTGATATCGGGGCAGATGGAGGGGAACACCTCATTGCCGTGGACAGTGCCCATCACCGTGCGGCAGCGGGCGCGCACTCCGGCGCGCAACAGCAGGCGGTAGAAGGCGATACCCTCATCACGCAGGGGATCGCACTCGTTGACGCTGATCACCACCGGCACCAGACCGCGCACGTCGTCTTCGGTGGCAAAGCCAGGCCAGGCGAGGGGATTGCGGTTTTCAAACTCGGCGATGCCGTAGGCCATGGCGCCCTGGTTGTGGTGCAGGTCGAGAAGAATGCCGTTGTTTTCCGTGGATGAGGGGTAGCGCTCATCGGGCCAGCCCCCGCTGATATAGGGGCACAGGGCAAAGATGCCGCTGATCAGGTGCAGGGCGTTATCGCGCTTGAGACGCAAACCGGTGGCGATGGCGAGATTGCCGCCGCCGCTGTCACCGGCAACCACAATCCGCTCGCTGTCGAGCCCCAGCTCTGCGGCCTGAGCCACCAGCCACTCCAGGCCGGAGACGCAATCGTTGAGGCCAGCGGGGTACGGCGCCACTTCCGGTATGGAGGATGCCGTGAGGGCATTGCGAAAATCCACCATGGCAACAGCCACACCCTGAGCGGCGATCATGCGGCCCCAAGCCTGGTAGTTGCCCTGATAGCAGGACAGCGACATCATGCCGCCGCCGTGGATGTAGTAAACGCAGGGCAAGGGTTCGGTTGACTCGGGGCGCATCAGGCAGATTTTGCCGGTGTTGCCATCCGGAGCCGAGACAAAATCGTGATGGCTGATGGTCAGGCCGACACAGGGAGCGACGGTTTCATCATCGAAACCGTCAAAAAAAGCCTGCATGGCCTTGCGGATGGAAGCCGCCTTGTCGCTGGCGGCCGATTCCAGCATTTCCTCGCGGCTGGCCACATTGCGCAGCGGCGGCGATTGCCAGCCCGCGAGCCGCGCCTTGATGCGCGGGTCGATACGGGGATCATCCTGGATTTTGTCAGCCATGGTTCCGGTCCTTGCGCGCTCGGCCCTTTCGGCTATCTGCCGAGCCGTTATCCGTGGATCAGCCTTCCCGCAACAGATCCTCGGTGGGCTGCTCGCAGGGCAACTTGCGACCGATCAGTTTTTCGATGGGTTCCAGCAGCATGGCGTCGTCTTCACAGGCAAAGCTGATGGAGATGCCGCTTTTGCCCGCGCGACCGGTGCGCCCGATGCGGTGCACGTAATCTTCCGGCTCTTCCGGCAGGGTGTAGTTGATGACATGGCTGATGCCGTCGATATGGATGCCGCGGCCCGCCACATCGGTAGCCACCAGAACCTTGATGGCGCCGGATTTGAAATCGTTGAGGGTTTTCACCCGCTTGTTCTGCGCCACTTCACCGGACAGCAAGCCCACGGTAAAGCCCTTGCGGCGCAGCTTTTCCTCGAGCTTGCGGCACTGGTCGCGGCGGTTGGCAAAGACAATCACGCTGTCTACTTCATCGGTGGCGATGATGTTGTAGAGCAGGTTGAATTTTTCGTGCTGGGTGGTGAGAAATATCTTCTGCTCAACGGTGTCGGTAGCTACATTGAGGGGCTCGATCTCGACCTTGACGGGGTCGATGGTCCACTGTTCGGACAGCTGCAGCACCTCGTCGGTAAAGGTGGCGGAGAACAGCATGGTCTGGCGGTGATCCTTGAACGGTGTCTGGCGCACAATGCGGCGCACCTGGGGGATAAAGCCCATATCCAGCATGCGGTCGGCTTCGTCCAGCACCAGCACTTCCACTTGATCCAGGTAGACGTCGCGGCTACCGGTAAAGTCGATCAGGCGGCCCGGGGTGGCAACCAGGATGTCGCAAAAGCTTTCCGCCAGGTGGCGCTTTTGCTTGTCGTAATCCATGCCGCCCACCAGGGTGTGAACCTTGAGGTCGGTATATTTGGTCAGAGCCTTGGCATCGTCGGCAATCTGCATCACCAGCTCCCGGGTGGGGGCAATCACCAGCGCGCGGGCCTCACCGGCATAGCGCTCATCGGTGATTGGATGCTTGAGCAGGTCTTCGATGATGGTAATCAGGAACGCCGCTGTTTTGCCGGTGCCGGTCTGGGCCTTGCCCACCACATCGTGGCCGCGCAGGGTATAGGGCAGGGAGCGCGCCTGGATCGGCGAACAGTACTGAAACCCCAGGTCGGCAATGGCGTGCATCACATCCAGATTCAGGTCGAGGTCGTGAAAGCGCAGCTTGCCCTCTTCGGCTGGCACCGGGAATTGATCCAGGCTCCAGCCCCGGGAAGCAGAAGACGCCGATCGGCCCCGTCCGCCACGGGAACGGCGGCGCCCGCGATTGCCTCTGGCGCTATCACCTTTGGAGCCGTCGCCTTTGGGATTGCCAGCTTTGGGGCTCTCGGAGGAGGTATTGCCGGATGCAGAAGTGCTGCCGGACGCGTTATCGGTGTGAATATTTTCAGTCATGAATTTGCCAGAAATTGCGGCGAATTGGGCACGCCAAGGATCGAAAAGTCGCGGAGTATAGCACAGACAATAGCCACCTTGACCACAGTGGCCGTGCTACCGCCAGCAAAGTGTCAATGGCCCGGGTGCTGCAGCGTTATGGCGCGGTATTCCGCGCTGCTATAGAGCTCGTCCAGCGGCACCGAAACACCGGGCCGGACCACCATGCGCACATGGCGGCGCTGGAGCTGGCGCGGGCAATCAACCCCGCAGGAATGGGCGATAACCCTGACTTCGTTGACCAGGTTGGTCACATACTGGGCGACGCGGTTGGCCTTGAGTGTTGGGTCGAGCCCCTTTTGCAACTGGGGATTGTGGGTGGTAATCCCGGTGGGGCAGGTATTCCTGTTGCACTGCAGGGACTGGATACAGCCCAGGGCAAACATAAAACCCCGCGCCGTGTTGACAAAATCCGCCCCGGCACAGAGTGCCCAGGCCACATCCACCGGCAGGATCAGCTTGCCGGAGGCAATCAGGCGGATACGCTCCCGCAGGCCGCGCTCTATCAGTTTATCCACCACCAGCGGCAGGGTTTCGCGAATCGGCAACCCGGCATTGTCCAGCAGGCTCTGGGGTGCCGCTCCGGTACCGCCGTCACCGCTGTCGAGGGTAATAAAGTCGGGGGCAGACTCCTCTCCGCGGGCGAGGATTGCATCGCACAGCTCGTCAAAAAATTCCATACTGCCCACCGCCATCTTGAAACCCACCGGCTTGCCAGTGATAGCGCGGATATGGGCGATGCTGTCGAGCAGCTGCCCGACACTGCGAATATCCAGGTGACCGTTGGGGCTGATGGAATCCATCCCCGGGGGAATACCGCGAATATGGGCAATCTCTTCGCTGACCTTAACCCCTGGCAGAATGCCACCCTTGCCGGGCTTGGCTCCCTGACTGATCTTGATCTCGAACATCTTGACCTGGGGATGGGCGGCGATGGTGCGCAACTTGTCGTCGCTGAGGTTGCCATCCAGGTCGCGCACCCCGTATTTGGCGGTGCCTATCTGGAACACGATATCGGCGCCGCCGGACAGGTGATACTCCGACAGCCCGCCCTCACCGGTATTGAGCCAGCAACCGGCCATTTTCGCCCCCCGCGACAGGGCGATCACCGCCGGGCGGGAGATGGCGCCAAAACTCATGGCTGACACGTTCACCAGAGATCGGGTCTCATAGGGCTGGCGGCAGTAGGGGCCGATGATCATTGGCGAGATGGCCTGGGCCTCCGCCAGGGAGGGAAAGGGATGGGGCGAAAACACCAGCGTACCGGGGATGGTGTTGCTCTGGGTGGAACCAAAGGGTACCGTGCTGTCGACATTTTTGGCGGCGCGGTACACCCAGGAGCGCTGGGCGCGGTTGAAGGGCAGCTCCTCGCGGTCCATGGCGTAAAAATACTGGCGGAAGAAACTCCCGGCGTGCTCGAAGATATAGCGGAAGCGGCCAATCACCGGGTAATTGCGCCGGATGGTGTGCTCGGTCTGGCGCACGTCGATCACGTAGAGGATAAATGCAATAATCACCACCCCCACCAGCACCAAAAGCACCAGGGTGGTGAAAATCTCCAGCAACAACAGCAGGATGGGCAAGCCGTTTTCCATCGTGGTTCAACTCTTTTCGTTATCTGAAAGTTATCTGAAAGTTATCTGAACTCAGGCGTGATTAGACGTGAAATCCCTGACAATTGCCATGTAACCCTATACCACTTGCGAGCGGGACTGCGAATATCCTCATGTCTATTGATCCAGGCCAAGCTAAAGCAATGCGACTTGGCAGAGCACCCTTTTTGCAGGAGCTGGGACGCATCGCATACCTCGCCCTGCCGCTGTTGATCGGGCAGCTGGCCATTGTCGGCCTGACGGTGACCGATGTGATCATGAGCGGTCGCGCCGGTACCGAACAGCTGGCCGGAGTCACCCTCGGCGCCACCCTCTTCGATTTGCCGATGATGTTTCTGGTGGGCGTTTTTATCGCCAACGGCGCCATGGTGGGCAGGCTGCACGGTGCGGGCGACAGCAGCGGCCTGCGCCACCAGTTTCACAACAGCCTGTGGCTGGCCCTGCCGGTAGGGGTGCTCGCCATCGTCGCAGTGATGCTGATGCGTTTTTATGTGCTCGACTGGCTCGATGCCGCGCCGGACGCCAAGACAGTGGCCATGGATTATCTGCTGCCCATGACCGCGTCCGCTTTTATCCTGCCCTTTGTGCTGGCCTTTCGCACCGGCTTTGAGGGCATGGGCAAACCCGGTGTTGCCATGGTCTTCAACCTGCTCGGTTTTGCGGTGAATATCCCTCTCGATTACGCCCTGATTTACGGCCACTGGGGGCTGCCCGCACTGGGCGGCGCGGGCTGCGGCTGGGCCACGTTGATTGTGGTGCTGATGATTACCGCAGGCGAAGTGATCTATACCAGGCGCGCGGAGTTTATGCGTTCACTGGCCTTGTTGCGGCGGGATGTTCTTCCAGAAGGGCTTTTGCCCGGTGATCTGTGGCCCGCAGTCAATACACTCAAACGCACGCTCTTTATGGGGTTTCCCATTGGCAGCGCCATTCTCTGCGAGGCCGGGTTTTTCCATATGATTCCCCTGGTCATCGCCACCTTGGGTTCGGTGGCGGTGGCCTCCCACGGCGTGGCGATGACCCTCGACATGATGATGTTTATGGTGCCCCTGGCGCTCTCCCAGGCCATTACCCTGTTGGTGGCGAAAAATCTCGGCGCGGGCAACCCGCAGGGGGCACGTCTAACCGGTATCACCGGGATCGTTGCCGGGTTTGCCGCAGCGCTGGTGCAATGCGGGGTTTTCCTGCTGCTGCGCGACCAGCTCACAGCCCTCTATTCCAGCGACCCGCAAGTGGTGAACCTGGCCTCATCCCTGCTGCTGTTTGCCGCCGTCATCCGCCTGTTCGACGCCCTGCATATCTGTGGCACCGGCATTTTGCGCGGTTACGGCGATACCCACTCCACCCTGGTGATCAGCATTATCGCCTTTTGGCTGATCGGCTTCCCCCTCTGCCTGTGGCTGGTGGCGGGCAGCGATGTGGAAGCCGGTGTCAGGGGAGCGTGGACGGCGATTCTGGTGGCGGTGGTTTGTGCGGGGGGGATGACGCTGTGGCGGGTGCGGAGGATTTTGGTCGGAGGTCGGAGGTCGGAGGTCGGAGGTCGGAGGTCGGAGGTCTGAAGTCTGAAGTCTGAAGCAAAAGCGCCCCCAGCCTGGATATGTCGCAATGCTCAAGGATGCTTCTGCTTCTGCGTCAGACTTCAGACTTGAACCCCAAACACCCAAAGTAACCCTCTCCAGCCCGGCAATATCCCGCAGGGTTTCAATCCCCTCATAGCCCACATCAGCAAACAAATCCCGCACTGCGGCACCCTGGTCGGCGCCGTGCTCCACCATCAGCCAGCCACCGGGGTGGAGGAAGGCCGGAGCCTCGGCAATGATCTGCTCCAGATCGGCGAGGCCGTGATTGGCTGCCACCAGAGCGCTGTGGGGCTCGAAGCGCACACCGCCCTGTTGCAGGTGCGGGTCATCGGGGTCGATATAGGGGGGGTTGCTGACAATCAGGTGGAATTTGTCTTCCTGCCGGGCGCAGGGCACCTGGGCGAACCAGCTGCTGACGCTGATATCGACATTGGCCAGCCCCAATAGCTGCGCATTTTGCCGCGCCAGCTCGACAGCCGCTGCTTCGCAATCCACCGCCAGCACTGACCATGCGGGCCGTTCGCTGGCCAGGGCGAGGGCAATGGCGCCAGTGCCGGTGCCCAGATCCAGCACCCGTGCATCTTTGACTGTCACACGCTCAAGGGCCGTCTCCACCAGCAGCTCGGTATCGGGACGGGGAATCAGGGTGGCGCCGGAAACCCGCAGGGAGAATGACCAGAAGGCCTGCTGCCCGGTGAGATAGGCCACCGGCTCTCCCAGCGCACGGCGCTCGAGCAGGGCGAGAAATTGCGCTTGCTCAGCGGCACTCGGCTGGCGATCAGACCAGGTAAACAGCCAGGTGCGATCGCGCTCCAGCACATGGGCGAGCAGCACTTCGGCGTCGAGGCGGGGGGTGTCGGACGTGTTCGTCAGGGCCGCGCTGGCCGCGGCCAGCAATTCACGGATGGTGGCAGACGGGAGATGGGAGACGGGAGATGGGGATAAGCAGGACGCGGGTGCCCCATCCGGGTCCTGCTTATCCCCATCTCCCGTCTCCCGTCCAACATCTCCCATCCCCCATCACTCCGCAATACTGGCGAGCAGTTCCGCCTGGTATTCGTGGGTGAGGGGGCCGATCACATCGTCCACATTGCCCTCCATGATCTCATCGAGCTTGTAGAGGGTGAGGTTGATGCGGTGGTCCGTGACCCGCCCCTGGGGGTAGTTGTAGGTGCGGATGCGCTCGGAGCGGTCGCCGCTGCCCACCAGACTGCGGCGGGTGTCGGCCCGCTCCTGGGCGGCAGTATCCTGCTGCACGGTCTGCAATTTTGCCTGCAACAGGGCCATGGCGCGGGATCGGTTCTTGTGCTGGGAGCGCTCGTCCTGGCACTCCACCACAATGCCGGTGGGCAGGTGGGTAAGGCGGATCGCGGAGTCAGTCTTGTTGACGTGCTGGCCGCCCGCCCCGGAAGCGCGGAAGGTGTCAACCCGCAGATCGGCCTTGTTGATGGTGATTTCGTCCATCTCGTCCGGCTCCGCCATCACCGCCACGGTGCAGGCGGAGGTGTGGATGCGGCCTTGCGATTCGGTGGCGGGCACCCGCTGCACCCGGTGGGCGCCGGATTCAAATTTCAGCTGCGAATAGACGTTCTGCCCCGCCACGCGGGTGATGATCTCCTTGTAGCCGCCGTGATCGCCGAGGCTTTCGCTGATGATCTCCACCTTCCAGCGTTTGCGCTCGGCGTACTTGCTGTACATGCGAAACAGGTCACCGGCAAAAATCGCCGCCTCGTCGCCGCCGGTACCGGCGCGGATTTCGAGGAACACGTTGCGGCCATCATTGGGATCCTTGGGCAGCAGCAGGCGCTGCAGTTCCAGCTCCAGTTCGTCGCGGCGGGCTTCGCCTTCACTGATTTCCTCTTCCGCCATCTCGCGCATCTCGGCATCGGCATCCTTGAGCAGGGCGCGGGCGTCCTCGATATCCGCCAGCAGCTGGCGGTACTGGCGGTAGGTGAGTGTCACCGCTTCCAGCTCGGCATATTCCTGGGACAGGGCGCGGAATTGCGTCTGGTTGGCGATCACATCGCCTTCGCCCAGCAGCACCCCTACCTCCTGGTAGCGGTCGCTCAGGTGTTCAAGTTTGTCGAGAATGGATTGTTTCATTTTTTGTCCTGACAACCTGCCTTGATATCAAACAGCTCATGGGCAAGGCGTATATGATCGTCGCGGCCTTCTTCACCGGCCTGTTTGAGGCGCATGGTGGGCGTATGCAACAGCTTGTTGGTGAGCCCGCGGGCCAGGGTGGTGAGCACTTCCTCGGCGGGCTGGCCGCGCTGCAGCGCGGTGAGCGCCTTGTCCAGCTCGGTGTCGCGGATGTCCTCGACACTCTGGCGAAAGGCGCGAATGGTGCCTACGGCGGCGAGGGCGCGCAACTGCTTTTGCCAGTTTTCGACGCCTTCGTGGATGATCTGCTCGGCACTGTCGGCGGCCGTGGCGCGGCTGCGGCGGTTTTCCTCGATGACATCGCGCAGATCATCGACGGTGTAAAGGTAGACATCGTTGAGCTTGCCCACTTCCGGCTCGATATCGCGGGGCACGGCAATATCCACCATAAACATGGGTTTGTGGCGGCGCAGCTTGAGGGCCGATTCCACCGCGCCCTTGCCGAGGATCGGCAACTGGCTGGCGGTGGAGGAAATCACCATATCGGCGCGATGCAGGTGCTCGGGGATTTCCGATAGCAAAATCGCCTGGGCGCTGTACTCACTGGCCAGCTCTGCCGCTCGCGCCAGGGTGCGATTGGCGACGGTGATGGCACCGATATTCTTCTGGCGCAAATGGCGGGCGACCAGCTCGATGGTTTCCCCGGCGCCGATCAGCAGGGCATGCACCTGGGATAAATCGGTAAAAATCTGCTGCGACAGACTCACTGCGGCGTAGGCCACCGACACCGGGTTCTGGCCGATGGCGGTTTCGCTGCGCACCCGCTTGGCGATGGAAAAAACGTGCTGGAAAGCGTTGTTGAGATAGGTGCCCACGGTACCGGCCTCGCGGGCCACGGTGAAAGCCGACTTTACCTGGCCGAGAATCTGCGGCTCGCCCAGCACCAGGGAGTCGAGCCCGCAGGCCACCCGCATCATATGGGCAATGGCCTCATCCTCGCGCAAGTCGTAAATGCAGGGCACCAGATCTTCCAGCGCCAGCCCCTGGTAATCCGCCAGCCAGCGCAACAGGCTGGCATCGCTGCCGTCGCTGAGGGCGTAAATCTCGGTGCGATTGCAGGTGGAGAGGATCACCACCTCATCAAGGCCCGCTGCCTGGCGGGCGTCATTCAGCACTTGCGCGACTTTTTCCGGCGCAAACGCCACCCTTTCCCGCAGTGCTACGGGAGCGGTGTGATGATTGATGCCCAGCACGGAAAGATGCATTAAGACGCCGCTGCAAAAAGTGTGAATTGTGCTGACAGGCACAGTTGCCGACTAGTATAACCCAAGCGCAATGGCCCATGACTGCACCGGGGAGGGATTGGGGCGCGACAACAAGCAACTAAATTTTTCTATTGACTCAGCGAATGTAGGCAGAACTGCTACAATGACGGCCTCCGCTGTAACCTGACTTTCTATGCCACTGGATCGAATTTCCTCAGGTCATACCCTCCCCGCCGCCCTGTTGGCAGCGTGCTTGCTGCTGCCCGGCTGCAGCACCCCGCAAGCGGCCAGCAACCCGGAGCCGGTGGTAGTGAGCGAGGAGGCGGCACCCCAAGCGCCCCCGGCCACCAGGCCGTTCCCCACCAACACCCTTTACGAACTGCTGGCCGCAGAGTTTGCCGGCATCCGCAACCAGATCGAGCCGGCCCTTGAGGTCTATATCAACCAGGCCCATGAAACCCGCGATCCGGCAGTCATCGAGCGCGCAGTGCGCATCGCCTCGTTTGTGGGACAGCCTGAGCTGGTGCTCGAACTGTCCGAACTGTGGGTGGAGGTGGAGCCGGAAAATCTCGATGTCCGGCGCCTGGTGGCTTTCCACCTGGCACGGGCGGGGCGTGTTATTGAAGCCTTCCCCCACGCTGAATATCTGTTGCTGGCGGGCGACGACAACCACCTCCAGGCCCTCGCCGCCTTTGCCAGCGATGCCACCGAGGACGAGAAGCAGCGCCTGCTGGTGCTGTACGAGGAACTCGCCCTCAATTACGGCGATCGCACCGGATTGATGCTGGGCAGAGCCATGCTGCTGCGCCAGGTAGACCGCCTGGACGACAGCCTGGCCTTTGCCCAGAAAGTGGTAAAAAAGGCTCCCGATAACGAAACCGGCCAGCTCCTCAACGCCCAGATCCTGCACCAGATGGAGCACACGGACAAAGCCATCAAAGCCCTGGAAAAAGCCCTCGGAACCGATCCGCAAAGCAAACGTCTGCGCCTGCAATACGCCCGTTTCCTGGCTGAGAAGGATCTGGCGCTGTCCCGCGAGCAGATGCTGATCCTCGCTGAGCAGCATCCGGAAGATCCCGACATGCTGTTTTCCCTCGCCCTTGCCAGCCAGGAGCTGGGCATGACGGATGAAGCCGAGAAACTTTACAGAGCCCTGATCGATCGCCACCAGCGCAGCGGCGATGCCCATTTCCAGCTTGGGCGCATAGCCGAGGAAAAGGGCCTCAACGCCCGGGCGCTGGATCACTACCGGCTGGTGGACAGCGGCCAGAGCATGCTCGCCGCGACGGTGCGCATTACCGATATCCTCGCCAGTCAGGGGGATATTGATGCCGCCCGCAAGCATCTCGACATGCTGCGCAATGACCAGCCAGCCAACGCCGCCAGCTATTACCAGATTGAGGCAGAGCTGCTGATGCGCGACGGGCAACTCGACACCGCCTACGATCTGCTGAGCACAGCCCTTGAGCAGCAGCCGGACAATACCAGCCTGCTCTACTCGCGCTCGGTGGTCAGCCTCCGTCAGGAAAATATCGCCACCTCGGAGGATGACCTGCGCGCCATTCTCGCCCTCGAACCCGACAACGCCACCGCCCTCAACGCCCTGGGGTACACCCTCACCACTATCCCCGGGCGCTACCAGGAAGCCTTTGAACTGATCGTGCGCGCCTACGAGCTGGAACCGGAAAACCCCGCCATCATCGACAGTCTCGGCTGGGTACACTACCGCCTCGGCAACCTCGCCAAAGCCATCGACTATCTGCGCCAGGCCTACGAGGCTTTTCCCGACCCCGAGGTGGCCGCCCACCTGGGCGAAGTGTTGTGGGTTTCGGGGGCGCACGATGACGCGCGGAAAATCTGGGCGGAAAGCCTCGACCAAAACCCGGATAACCCCCTGGTTATCGAGGCTATGGAGCGACTCACCGGCAGTATCGGCAGCACTGACCGCCAACAGCAGCCCGATGACAGCAACAGGGACCCATAAGGCCCGCCGCAACCATGGTGATTTCACTGCACTCCCGCCCGGCTTTTTCCCTTCGCCTTGCCAGCACTGGCCGACTGATTGGCGTCGCACTGCTGGCCCTGGCAATCAGCGCCTGCGCCACTCGCCAGCCCACCCCTGAAACCAGCCAGTGGGAACCCCACCAGCGCGCTCTGCTGGAGCTGCGCCACTGGCAACTGGAAGGCAAGATGGGCTACCGCAGCCCCGGAGAAAGTGGCAGCGCCTTTATCCGCTGGCAGCAGCAGGAGGACGCCTTCAGTCTTGTTCTGACCGGGCCTTTTGGCGCTGGCGCCACCCGCATCGAAGGCAATCAGGATATTGCCGTGCTGAGCGAGTCAGGCAAGGAAGATATTGTTGCGCCGACACCAACCGAATTGACCCAGTGGCTGTTCGGCTGGGAGTTGCCGGTCAATCAGATGATTGAGTGGGTCAAGGGCGTACCCGCCCCGCAACCGGCCCACCAGCAAATTCACTTCAACCCGGCAGGTCAGCTCGAACAACTGGAGCAGCAGGGCTGGCTGCTGGATTTCGACAAATTCCAGCAGGTCGGTCAGTGGGTGCTGCCGGGCAGGATTCGCGGCAATCGCGGCGCTGTCTCCTTCACCCTGGTGATCAAGCAGTGGCACCCCGGCGAGCCTGTGCCGGGCCAGACCCAGCCTTCCGGGCAGTAACTGGCGCCGTGACCCTCACCCTTCCCGCCCCCGCCAAGCTCAATCTTTTCCTGCATATCACCGGGCGCAGGGCCGATGGCTACCACGAGCTGCAAACCCTGTTTCAGCTGCTGGATTACGGTGATGAGCTGACATTCAACTCGCGCAGCGACAGCAAGATACACCTGCTGACGCCCATGGCTGGTGTCGCCAATGCAGATAACCTGGTGATGCGTGCAGCCCTGGCCCTGCAGCGGCATGCCCGGCAAAAAAGCGGTGCCATACATCCGGGTGCCGATATCAGTCTGGTGAAACGCATTCCCGCTGGCGGCGGCCTGGGTGGCGGCAGCTCCGACGCCGCCACCACCCTGCTGGCCCTCAATCGCCTGTGGCAACTCGACCTGTCACTGTCGCAACTGGCCGCCATCGGCTTGCCACTGGGAGCGGATATTCCGGTCTTTATTTATGGCCAGACGGCCTGGGCCGAAGGCATTGGCGAGCGTCTGACAGCGGTGGAATTGGCCGAGACCTGGTACCTGGTGCTGCACCCCAAATGCCACGTTTCCACCGCTGAAATCTTTGCCGACAAAGAATTGACAAGGGACACTCCTGCCATCACAATACGCGCCTTTCTCGGGCAGGGTGGCAAAAACAGCTGCCAGCCGGTGGTAGAAAAGCACTATCCTGAAGTCAAAAAAGCCCGCCAATGGCTGGACAATTTTTCTTCAGCAAGCATGACAGGCACAGGCGCCTGCGTGTTTGCAAAGTTTGACAGTGAAGCGCTTGCCCGCGCTGTACTCGCTGCCAAACCCGGGAGTTGGGATGGTTTTGTCGCCAGAGGCGTCAACCTCTCTCCAGCCCACACAGCACTGAAGCCGTTTTAAATTACTGGGGTGTCGCCAAGTGGCTAAGGCAACGGGTTTTGATCCCGTCATTCGGAGGTTCGAGTCCTCCCACCCCAGCCAACTTTTCCAGTCTCAGCAAATACCCAGGAACTCACACCGTGGCTAATTTGATGGTTTTCTCCGGTAACGCAAACCCGGAGCTGGCTCAGGAAATTGCCAGAAACCTCTGTGTCCCCATCGGTAGCGCCACTGTTTCACAGTTTTCTGATGGTGAGATCAATGTTGAAATCCGCGAGAACGTGCGCGGCCACGATGTTTTTGTTATTCAGCCCACCTGCGCGCCCACCGACAAAAACCTGATGGAACTGGTGTTTATTGTCGATGCCCTGCGCCGCGCCTCTGCCGCGCGCATCACCGCCGTGATCCCCTACTTTGGCTATGCCCGCCAGGATCGCCGCGTGCGTTCGGTGCGCGTCCCCATCAGCGCCAAGGTAGTGGCCGACATGATCGCCAACGTGGGCGTCAACCGGGTGCTGACCGTCGACCTCCACGCCGAACAGATCCAGGGCTTTTTTGACTGCACCGTGGATAACGTCTACGGCACGCCGGTCCTGCTGGCCGACATTGAGCGCCAGAATTACGACAACCTGCTGGTAGTGTCCCCCGACATTGGCGGCGTCGTGCGCGCCCGCGCCATGGCCAAGCAGTTGCAGACAGAGCTTGCCATCATTGACAAGCGCCGCCCCGAGGCCAACAAGGCCGAGGTGATGAACATCATCGGCGACGTAGAGGGCCGCACCTGCCTGCTGATCGATGACATCATCGACACCGCCGGCACCCTGTGCAACGCCGCCAACGCCCTCAAGGACAAGGGTGCCAAGCGCGTGGTGGCCTACTGTACCCACCCGGTGCTGTCCGGCAATGCGCTTGAGAACATCAATAATTCCCAGCTTGATCACCTGGTGGTGACCAACAGTATTCCCCTCAGTGCCGAGGCGCAGGATTGCCCGCGCATTCGCCAGCTGAGCCTGGGAAAAATGCTGGCCGAGGCGGTGCGCCGGGTCAGCAATGAAGAATCCATCAGCGCGATGTTTATCTAAACACAGTATTTAAACGTCGCCGGATAAACCGCCCACGGCCATCAACAGCCGGGGCACTACCGAAACTCTGCCAAACGTTCTGGTCGCGGACGCTGGTGGAATGACTTAAGGAGACCAACCATGGTCGATTTTACACTGAACGCCAAGGGCCGTGACGATAAGGGGAAAGGTGCGAGCCGCCGCCTGCGCCGTCTGGCCAACGAAGTACCCGCCATCATTTACGGTGGCAGTGCTGAGCCGCAATCCATTGCGCTTCTGCATTTCGACATCGAGCACGCCCTTGAAAATGAGGCTTTCTACAGCCACATCATCAAGCTCAGCGTCGATGGCAAGGCTCAGGACGTCATCCTCAAGGATGTACAGCGTCACCCCGCCAAGCCGAAAATCCTCCACCTGGATTTTCTGCGGGTTGAAAAGGGCCACAAGCTGCACACCAAAATCCCGCTGCACTTCATCAATGAAGACACTGCCGTTGGCGTCAAGAAGCAGGGCGGTATCGTCAACCACCTGGCCACCGACCTGGATATCCAGTGTCTGCCCCAGGATCTGCCCGAGTTTATCGAAGTCGATCTGGCCAATGTTGAAATGGGACAGATTGTCCACATTTCCGACATCAAACTGCCCAAAGGCGTGGAAAGCGTGGCCCTCAGCCACGGTGCCGACCACGACCTTCCCATCGCCACTATCATCAAGCCACGCGGCGCGGTGGAAGCGGATGATGAAGGTGCAGAAGCTGCCGAAGGCGAGGAATAAGGTCGCGGCTTAGCTCTTATCTGACTAGCGCTGACCTGCAAGGCCCCGACATTGGACACTCCGGTTAAACTGATTGTCGGCCTGGGAAATCCAGGCCCCAAGTACGACCGGACTCGTCACAATGCCGGGGCCGATTTCGTTATGGCCCTGGCCAGCAAATTTGCCGTCGACCTCAAAGCCGACGGCAAATTTTTTGGTGCCGTGGGCAAGTTTGTTATCGCTGGCCGCGACGTGCGCCTGCTGATTCCTTCCACCTACATGAATCGCAGCGGCCAGGCCATCGCAGCACTGGCCAACTTCTATTGCCTCGAGCCCGCCGAAATCCTCGTTGCCCACGACGAACTGGATCTCGCCCCCGGTGTTGCGCGCCTCAAGATCGGCGGTGGCCACGGTGGCCACAACGGCCTGCGCGACACTATCCAGTCACTGGCCAACAGTCGGGGTTTTGCCCGCCTGCGCATCGGCATCGGCCATCCCGGGCACGCCAGCCAGGTGGTCGACTACGTATTGCGCAAGGCCGCACCGGATGAACAGCTGGGCATTGCCAACGCCATCGAGCGCTCGGTTGCTATCATCCCGGACCTGGTTGCAGGCAAGTGGAATGACGCCATGAAAACACTGCATACCAGTTAAAACGGGAAACAATGAGAGAATTTTATGGGTTTTAAATGTGGAATTGTCGGCCTGCCCAATGTGGGCAAATCGACCCTGTTCAACGCGCTGACCAAGGCCGGTATCGACGCCTCGAATTTTCCGTTTTGCACCATCGAGCCCAATACCGGCATCGTTGCCGTTCCCGATCCGCGCCAGGACAAACTGGCTGAGATCGTCAAACCGGAGCGGGTGGTACCCACCACCATGGAATTCGTCGATATCGCCGGTCTGGTGGCGGGCGCTTCCAAGGGCGAAGGACTGGGCAATAAATTCCTCGCCAATATTCGCGAAACAGACGCCATCGCCCATGTGGTGCGCTGTTTTGAAGATGACAACGTGATCCATGTGGAAGGCAAAATCAGCCCTTCATCTGATATCGAAGTGATCAACACCGAGCTGGCTCTGGCCGATCTGGAGACCTGCGAAAAAGTGCAAAGCCGCTTTGCCCGCCAGGCCAAGGGCCAGGACAAGCACGCCATGGCCATGGTGGCATTGCTGGAAAAAATCCTCCCCCATCTCAACCTGGCCAAACCGCTGCGCAGTGCCGGGCTCAGTGCCGATGAGCAAAAGCAATTGCGCGAGTTGTCCCTGCTAACATTGAAACCCACCCTGTATATTGCCAATGTTCAGGAAAACGGTTTTGACAATAATCCCCTGCTCGACGAAGTGCGGCGCATTGCTGCCGAAGAAGGCGCCGAAGTGGTCGCCATCTGCAACAAGCTGGAATCGGAAATCGCCGAGCTGGACGATGCCGACAAGCTGGAATTTCTCGGCGAAATGGGCATGGACGAGCCGGGCCTTAACCGCGTGATCCGCGCCGGTTACCAACTGCTGGGCCTGCAAACCTATTTCACCGCCGGGGTGAAGGAAGTGCGCGCCTGGACCATTCCCGTCGGCGCCACAGCCCCGAAAGCCGCGGCGGTCATTCACACCGATTTCGAGCGCGGCTTTATTCGCGCCGAAGTCATCGCCTATGACGATTTTGTGGCCTGCAAGGGCGAACAGGGCGCCAAGGATGCCGGCAAATGGCGGCTCGAAGGCAAGGAATATGTTGTCAGGGACGGCGACGTTGTTCATTTCAGATTTAATGTTTGAGAAACCTACAGCTACTATTTAGCTGATTTTTTTCGTTCTTTTTATAAAACGATCGACACGTAAGAGAAGCAAAAATGCCGCGGAATTCCGCGGCATTTTTGCTTCTCTTACGTACAACTAATGCGGAGTAAATCTTTCACTGCGACAGCGTTTGTAACCAGCAATTAAAAACCCGAATCACACCCTCTGCTGATCCGGGTTCCTATCTCCTGCAAATCTCTTTGTCAGCGCGGCGGTCGACGTCCGACGATAAGAGAGATCACAAACATAATCAAAAAGACGACAAAAATAATCTTCGCAATACCTGTGGCAGTACCTGCGATGCCGCCAAAACCCAGCACAGCGGCGATGATGGCAATAATCAAAAATGTAATAGCCCAGCTCAACATGGTTTTCTCCTTAATGAGTATCACTGGTGCGAGGGAGAGGCATTGACAGCAGCCAGCACCAACACACCGTGGTTGATATAAACAGCAGATGAACTTCCCTGTTCAGCGGACGCTTGGATTACTTGACCGACTGCTTCATGCTGCGCATACGGTCATGGCAGGCGCGCACCTTGGGCATTTCCACAACCAGCAGGGCGCGCAGATCGGCATCGGCATTTTCGAGCGTCTCCTGGAAAGCGTGGAGGATACGATCCTCCGCTTCTTCCAGCTGAGCCACGTAGGCCGCCTCTTCATCGCTGGATAACGCAGCGCGGGCATCGGCATACACCTGGCGCACCTTGCCCATCAACGTTCCGCCAGAGGCCGGCTGTTCATTGTTGGCAATGACTTTTGCCGAGAGCGCCTGGATCACCTCACCCTTGGCGCGGGACATGTCGGTGAAGAGTGCTTTGAGACCGACATTCTTCACCTCTTCCCGAGCGTGCTCGTAAAATTTCTTGCCATCCCGGGTGATTTCAATCAGCTCATTGAGTTGTGCAGTTTTGCTAGTCATAAATTTGACTCCCGTCATTTACATGCTGAATTTTCACTGGCCTTAGATTTTCACCGGCCTTAGCCAGCGACACGCAAACCGTCGGCGTTAACGTCCTTAACACCGCGCAGGTTTTCCGCTGTCTCAACGGCGAGTGCTTTCTCGGCACTGCTCTGTACGGTGCCAGTCAGCGTCACCTTGCCATCGCGGGTTTCCACCTTGATATCAAGGCCATCAAGGTTGCTGCTTAGCAGAAAGCTTGATTTCACCTTGCTGGTAATCCAGGCATCACTGATTGCCTCACCGGCGTCATCGAGTGCATCCTGCGCATTGGCTGCGGTAGTGTCGGTTGCACTTACCCTGAGCTTGTTGCGTACATCGCGAACACCGTCAGTATCTTCTGCCAGACGTTCGGCAAGCTCACTGGCAGCCGAATTGCTGGCCTCGCCTTCGAGTGTCACCACACCATTTTGTGTCGTGACATTAATATCCAGACCTTCGGTGTGACGATTCCAGAGCAATTTTGATTTCACTGTGGCTGTCAGGGTAGCGTCGCTAAAGCGGCTTGAGAGTGTTGGCTCGCCACTGGTTCGGCGCTCAACATCTGCATCGACTTTCAGCCTGTTGTCGACTTTTTCCACGCCATCTATACCCAACGCCACCTGTTCCGCGAGATCACGGTCAATATCGGTCTCGACAGTGCCGCTCAGAGTGGCGGTTCCACTCTCAACATCCACGTCAATCTTGAAAGGATTGAGATGGCGGTTGATGGCAAGGGCTGTCCACACCGAACCTTCCTGGCGTGCTTCACTGAGCTGACGGCCAAGATCGCCGTCTTCGGCGTGAGCAGCCAGGGGTGAGAGTACTATCAGACTGGCTGTTGCTGTGGCAAGAGCGAGAGTTTTTAGCTTGTGCATGGTAATTCCTCCAATGAATTTTTGTTACGGGCCGTTTCCGGCATCCGTAGTGACCATATCGCAAGCCCTGTGCCACCTTCTTTTTCCGCTATTTATTATTTAAAATCAATAACATAAAAAATAAAGCACAGGCTTAAAAAATTGCGCATTGCACGATTCATTTAAACAGACCGTGCAACTTGCATGAATTTTTATGGACTAATAACTGAAACCGTAGCATCGGAGCCACTATGCAGGACAAGGAAGAAATAACCGGCCACATCCTACTGGTAGACGATGAGGTGGCGATCCTTCGCACCTTTCGTTACTGCCTCGAGGACGCAGGTTATCAGGTCGCCACCGCAAGCAGTTCGTCGCAAGCCTGTGCCCTGTTGCAGCAGAAGGTGTTTGATTTGTGTTTCCTCGATCTGCGCCTGGGAGATGAATCCGGCCTTGATCTGCTGGCGCAAATACGCGCTTTAACACCCTGGATGCGCACCGTGATCGTTACAGCCCTCTCAGCAATAGATACAGCAGTGGATGCAATGCAGTCTGGTGCGGTCGACTATCTTGTCAAACCCTGCAGCCCTGATCAGCTGCGCCAATCAGCGGCAAAACAAATCAACGCGCGACGTATGGCCATGCGCCTTGAAACGGCGGCAGCGCAAACGGCGGCTTGTCCTGACTCACTCAGTCCGGCCATGATGACGATACTGGACACTGCCCGGCAGGTAGCAAACACCGATGCCAACATCCTGATCCTGGGTGAATCGGGCACCGGCAAGGGCGAGCTGGCGAAAAGTATTCACCGCTGGAGCAAGCGCACAAGCAAGCCTTTTGTGACCATCAATTGTCCCTCACTCAGCGTCGAACTGATGGAGAACGAGCTGTTCGGCCACAGTCGCGGTGCATTTACCGGGGCAAGTGAAAGCACCCTGGGACGCGTCCATCAAGCCGACGGCGGCACATTGTTTCTCGACGAAATCGGCGATTTCCCCACTCCCCTGCAGCCCAAGCTGTTACGTTTTATTCAGGACAGGGAGTATGAGCGGGTAGGAGATCCGGTGACTCAGCGGGCCGATGTGCGCATCCTCTCTGCCACCAATCTTGATCTGGATGAAATGGTGAGCACTGGTCGCTTTCGCGAGGATCTGCTCTATCGGCTCAATGTCATCACTCTCACCGTGCCGCCCTTGCGTGAACGGACTGAGGATATCGTGCCTCTTGCCAATCACTTCCTGGCCAGTTTTGTGAGGCAATACGCCCGCCCTGCCGTTGGCTTTAACGATGAGGCACTGGATGCCATGCTCAAATACCCCTGGCCGGGCAATATCCGCGAACTGAGCAATGTCGTTGAGCGTGCCAGCATTCTCTGTGGCGATGAACTGGTGCAGTCAAGGCATCTGGGATTCAGCAAGCCTGCCTTGAACTCCTCGCCGCGCATTGGCGCTGATGTCAGCCTGGAACAGCTGGAAAAAGCCCATATCGCAGCCATTCTGGCCACCAGTGGCACCCTTGATGAAGCGGCAAGGATTCTCAGTATCGATACCTCCACCCTGTATCGAAAACGCAAGCACCTGGGACTGTGAACCAGCAGGCACGCCGATGAATCTGCGCCAGCAACTGTTCCTCAGCAGCAGCGCCCTGATGGTTGTTGCCCTCGTGGGTTTGTTGCTCGGCACCTTCAGTGTATTGCAGCTTACCAAGGGGCAGAGCCGGGAGATGTCCCGCAACATGGAAATCATTGATGCCAGTCTTGCCATGCATCAGGAGCTGAGTAAACAAATCACGTTGATGATTTCTGAAAATCTCGACCGCCCGGCGTTGCAGCAATCGCGACAGCGCTTCCTGCAACGACTGCAAGAAGCAAAAGACAGCGCCATCGACAACGACGACCTGCTTGCCCTCAACAAAATTGAGCACGCCCACGTCGGTTTTGAATACCTTTTGAGCAAGCCTGTCACAGTGCGTCGGGAGCTGCTTACCAACGATGAATTTGGCCGCGTCGCTGAATTTATTAATCAGCACATTACCAATGTGCAGATGCGCTATATGGATGCAGTGCAGCGCGCTGATCACACAGCCCGGGAACGAGCCTGGCTGATAACCGCGCTGCTGGGCCTGGTCGGTCTTGGCCTGGTGGTGGTCGGCCTTGTCAGCGCCCACAATAGTGCGCGCTACTTCAGTCACCCCATTCAGGCCCTGGCACAGGCTGCCGACCAGATAGGCAAAGGGGATTTTAATATCACCCTGCCCATCACCCCGATTGCCGAAATGTCGACGCTGACCCGTCGCTTCGGCTTGATGGCTGAGGCCTTGCGCGAATTCAAAAACACTGACATCGAGGCCCTGCATGCTGAGCAACGGCGCCTGCAAGCGGTGCTCGACAGCATCGATGATGGTTTGCTGATTTTCGACTGTGAGGGACTACTGGAACATTACAACCCGGTTGCAGAACGTCAGTTGGGCTGGCAACAACATCACATTGGCCAGCGTCCCGGTGACGTCCTGCAACGGCCGGAGCTCGATGAACAGCTGCAGCAGGTCCTGGCAGGGGAAAGCCTCAGCCACGCAGTGGATGACCTGCATGTGGAAGTCGATGGTGAAACCCGTGTTCTCACCTACAGCCTGACCGCCGTCAACCACGCTGACGGCGATATTTTTTGTGCTGTCATGGTATTGCACGATGTGACTGAACAACGCGCTTTCGAACGCATGCGCAGTGAATTTGTTCTCAGGGCCTCCCATGAACTGCGCACACCGATAACCAGCATAAGCATGGCATTTAACCTGCTGCAGGAACGTCTCGACTTTGCCGCTGTCTCCAGCGAAGCAGATTTACTGCGCACCGTTGACGATGAAATGAAACGGCTCCTGAGGCTTATTGATGACCTGCTGAATTTTTCACGTTATCAAAGCGGTCTCCAGCAGCTGAACCTGGTACCCTGCGATCCTGAAACACTGCTCAGGCAGGCACGGGAGCGCTTTGCCGTCAGGGCCCGTGAACAGGGCGTCAATATTCAGATTGACGCACAAGGACCGCTACCGCCTGTGCCGCTTGATGGGCTGCTTATTGAGCGCCTGTTTGACAACCTGCTCGTCAATGCGCTGCGCCACTGCAATGTCGACGGAGAGATTAATCTGCGGGCCTGGCGTGAAGGCGAGCGCATATTCTTCAGCGTGGAGGATAATGGCGAAGGTATTCTCTACAGACAGCAGGCGCGGATCTTCCAGCCGTTTGTACAGGTGGGCAAAAATAAAGGCAGCGCCGGGCTGGGGCTTGCCCTGTGCAAAGAGATCATCGAATTGCACGGTGGCCATATCGGCGTACTTTCCCAACCCGGCAAGGGCGCGCGTTTCTACCTTTGGGTGCCGCTCTAAAAAAGAGGGTTCAACTCCCTGCCTCCCCCGCAGCCTTCTCTACAACACCACTGCATCCGACAACTGGGGGAAATAACGCTGGTGGGAATAGGGATAAATCCTCGGCAGGTGACTTGTCTCGTCGAGCCGTGCAACCTGCTCGGGGCTAAGGTTCCAGCCAGCCGCACCGAGATTGTCGATCAGTTGCGCTTCTGTGCGCGCCCCGAGTATCACGCTGCTCACCGTGGGTCGCTGCAACAGCCAATTGAGCGCCACCTGGGCGGTGCTGTGGCCGGTTTCGGCGGCGATCTCGTCCAGCGCATCGACGATGCTGTAAACCCGCTCGTCAATACTGACGCCACTGCCCGCCAGCCGGGTCACCGTCGGCAACGGCTGGCTGCGGCGGAATTTACCCGACAGGCGCCCGTTGCTGAGGGGGCTCCACACCAGCGTCCCCACCCCCTGGTCAACAGCGAGGGGCATCAGCTCCCACTCGAATTCACGATCCAGCAAAGAGTAGTTTGCCTGGTGCGCCACATAGCGGCTGAAGCCATAGCGTTCAGAGAGCGCCAGTGACTTCATCAAATGCCAGCCGGAAAAATTCGAGCAGGCGATATAGCGCACCTTGCCGGCACTCACCAGATCATCGAGCACCCGCAGGGTTTCCTCCACCGGCGTGTGGGCATCAAAACCGTGCATATGGTAGATATCAATATGCTCGGTTTTCAGGCGCCGCAAGGAGGCCTCCACCGTGCGCAGGATATGGTGGCGCGATGACCCAAAGTCATTGGGGCCATCACCCACCGGAAAGGTGCCCTTGCTGGAGAGCAGCACCTGATCGCGCTTGCCCGTCAGGGCCTCGCCGAGAATCTCTTCTGCCAGACCCATGGAATAGGCATCGGCGGTATCGAACAGGCAGGCACCCGCCTCCAGGCAGATATCCACCATGCGCCGCGCCTGCTGCACATTGATATCGCCGTAGGCCTTGAAGTTCTCGGTGCCGCCGAAGGTGGCTGTGCCAAAACCCAGTACCGGCACCTTGAGGCCCGATGCTCCGAGACGTCTGAATTCCATAAAACCCTCGTTATTCTTCAGGTGTAAATAGTTGCCAACGACATTCTATCCGGATGCGCTCCACCCTTGACAACAGAGGGGGAAATCATCAGAATTCGCGGCCTTAAAACTTTATGGCTACGTAGCTCAGTTGGTTAGAGCACAGCATTCATAATGCTGGGGTCGCAGGTTCAAGTCCCGCCGTAGCTACCATCTCTGAAATGGCCTGAAACATCTAGTTTCAGGCCATTTTTATTGCCCCGAACGCCATCAGTCAGAAATAAAATCGCTTATCCCCTGGTTTTCCTGTACCCGATCATGGGCAATCAGCACATAGCGCCAAGGTTTGCCTCCGTTCTTTAGCAGGTGGTCGCTGGCGTTTTTACACCAGGCCTGCGCCGCCTCGGCCTTGGCCTGCACAGTGGGGACATCCAACTCCTTACGCGCCTTGGTTTCCACCATCAGCACCTCATGCGCCAATTCGACAACAAAATCCGGCTGGTAGTGTCGGTGCTCCACACCATCCTTGTAGACAATCTGGAACTGCCCGCTCACCGGCTTGAACCATTTACTGGCGTCCCGCTCCAGCATCACGGCAAACCGGCGCTCGGTGTCGGAATCGAATTTCTGATAGGGGTAAAGGCATTTCAGAAAGCCCCCAAACAGCATCTGTTTGATTTTGCCCACTTCCGCTACCGTATCGCGGTAGTTGTGAATGGGTTGGTCCTTGGCCTTGGTGTAGGCCGCCTCCTTGAGGGGCGTAAATCCGGCGCTCACCTTCACCTCGTAGCCCGTGGCCTTTTGCCAGTAGTGCTCAGCCATCTGGGCGTGAATATTGTCCGCCAATAGCTTGCCATAGCCAAAGAAGATATTGTGCAGCTCATCCTCGGAGTAGGTTTTCACGTCCCGGAACCAAGCCACGGCCTGCCCCGCCAGGTCGTAAATCAAATCCGCTTGTTCGTCGTAGGCGATGTCGTCCTTGTCCACCAGATGCTCGACGATATAGTCTTCCAGCCGGGCATATTTCTTTTTGGGCGCGGATGAAATGGTAATCTGCTCGTTGGTTTGCAGGCTTTGGGAAATCAGCTCCCGCTTGGACGGCTGCAAATTCAGATGCCCCATATCCAGGGTAAAGGGATGGTAGCCATAAGTGACTTCGCCTGTGGGCATCACCACGATACGGGGGATATCAATGGTCTGCCCCACCATCAACGCAGTGGCTTTTGCCACCACTGCCGCAACATCGGTCTTTTCAACCTCTGCCAGAAGGGATTGCTGCTCACCGGTCAATTGCGCCTGTACTGCCTGGGTAATCTCTGCCTGCAAGACTTCAGTCAACAGGATGTTGCTGAACGGCGCATCTGCGGGCCTGTGCTGATAGCCTTGCAGCACTTTCCAGGCGATCTCCGCCACTTGCCGCTCCCTCTCACCAGTAAAGAGTAGCTGTTCCGGCTTGCCGGGATAGGCAAAGGGGACATTGGCTCCCTCCCCACCCAGGGCGGTTTCCAGATTGGAGCGTACTGCAACGCTCTCGGTGGCGGGCTGATCGGCAAAATCCATCTCGATCAGACGCATGCGCTTCAACAGGCTGTCACCCTTGTTGGCCTCGTCGACGATTTCCTGAAAGCGGTCATGGGCGATGATGCTCAGCCTGTCCACCGCATCCACCCCGGTGCGCTTGCCGTAAGGCAGACGCAAGCCCCGGCCAAGGGTCTGCTCCACCAGGGTTTTGGCATTGGCGGCGCGCAGGGGCACGATGGTGTAGAGGTTGGTCACATCCCAGCCCTCCTTGAGCATATTGACGTGGATAACGATTTCCGTGGGTTCGTCGAAGCTTTCCACCGCCAGCAGGCGGCTGACCATTTCTTCCTCAGCCGCGCCGCTGCGGCTGCTGTCCACCTGGATCACCTTGCCCTGGTAGCGGCCATCAAAGAGCTGATTTTCCAGCTGGTCCAGCAACTGGGCGGCGTGGGTCGTGTCGCGGGCAATCACCAGCATAAAGGGCTTCACAGGCTTTACGCCATGCTGGCGGGCATAGGTGAGCAGCTCCACCTTGGTGGCCTCGTGCAGGCGAATGCCATCTTCCAGCTTGATGCGCTCCAGTTGTTCGGCGGTGTACTGGCTGGCTTTGAAGTTTAGCTGGGTCACCACCGCCGGTTCCTTGACGAAACCATCGTCCATGGCCCGCGCCAGGGGATAATCTACCACCACATTCTTGAAAGGCACCTGCCCCCGATTGGACTCAGTGAAGGGTGTGGCCGTGACTTCAAGTCCCAACAACGGATTCAACTCGTTAAGCGAGCGCACCCCGGCGCTGGCCCGGTAGCGATGGGATTCATCCATCAGCATCACCAGGTCCGGCAGGTTCGCCAGGTAGTTGAAGTAGCTGTCGCCGATGGTTTCCCGCAGCCGCTTGATTCGTGGCGCGGCGCCACCGCGCACTTCCGAGTTGATCTTGGCGATATTGAAAATATTGATACTGACCGGCGACAGGATATCCCCGGAACCGGCATTCTCGTAGTTGTCCCCGGTGACGATTTCCGGCGGATAGGCGGCAAACTCGGCAATACCCTTGAATACGTATTTGGGAGTATTGGGGGTAAAGTCCGCAATCAGCTTGTTGTAGATGGTGAGGTTGGGCGCCAGCACAAAAAAATTGCGCAAGCCGTGTGCCAGGTGCAGGTAGCTGATAAATGCCCCCATTAGCCGGGTTTTGCCAACGCCAGTGGCCAGAGCGAAGCATAGAGAGGGAAACTCCCGCTCGAAGTCGATATCGTGGCCGAATTCAGCCGTCAGGCTCTTTTGCAGGCCAACCAGATCTCGCTGTTTATTTAGCATTGTCGGCGCCGCATCCAGTGCTTGCGCCAGGGCGCGGAGTGATTCCTCCTGGGGTGCCCGCAGGCTCAGGCGACCGGCGATGGCATTGAGTATTCTGTTATCCATCACTCATCGCCTCCGTTACCTGCATCCGCAAACAAATCATCCTGCTCCGGTAGCTGTTCCCGTTCCAGCATAGGCAAGTTCTGCACATTCAGGCTGTAGTCGTCGTGGCCCCACTCGCAGCGGCTCAACACCATTTTGGGGATTTTCTTCAAGGTCAAATTGGGGAACTGATCCGCCTTGCAGCGGAACGCCGCGCAGCACACCAGCAGAGTGCGATCCTGCCCCACCTCGTCCGCCAGCGCCTGCAACTGTTCCAGGCTCAGGGTTTGGGTGGTGACATAGATAAAATCCGTTTCCGTGGAATGGCCGTGCTGCCAGAATAGGGTATCCGACGGGGCGTAGGTAAATCCCTCCAGCTTGCAGATGGCCTCGGCGAGCATTTCCGGGTTGTAGTCCTTGTTCACCACCCAGCGGCCCCAGCGATCCTGTTCCAGCAGGGAGGGCGCAACTTTGTAATAACGGAAACCGCCACCGCCCTGCCAGTTTACCGCCTTCGAGATGCCGCCCTGGTCTTCGCCATCGATCACTTTTTGCAGGCGCGGAATAATATGGGTATGGCAGTGTTCACCCAGCTCCACCATGATCCAGCGGCGTTCCATTTTGTGGGCGACGGCACCGGTGGTGCCGGAACCGGCGAAGGAGTCTAGGACTAGGTCGCCAGGATTCGTTGCGATAGATAGAATCTGTTTGACGAGTTTTTCTGGCTTAGGAGTGTCAAACTTATCCCCAATGTCAGCCAATATTGAAATTTCTTTGAGTTCACGGTTGGCCTCTCGATTATCACCAGCTTCCTGATATCCCCACCATGTCCAAGGGACAATGACGTTATCAGACTCTGACCAAAATTTCTTTCGTTGCGCCATTCCGTTACCGTTGCGTCCGAAGTAGATTCGATTGTCGGCTACAAGTTCTTCGAATTTTTCCTTGGTCGTACTCCAACATCTTCCTTTGGGCGGCCATAATGATTTTCCGCCTGGCGTGATGATTTCATACGTTAAATTTGGTCGTAGATTGGGAGCATGGAAAGGAACTGCAAGCCAGTCTCCTCGTGGATCATTATCTCGATTCTGATAAGTTGATCTTTGCTTCTCGTTGGCTTCCAGCTTATTGACAGAAAAGCGATCAAAAGATTTTGTATAAACCAAAATGTGGTCATGGGCGTTTGAAATAGCCCGAGCATCATTTCTTCGCGTTAACGTTTTTTGCCAAACGACATTAGCAATAAAGTTTGCTCTTCCAAAGATTTCATCGCAAAGCACTTTCAGATAATGGGCTTCATTATCGTCAATAGTAATCCACAGGGATCCGTCATCAGACAGCAGGTGCCGAATAATATCCAATCGATCCCGCATCAGACTTAACTAGATGGAGTGTTCCAATCCATCATCGTAATGCTCAAAAGCATTTCCAGTATTGTACGGCGGATCGATAAATACACACTTCACCTTGCCCGCATACTCCTGCTCCAGCGCTTTCAACGCCAGCAGGTTATCGCCAAAGATCAGCTTATTGTCGAAGCTATCGCTGTCCGTCACCCGGTGTTTGGCGTGATAGGACTTGACCGGGTCTTCCAGCAAAATGCGCGGCTCCAGCTTGGGCCGCTTGTCCTTGCCAATCCAGGTGAGTTCAAGTTTGGTTTTTTGGTTGCTCATTGGGTTCCTAATTGCTGCTTACTGCCACACGGGACGGCTTTGCCAGCCCGTGGGGAAGCCTATTTTACTGGTGTCGACATGGTGGTTTTGAAGCAAGGCTATCAGCCGATCCTTCCAGTGGGTCTGGCCACAGACAATGGCCATCAGATAGGAAAGCATCACAAACGTGTTATAGAGCTTGCGCAGGCGGCGGTCGCTGTCGGGCAGAACGAGCAAGCTGGCCAGCAATTCCGGAGCGGCTTTTTTGGGCAGCATCATGGTTTTGGTGAAATCCCGATTCCACAGACGGGCATGGTGGGCAGCATGATTGCGCACCAGGGAGAGGTGTTCACAGAAGGAGGCCATGACCTTCTCGTCCAGACCGTAAACTTTGCTGATAGCTTGTCGATCGGCACGGCTTCTGATGTTGGCAAACCACTTGGAGAGCTGCCCCATGGTCATCAACTCGACCACCGCCCAAATGGGCGGCAACAGCTCTTCGTACTTGACCGTCAGGTGCTTGACGAACTCTTCCCGACTGGAGCGAACGTCATTGGCCAGCTTGGTGATGCTGCTTCCGTATACCAGGGGATTGAAAAACAGTTCAGGGCGGAGATGGGGGTGCGCTGTCTGGTGGTTGTGGCTGAGGTGATAAGCCATCTGGGTGCGCAATGATACTTCTATGCGCTCAATGGCATCCAGTACCAGCAAGCGGAGTTCGCGGTCGAATACATAAAGATCGAGGACATCGTCAAACCCAGTTCCAGTCACAAACTGGTGAGTGGCATGATCCTGTTCAAAGGGCAAACAGTAGGCCGCTACCCGGTAGTAGTTGAGCTGGGAGAGATAGAACTCAGCCCTGGCCTTATCTCTGACAATGAGACCACGCCTTTCCAGTAGAGCCACCTGATCCGCGAAGGTAGTCGGGAGCTTAGTGTAAGGAATTGTTTTTTTGGAGTTTTTCCCTGGCATCTTGGTCACGAGACCGCTCCAATAACAACTGCGACCGCTTTTTCATACCCCCAGAAACGAGTAACCCCTCGCGGTGCGCTGATCTGACGGGAAGCGGGAGGGGTGTTGTTGCCGCGAAGTATGGTCACCAAAGCTTGCAAAGTCAAGGCAGCTGTAGAACTGCCAACCATGGCGAATTGACTGTTCATGGCCTCTCCTGCCCAACAAACCGAAAACCGGCCTTGAGCCGGTTTAGATGCGTTGCATACCCCAACTTTTGATCATGCTGCAACCTGCCCACCACGATGCCAGGGTGGATATTGATCTGTCTGGCAAAGACCATTATCTGCGTTTCGGTTTCGAGCTGTGACAGTTCAAAGGCATAGGCGGATGGAATCAGCGTATCCCCTGCCCAACGGTTGGCTTCGTCCTCTTCCGGGGAGTTCTGGGTTGCATGGTTGGGGTCGTCCAGGAAGATGGCCTGCTTGCCGTCGGCATGGAGCAGAATATGCGCGGCCTCGTGAAAGAAGGTAAACCAGAATTTGTCATTGGTCTTGCCGTAGAGGGATATCTGGATCAACGGACTGTGGCGGTTGAGCCAGCGTGCAACGCCGCTAACGTGGGCGCGGGGAATGGCAGGCACCAGCACCAGCTTTACCCCCGCCTCTGCGCAAAGTCTGCGCATTTCCGGTTCGAACTGGTCAGGGGGCAAAACCGTGAGTTCACGTATTAGTGTGATCGCCTGTTCGAACCTGGCCTTGTTGTAGGCGGGCGTGTCCATCTTCTCCGCCACGACCTCGCCCAGGCGCAGCCAGGAGGCAATGGCACCCAGATCGGATTGGGATTCCCGCGTACGCCGGAAAGATGCCTGCATCCCGCCGTAGTGTGTTTGCCAGTCATCCGGGGACGCGACGCCAAAAAAGGTCAGCAGCCCCTCAACCAGGTCTGGCTTGGCTGCGTTGGTTATACGTACATCGGGTATGACACCCGTTTTTTTCAGCTCCGCCAAGGGGAGCTGATCGAGCCAGCTTGCCCAGCCTTGATAGCGTTCTTTGGCTTCCATGCGGGCAAGCTGCTCTCTGTATTGGGCCTCTCTGTTCAACCAAAAGCGGGCTGTCGCCCCCAGTACGCGCTCCAGTCGCAATGCGGCGTCGTGGGTTAACGATACTTTCCCTTTGACGAGTTGATTAAGGTGTTTGGGGCTAAAACCCAGGCGCTGGGCAAGCTCTGCCTGATTCCAGTCTCGTTCTTCCATAAGGTCGATTATGGTATCGCCGGGGGGTGATACCCAGTCCGGCTGAAAGGTCTGTCCCTGATTAGTCATGGTAATCTCCTATAAATATGATGGTGACGGCGGTGACTTGCCCCCAGTGGATGCCACCATCCTCCTTGTGTGGTACAGGTTTGTGATCCGGCTCGAAAACCAACCGCATCCCGCCCGCAAGCCCGATGGAAAACTGCCCGTTTCGATCACCGGTCAAAGGGTGCGGGTTTCCCAGGGGCGGCAGCTCTTCCACATTGGCCGCTGCCGCCATATCGCTGTGTCTGGTTTGGAGTTTTTTAGCGGAATCTGCCCCGAGTTTACGGACGGCCTCTCTGTTGTTTTCGCACAACTTGCGCAGCTTACTGTCCCTGTAATTGATTTCCACCTGGCCCCCGCAGTTTACACTTCTTTACCTAATAGGTAAATTTTAATATTTTCACACCTTCATGCTTTTATGCTTTTATGCTTTTATGCTTTTATGCTAACGCAGGCTGCCACCTTCCAAGCACGATCTCATCATTAGACTTTTCGCTTGGGTTCATAAGCTTGGCAACGAGGCTCCTGCACAGCCTTTCAGTATGCTGAATGCCTTTGGGAAGATGGCTGATGTAATCAGGGTCGAATTTGCTTATGCCATTCTGGTTCAACAACAGGTGGCAAAGTTCGTGCAACAGGCTGAAGACCTGCCGGGTTTTGGTGGTGCTGTTGTTCAGGTAGATCACTGGAAACTGGCTATTGGTAAGGCAAAACCCTGAAATGTCCTTTTGCTTGAAGGGGGCTTTGAAAACAAAAACACCCTTGTCTTCAATGGCCTTGCGCCATGCCTTGAGGGCGATATCAGTTTGCTTCCAGCCGGATTGAGTCTCCAGGGTCATTCCCAGGTAGCCCCTGACTCTGGAGGCAAGGTTACTGATTTCCTCCTTGCCGGTGACAGGGAGGTCTTGCCAGATTTTTTGGGTTGCCGGATTCTCGCGGAAGATTTCAGCCAACGCCAACTGGTAGGCATGGGCCTTGCGGATATGCAGACGGGTGTCAGGCGACAACTGGTTGAGGTCGGCTTCTGGCAGGGTTCTGAACTCGGTTTTGGGTTGAACTTCCTGCGGTGGTTCGGGCAGAAAAAAAACCGCCAATGGCCGTTTGTAAATTTCGTAAGCCAGCTTTTCCAGCTGAGGATAGGTGGGCGCCTGTTCACCGGCCTCCCAGGCCTCTACTTCTTCAACTTTGCGTTTGAGGCGCAGGGCGACATCGTCCACGCTCAAACCGATGGATTCCCGCGCCCAGCGGATCACACTGGGTTGTATCCCTTCTACGGGGTTGGTTTTCATCTGGGTTCCCCTGTTCGCTCCGTGTTGATCATCACATCTGACATACTTAAAACATTGTACCTGTTCAAATCACTTGCCAGTAGATACTGAATAAATGCCTTTCCTCAACTTTCTGCTCCAGCTTGTCCTCCAATTCGGCAATCAGTCCCTCCCGTCGGTTGTCCACTTCATCCTGTTTGTCGAACAGCTCACGGCGTTTGCGGGTGCGGAGCTTTTCCAGTTCCCTCTGGCGTTTTTGCCAATGGAGCTTTTCGTTTAGATCCGGGGCGGCTTTGGCAGTACGGCGTACTTCCCTGATTTCCCGGTCGATTTCCTTGATTTCCTGTTCCAGGCCCACTTTGAGATCGTCCGCCCAGGCGTCCAGCTTGTCCACTTCGGCCTCGAAGTACTTGAGGTTACGCTGGTTCACCTCAGCCAGAATGGCAGTTTTTCGACGGGCCAGTTCACCCGTCAATGATGGCGCGGTTTGCTGATCCAGGGTAGTGGTTTGCGTCACGGGCAAGCTTTGCGACACAGGAAAGCTCAAGAGCTTTTCCAGCACTTCCTGGTGCAGAGTCTCGCCACTATCGGTGTGGCCACAGAGGACGATATGGTCTTCGGAGCGGGCCAGGGAGTTGACGGTAACAAGATGGGCGGCCAGCTGGCCTGACTGCCCCTGTAACTCCCGGACTACCGCAATCTGGGTGGTTGTTGCGCGGTAGTCAAACACCAGCTTTGCCGGGGGAAGATCCCGCCCCTTGGCCAAGGCGATCAGCCATTGCGCCAGGGGATGACGCAGGCGGTAGATATGGGTTTCACCTTCCCTCCGGGGGAGTTCGTACTCACCCAGAGGAATGCCCGGTGGCGCATGGGGAGGCAGATCGTTCAGGATAAATCCGCCTTCCAGCTCGCGGATATGGCCTTGCAGTTCGCCTTTGGTCAAATCCAGCAGCATGCGCTCGTAGCGGTCGAGAGAGGCAGTGCTGTCGATCTTGATCTTTTGCAGCACATCCTCATCGAAATGCTCGAACAGCTGTTCGCGGGTATTGACCATCTGGGCATTGATTTCGTGGGCAAGCTCCAGCTGAAGTTGCTGAAAGGCGGCGTTGATCTGCTCGGATTCACGGCAGGTCTGGTATATCTGTTTGATGCGGCGCTCCAGATCGACACCGCTCTCAATGGCGCCAAGCACTTCGTCGGATGCACCGAAGACACCGTTAAACAGATTGAATTTTTGATCCAGCAGCTCGTAAACCCTGCGATCCGCCTCGTTGCTCAGGTCGATGAAGTTGAGCACCACCACATCGTGCTTTTGCCCGTAGCGATGGCAGCGACCAATGCGCTGTTCGATGCGCTGGGGATTCCAGGGCAGGTCGTAGTTGATCACCAGGGAGCAGAATTGCAGGTTGACACCTTCGGCTGCGGCTTCGGTGGCGATCATGATGCGGCCCTTGCCACGGAAGTAGTCCACCAGTGCGGCGCGGGTATCTGCTGTTCGGGAGCCGGTAATTCTGTCCGAACCTTGATGTTGTTCAAGCCACTCCCGGTAGATTTGCCGGGCCTGCGGATCATTATTGGTGCCATTGAAAAGCACGATACCGTTCTTATGCTGGCTGTTGCCCAGCAACGTCATCAGGTAGTTCTGGGTTTTGCGGGACTCGGTGAAGATGATGGCCTTTTCATTGGCACCCAATTCCGCCAGCTTGTCGAAGCCGATGTTCAATGCCTTTAGCAAGGCTTCGCCCTTGCTGTTGTGACGGATGTTTTCCGCCAGGGCTTTGAAACCTTTCAGTTCTTCAATTTCGGCGAGTATGGATTCCCGTTCTTCCGCCGAGATAACCGGCTCCTCTTCCCATTCTTCCGCTGTTTCTTCCAGGGCTTCGTAGTCTGCCTGTATTTCGCCGATTACCTGCTGATCGTCCGGTTCTGCCTGGGCCAGAGTTCTCTCAAGACGGGCGACAATGGAACCGAGGGCGCCGGCGATGGCAAAGGATGAGGAAGCGAGCAGTTTCCACATCACCATGGAGATCAGTTGGCGCTGGCCACTGGGCAGGGCATTGAGTTCCGGCCTGCGCAAATACTCCGAAACCAGACTGTACAGGCGTTGCTCATCGGAAGACGGGGTAAATGTCTGCACCAAAGGAATACGACGAGTGTAGGAGACGTAAGCCTGTACCTGCTGCCTGAGGGTGCGCTTGCACACCGGGGCAATGCGCTGCTTGAGACTGGCAAATGTTTGTGGGTCAGTAATACGGCCATACTGGCTACGGAAGCTGTCCAAGTCGCCAAAGATTTTGTCGTCAAGAATACTGACCAGTCCGTAGAGTTCGAGCAGGGAGTTTTGCAGGGGTGTGGCGGTCAGCAGTACCTTTTCTGTAGGCGCCAGGGCGTCCTTGAGAGTTTTGGCTATCTTGTTGGTTTTTTTATAGACGTTTCTGAGCCGGTGAGCTTCATCGATGACCGCCAGATCCCAAGGCACCATCCTCAAATCATCTGCCTTCGCACTGGCAAATTGGTAGGAGCAGATCACCAGTCCTTCACCGATATCAAAGGGATTCCTGACACCTGCTTTTTTGGCCTGGTTATAGCTTGCGGATTCCAGAATCTGGCCTTCGACGCCAAACTTCTCCTGCAACTCCTGGTGCCACTGTTTTCGCAGGTTGGCGGGCACGATGATTAGTATGCGGCGTTTGCGTTCTGCCCATTTCTGGGCAATCACCAGCCCTGCCTCTATGGTTTTACCCAAACCCACTTCGTCAGCGAGAAGGACGCCCTTGTTCAAGGGGTTGCGAAAGGCAAACAGGGCGGCATTGACCTGGTGGGGGTTGAGGTCGATCTGGGCATCCATGATCGCGCCTGTGAGTTTGTCCTCATCTTCAGACGACAGGCGGCGGGTAAGTTGCCAGGCGAAAAATTGGGTTTGGTGAGGTGTGAACATTGGGGGGGGGTTCTCCCCTTGCTGGAAAGCCTGGGACAGGAAACATGAGAGTCCGGACATAATGCCCGGACTCTGTTATTGCTACAGCGTTAAAAAAACAAACATTCTTGCTTTATACCATAGACACTTCCGCACCCATATCGCCGAGGAAATCACCCTTACCCAGGTCCACACCGTTGTGACGCAAAATGTCGTAGGCGGTGGCGAGGTGGAAGTAGAAGTTGGGCAGTACGAAATTTTGCAGGTAGACGAGTCCGGACGGAAACGCCATTTTGTAACTGCCGATGGTGAAGCTGACGGGTTTGCTTTCGCAGCCGTCGATCTGGCCGGCACTGAACTGGTCCAGGTAGGCGACCGTTTTTTCGATGCGGGCAATCAGTTCATCCAGCGTCGTCTCGGTATCTTCAAAGACCGGTGGCGTGGCGCCAGCAAAGTGGGCGGCAGCGTTCTTGGCCTGGTCGCAGGACACCTGTACCTGGCGCAGCAGGGGGAACATGTTCGGGTAGAGACGCGCGCTGAGCAGTGCAGACTGGTCGATCTGCTTCTCGGCGCAATAACCTTTCGCTTTGCCAAGCACCCCGGCCAGGTTGTTAATTCCCTTTTTCAGCACGGGTACAGTCAGCTGGTACATGGTCAGACTCATTGTTATTGCTCTCCTTGAACAGCGGGTTTGATGGAATATCGCGGTGGTCAAGCTTACGCAAATCACCCAGCCAGCGCCATCCTCTGCACCATTCCTCTGAGCTATTCCTGGCGAGATAAAAAAGAGCGCCCGAAAGCGCTCCTTATTCCCCACAGTGTTGTTGTTACGAAGCCAGCTTCAGTGCCCGCTGCAGATCTTCGCCAGCATCCCCCACCGGTCGCAGCTTGAACTTGTCTACCAGCACGGCGAGCAGGTTGGGGGTGAGAAAGGCTGGCAGGGTCGGCCCGAGGTGAATATTCTGCACACCCAGGGCCAGCAGGGTGAGCAGCACAGCGGCGGCCTTCTGTTCAAACCAGGAGATGATCAGGGTCAGGGGCAGATCGTTGACACCGCAATCAAAGGCATCTGCCAGAGCAAGGGCTATCTTGAGAGCGGAATAGGTGTCGTTGCACTGACCGACATCCAGCAGCCTCGGGATACCACCGATATCACCAAAGTCATGGCGGTTAAAGCGGTATTTGCCACAGCCCAGGGTCATAACCACAGTGTCATCCGGGGCCTGCTCGGCAAAATCGGTGTAGTAATTGCGCCCGGGGTTGGCGCCATCGCAACCGCCGATGACAAAAAAGTGCTTGATGTCGCCGCTCTTGACCGCATCCACCACAGTACCGGCCACGTTCATCACCGTATTGTGGCCAAAGCCGTTGGTGATGTACTGCTCTATGTGATCATCGGCAAAACCGGGCTGTGCCAGTGCGGCTTCTATCACCGGGCTAAAATCGCCATTGCTGACATGGGTGACACCAGGCCAGCCCACTGGGCCACTGGTGAACAGCCGCTGGCTATAGTTGTTTTCAAACGGGTCCATCAGGCAGTTGGAGGTCATCACCACCGCGCCGGGGAATTTGGCAAATTCGTCTTTCTGGTTTTGCCAGGCAGTGCCGTAATTGCCGGTCAGATGAACGTATTTTTTGAGACCGGGGTAGGCTGTGGCAGGCAGCAGCTCGCCATGGGTGTAGACATTGATGCCCTTGCCCTCGGTTTGCTTGAGAATGGCTTCGAGGTCCACCAGGTCGTGGCCACTGACCAGGATGCACTTGCCCTTGCGCGGGGTGACAAGCACCCGGGTGGGTTCGGGGTGACCAAAGCGTTCGGTACCCGCTGCATCAAGCAACGCCATAATGTGGAAATTCAGCTGGCCGATAGCCATGGCCCTTTCCAGCAGGGCATTGATATCCGTTGGCCGGGTGGCAAGAAAATCCAGATGACCCATCAAATCGCCATAAATGCTGGCGTCCTCCTTGCCCAGTACTTGCGCGTGTTCGGCATAGGCGGAACAACCCTTGAGACCGTACAGCAGCAACAGGCGCAAGCCGATCACATCGTCGCCTACTTGTGCACGATCACTTTCAAGACTGGCCATCCCCACCTGGGCAAGCATTTCTTCGCGGGTGTTGCCCGGTTGCCAGCTAGCGGCGCCGGACAAAGCTTCCGGAGTCAGCCCCTTGTCGGCGCAGGCTTTTTGATACAGGGCGCGGGCCTGATGGCGGATAGCCACAGCCTCAAGCACCAGATCGTCAAAACGCGCAGCATCAAAATTCACATTGGTGAGGGTGGTGAACATCGCGTAATTCACAAAACGATTCACCGCTGGCAGGCTGGCGCCGAGTTGATAGGCCCTGGAGCCGTACATGGCGATGCCTTCGACCAGATATACCAGCACGTCCTGCAGGTCGGCGGTGGTGGCATCCTTGCCGCACACACCGCGGGCGAGACGACAGCCATCGGCGCGGTGGGATGAACGTAAGGTTTGCTCGCATTGGATACAAAACATGGTGTTGCCCCCTGTAGAGGTATTTGGGTAGAGGAGATGAAGCCGTGCGGCTTTCTTGTAATACGAATATGAAGCTCGGACAGGACTCTATCCCAGGAGAGCTGCGGTTCCATTGATCCAGGTTAAGCAACAGGGCGTTGGCGCCCGGACAGCAACCGTGCGAGCGTTCGAAAACTTACAGAAGGTATCGGGTGAGTCGAGAGGAAGCGAGCAGAGGGAGGTCAGCCGATTTTGGCAACTGCCAGGGTGTAGCCGATTTTGGCGAGCTGGGTCTGTTCCTGATCCAGGGCGTTGCGGGTGAGCGGGTGGTGCTGCAGCCAACCCTTTGGCAGCTTGAGGGTCAGGGATTTATCCTGCGCTTCAAGATGGTAGGGCGGGGTGCCATCGACCGGCGCCACAAACCGGAACAGCACAGCCATTCTCAACAACAGGCACAAGCGCTCCAGCGGCACCCGCACACCATTGCCCTTGAGCTCGAACTCCCCCTGGGGGAATTTCTGGCGGTGGCCGCGAATCAGCAGACCAAGCTCGGTTTGCTCGGCGGTGGAGAACCCCGCCAGGTCAGAATTTTCCACCAGATATTGACCATGCTTGTGGAAATGACTGTGGGAAATCGCCAGCCCCACCTCGTGCAGGCGGGCGGCCCACTCCAGCAATTCCAGATCCTCCTGATCCAGGCTCCAGCTGTCCTGTACGCTGGCAAACAAGTGGCGCGCGGTTTCTTCCACGTGACGGGCATTGGCCTCATCGACCCCGTAGCGCTGCATCATCGCGTTTACCGAACGACCGCGCACATCCTCGTGGGTGTGGCGCCCCATCAGGTCGTAGATAACCCCTTCACGCAGCGCGCCATTGGAGGTGCGCATGTGCTCCACCCCCAGGGCATCGAAGAAGGCACAGGTGATGGCGAGGCCGGAGGCAAACACATTGCGGCGGCGCTCGCTGAGACCCGCCAGCTTGCACAAGTCCTTGACGCTGGGGTATTTGAAAAGCAGCTTGCGCAGCTTGTCGAGATTTTCGGCGCTGATGCCCGAATCCGCCCAACCCTGAGCGACGATAACGTTTTCCAGCGAACGCAGGGTGCCGGATGACCCCACCGCATTGTTCCAGCCAAGTTTTTTGAATGCCGAGCGGATGTTGAGCACTTCACCGTAGGCAGAAAAATAGGCCTGATCAAAGGCCTTCTTGCTGATCACACCGTCGGCAAAAAAACGCTCCCCGTAGGACACACAGCCCATATGCAGACTTTCCATCAGGAGCGGCTCGAAGCGGTCACCGATGATAAATTCGGTACTGCCGCCACCGATATCCACCACCAGCCGGGTTGCGTCATCCGCCAGGGTATGGGCCACGCCGAGGTAGACCAGGCGCGCCTCTTCACGGCCGGGAATGACCTCTATGGGATAGCCGATAACCGACTCGGCACGGCTGCGAAACTCCCTGCCATTGCGGGCAATACGCAGGGCATTGGTGCCCACCACCCGCACATCACCGGGATTCAGCACATCCAGCGCCTGGCGAAAACGCGCCAGGCATTCAAGGCCGCGCCCCACAGCCTGGTCACTGAGCATGCCGCCCTCCATGCCCGCGGCCAGCTGGACGTTTTCACCCAGCCGCTCAATGGGTCTGACCTCGCCATGCTCGACGCGGGCTATCACCATATGGAAGCTGTTGGAACCCAGGTCTACGGCGGCGATCAGTCGCGAACCGGTCGGGGAGTTTTGCTCCTGTTCAATGGTCAAAACTGACTCCTGATGCGGTGGTGTTGCCTGCGTCGTTGTGACCCGGGCTTGGCAAGTGCTATGATGGCGGCGATTTTACCCCTCAAATTCAAGTTTCACATTACCAACGGAGAAACTCATGAGCGAAAACATCGTTCACGTGACCGACACCAGCTTTGACACTGACGTTCTCGGTTCCGACATACCTGTACTGGTTGACTTCTGGGCAGCCTGGTGTGGTCCCTGCAAGATGATTGCACCGCTCCTCGATCAACTCTCCGACGAGTATTCCGGCAAGGTCAAGGTCTGCAAGATCGATGTCGATGGCAACCCCCAAACCGCAGCCAAATTCAGTGTGCGCGGCATCCCCACCCTGATGCTGTTCAAGGGCGGCGAGCTGGAAGCCACCAAAGTTGGCGCCCTGTCAAAATCCCAGCTGACCGAGTTTGTCGAAAGCAATCTGTAAGGATGATGCACGGCCGGTTTGCAGTCACACTGTGCCGACCTGCCAAAAACCCTTGCGCTTCGCGGCGCAAGGGCTATAATCCGCCCAACCATTCGACACCACTTCACGCTTTCTCTGTCTCGCAATTCTGAATCCAGCACCGGTATTCCCCACAATAACACGGGATTTACAGCCGTCGGGTCCGTTGAATAGCCTACTACTCTGGGCCATCTGGTCAGCCCGTCGAATTTCTCATCAACCACCAACCAAAACCTACTTCCTCTCCCCTTATGAATCTGACTGATCTTAAAACCAAACCCATTACTGACCTCGTCAAAATCGGCGAAGACATCGGCCTTGAAAACCAGGCCCGCTCCCGCAAGCAGGACATCATCTTCAACATCCTCAAACGCCACGCCAAAAGCGGCGAAGATATCTATGGCGATGGGGTGCTGGAAATTCTTCCCGATGGCTTTGGTTTTTTGCGCTCCGCTGACGCCTCCTACCTGGCCGGTCCCGATGACATCTATGTGTCTCCCAGCCAGATTCGTCGCTTCAACCTGCGCACCGGTGACAGCATTGCCGGCAAGATCCGCCCTCCCAAGGAAGGTGAACGCTATTTCGCCCTGCTGAAAGTTGACACCATCAATTTCGACAAGCCGGAAAACGCCCGCAACAAGATTCTGTTTGAAAACCTCACGCCGCTGTTTCCCAACGAGCGTCTGCCGCTGGAAGCCGGCAACGGCAGTACAGAAGACCTCACAGGCCGTATCATCGACCTGATCTCGCCCATCGGCAAAGGCCAGCGCGGCCTGATTGTCGCCCCCCCCAAGGCGGGCAAGACCATCATGATGCAGCACATCGCCCAGGCGATCGTGCGCAACAATCCCGAGTGCAACCTGATCGTATTGCTGATTGACGAGCGCCCCGAGGAAGTGACCGAGATGCAGCGCACCGTGCGCGGCGAAGTGGTTGCCTCCACCTTTGATGAACCCCCGGCGCGCCACGTTCAGGTCGCCGAGATGGTGATCGAAAAGGCCAAGCGTCTTGTTGAGCACAAGAAAGACGTGGTGATCCTGCTAGACTCCGTCACTCGTCTGGCGCGCGCCTACAACACCGTGCAGCCCTCATCCGGCAAAGTATTGACCGGTGGTGTCGATGCCCACGCCCTGGAAAAACCGAAACGCTTTTTCGGCGCAGCGCGCAATATTGAAGAAGGCGGCAGCCTGACCATTATCGCCACCGCCCTGATCGACACCGGTTCGAAGATGGACGAAGTGATCTACGAAGAGTTCAAGGGCACCGGCAACCTGGAGTTGCACCTCGATCGCAAGATCGCCGAGCGCCGGGTGTTCCCCGCCATCAATATCCGCCGTTCCGGCACCCGCCGCGAAGAACTGCTGATGGGCGAAGCCGAACTGCAGCGGGTGTGGATCCTGCGCCGCCTGCTCAACGATATGGAAGATGTGGCCGCCACGGAATTCCTGGTCGACAAGCTCAAGGGCTTCAAGATCAATGATGACTTCTTCAATGCCATGAAGCGCAAGTAACACAACCTCCCATCTCTCGTTTAACGTCTTCCTCTAAATGAGCGATGGGAGATGGGAGATGGGAGATGGTTTCGGCCCGCCTCAGGCCAGCAGCGCCTGATACGGCACCCAGTTAAACACCAGCAATACCGCAACAAACCCCGCCAGCACAAACCACTCATTGCCCCGCAAGCCAAAGTGGGACCACAGGTAGCGGTGCAGATACTCCGTCCAGGTCACTGACTGCCCGGCGCGCCTGCGCAGCCATATCTCGAGGTCGGTCACCGGACAGCGCCAGTTGAACACCATAATCAGCACCCCGTAGGCAGCGCAGGCAAGGTGCAGCCAGGCAACGCCGGGCCAGATGCGGATCAACAGGCCACCCATCACCACAAACACCACAAAAACGCCGTGTGTCAAGGCGACCATTCCTGCCAGCAGTCTGTAAATCACTCCATCGCTCCTGAAAAATAACAGCGGCCAGCCTTCTGATGGATTCTGACCACTTGCAATAGTGCCACTATAGGGCAACACTTTCCGGCCAAACAATCCCGGGGCTGCCGTGAAATACAACGATCTGCGCGACTTTATCCTGTTTCTTGAAAAACGTGGCGAACTAAAACGCATCGCCATCGAAGTGGACCCCCATCTGGAAATTACCGAAATCTGCGACCGCACCCTGAAGATGGGTGGCCCGGCGCTGCTGTTTGAAAACGTCAAAGGCCACACAATTCCGGTGCTCGCCAACCTGTTCGGCACCCCCCAGCGGGTTGCCCTGGGTATGGGCCAGGAGAATGTCGAAGCACTGCGGGAAGTGGGCAAGCTGCTCGCCTTCCTGAAAGAACCGGAGCCGCCCAAGGGGCTCAAGGACTTATGGGACAAGCGCCATGAATTCAAGCAGGTGCTCAACATGCCTGCCAAAGAGCTGAAAAAAGCCCCGTGCCAGGACATTGTCATCGAAGGCGATGGGGTGGATCTGTCCACCATACCGGTGCAAACCTGCTGGCCCGGCGATGCCGGACCATTGATCACCTGGCCCTTGGTGGTCACCCGCGGACCGGAAAAAACCCGCCAGAATCTCGGCATCTACCGCATGCAGGTGATTGGCCGCAACCGGGTGATCATGCGCTGGCTGGCGCACCGTGGCGGCGCGCTGGATTTTCGCGACTGGCAGCTCAAACACCCGGGCCAGCCTTTTCCCGTAGCGGTGGCGCTGGGTGCCGACCCGGCCACCATTCTCGGCGCAGTGACACCGGTGCCGGACAGCCTGTCGGAATACGCCTTTGCCGGATTGCTGCGCGGTGAAAAAACCGAGGTCGTCAAATGCCTGGGTTCGGATTTGCAGGTGCCCGCCTCGGCAGAGTTTATTTTTGAAGGCCATATCCATCCAGATGACATGGCCGAAGAAGGCCCGTTCGGTGATCACACTGGCTACTACAACGAGGTTGATCGATTTCCGGTATTCACCATCGAGCGCATCACCCATCGCAAGGACCCCATTTACCACAGCACCTACACCGGCAGGCCGCCCGATGAACCGGCGATTCTCGGTGTGGCGCTCAACGAAGTTTTTGTGCCGTTGCTGCAAAAGCAGTTCCCGGAGATTGTCGACTTCTACCTGCCTCCCGAAGGCTGTTCCTACCGCTTTGCGGTGGTGACCATCAAGAAGCAGTACCCCGGCCACGCCAAGCGCATCATGCTGGGCGTGTGGTCATTCCTGCGCCAGTTTATGTACACCAAGTTTGTGGTGGTGACCGACGACGACGTCAACGCCCGCGACTGGCAGGATGTGATCTGGGCCATGACCACGCGTATGGACCCAGGCCGTGACACGGTGATTATCGACAACACCCCCATCGACTACCTGGATTTTGCCTCGCCGGTATCGGGCCTGGGTTCGAAGATCGGCTTTGACGCCACCAACAAATGGCCCGGCGAAACCACTCGCGAGTGGGGCACGCCCATCACCATGGACAGTACTGTGAAGGCGCGGGTAGATGAGCTGTGGGATTCGCTCGGCCTGTGACATGTCCATGAATCTCGGAAACCTGTTTGCAGCCATCCCTGACAGCCTCCCCGAAGAGCTGTTTGAAACCCTGGCCGAGGGAGCGGCATTTCGCCTTGAGCGTATTGTCTCCCGCGCTCACAGCACGCCCGCTGGCGAGTGGTACGACCAGCAACAGGATGAATGGGTGGTACTGCTGAAGGGGGAGGCGGCGCTGCAGATAGAGGGAGAGCCGCAACCACGGACACTCAAGCCCGGCGACCATCTGCTGCTGCCCGCCCGCTGCCGCCACCGGGTGGAGTGGACAGCGGCAGAGGGAGATACGGTCTGGCTCGCGCTTTTTTTTGACACCTGACGCACAAAGTCAACCGCAAGCCCCGAACCTTGGGGCTTGAACCTTGTAACTGCCTTATGCCAGCTCCGCTTCAGCGCGCTGGCGAAAGCCAAGTCTTTCCTTGATGCCCTCAAAGACCACATACAGTGCCGGCACCATCAGCAGAGTGATGGTGGTGGCGAACACCACACCGAAGGACAGCGAAACCACCACCGGCTTCAGTGCCGCAGCGGAAGTAGAGGGTTCGAGCAGAATCGGCATCAGACCGAAAAAGGTGGTGATGGATGTCAGCAAAATGGGCCGCAGACGCTCCCTGGCGCCTTGCTTGACCGCTGCCACAATGTCCAGCCCTTCGTCCCGCAAGCGGTTGATGCAGTCAATCAGCACCAGGTTGCCATTGACCACCACACCGGCTGTGGCCAGCACCCCCAGTACCGACGGAATGGAAAAATCCATGCCCATGACAAGGTGGCCGATCACCGCACCAGCAGCCCCAAAAGGCACAGCGCTCAGCACGTACAGCGGCTGCAGGTAGGATTTGAATTCAATGGCCAGCAGGGCATACATGCAGAACAGTGCGAAAACTGCACCCAGCACCATGGTGCTGAAAAATTCTCCCTGCTCCTGCTGCTCCCCTTCAAGGCCGAGAGTGACGGAAGGGAAACGCTTGTTGATATCGGCCCGGTGATTGAGCGTCACCTGCTGAACAATTTCGCCGGGGGCCACCGCACCATGGATTACATCCGCATAAACGCTGACCACTCGCTGGCGATCAGTGCGGTTGAGGGTGGTATAACCGGGAACAAATTCCGCCGTGGCCACTTCCATAAAGGGCACCGACCTGCCATCGGCAAGATGGATGCGCATATCCTGGAGAAACTCCAGACTGCTGCGGTGCTCCGCCGGATAGCGCACCATCACCCGCACATCCTCGCGCAAACGCGGGATGCGCTGGGCCTCGGCACCGTAAAAGGCATAGCGCACCTGACGCGCCACATCCGACAGTTGCAAACCAAGATTGGCCGCATTGGGCTTGAGGGCAATGCGTATTTCCTGGCGCGCAGAAGACTGGCTGTCGGTGATATCCGTCACCCCGCCATAACCGGCAAGAATCCCCTTCAGATAGGCGCTGGCGGCTTCAAGCTCGGCAATGTCCGAGCCGGACAGGCGGAAGGAAATATCCTTGCGCAGGCCAAACATCGAAGAGGACACGTTGAAACTTTTCACTCCCTTGATTTCGCCAATGGCCGCTTTCAGACGCTGCTCGATATCGCTGCTGGTGATACTGCGGTCACCATTCTTGATGAGGTTGATCCTGAGGGTAACCTTGTCACCGTCAACCACCAGGAAGCTGTTAGTGATGGCAGGCTGGCCATCAAATCCCACCACATCCTTCTGGTGACGCACCTCTTCAAGCCCTGCGATCATGCGGTTCTTTACGGCCAGAACGTGGGCAAAACCCGCGCCCTCCTGAAATTGCGCCTCGGCAATCAGGTTTTCGCTTTCGACTTCAGGGGTCAGCTGCAACTGCAACCAGCCACCGATGAAGGTGGAGATACAGATCATCAGCACCGCCAGAAACAGGGCCAGAGTGGCACCGCGCATCCTGATCGAATAATCCAGAGCCGGTTGATAAATCCTGAAACTGAAGTAATTGAGCCCGTGGGTGAACTTGCGCCGCACCTGCAACAGGCTGCGGGTAAAGACATTGCCGGGTGGTTTTTCTTCCTTCAGGTGACTGAGGTGACTGGGCAGGATAAACAGCGACTCAATAATCGAAAAGGTCAGTGCGGCTATCGCCACTGCCGGGATGGGAGCAAACAGCTGGGCCCGGTTGCCGGGCATAAACAGCATGGGCACAAACACAATAAGGGTGGTCAAAACCGCCAGCACCACCGGTTTGGCGATACCGGTTACCCCGGCGATGGCCGCCATGGGGCCGCGCATCTTGCGTTCGTGCATGGAGTAAATGTTTTCGCTGATGACAATGGCATCATCCACCACGATACCGAGAATCAGCAGAAAGGCGAAGGTGGACACCACATTGATGCTCACCCCCATCATGGTCATGGTGGCCAGGGTGCCGAGATAGGCCACGGCAATCCCCGTCGATACCCAGATCGCCAGCAGCGGCCGCAGGAACAGCAGCAGCAGGATAAACACCAGGGCCAGACCCTGGAGTGAATTGATCATCAACAGGTTGAGGCGGTCCTTCAGATAAAAGCTGCTGTCATTCCACATTTCCAGCTTGAAGCCCGCCGGCAAGGTGTCCTTGCGCTCGGCCATAAACTCCCTGACCACGGCGGCGGTACCGATGGTGTCGGGGTTTTCCCCCACCAGCACCGTCAACTGGGCGGCAATCTGGCCTTCATACTCCACCAGGAAGTTCTTTTCCTCGAAGGTGTCGGTAATGGTGGCAATCTGCCCCAGCTTTACCTGGCTGCCATCGCGCTGGCTGACCACCACGATATTCTCGAAATCCTGGGCATCGTAATCCTGGCCGTAGATTTGCAGCTGGATATCGCCGGTGCGATTGCGCATCTGCCCAGCGGGTAGATTGAGGGAGCTGTCGCGGATCACCGCAGAGATGTCGCCAAAGCTCAGCCCGTAGGCGAGCAGCACGTTCTCGGGAATTTCAACCGAGACCACGGATTTACGCGTCCCTCCCACCCGCACCTGGCTGACGCCGGGCAGCTGGTTGAGTTCGTCCTTGAGGGACAGGGCCAGATTCTTGATGGCCTGTTCGTCGTGCCCTCCAAAGACAACCAGATCCACTACCGGGCTGCCAAAACTCAGGTCGCTGACAATGGGGCGCTCGGAATCAACGGGGAAGGTGCTGATGGCATCCACCCGGGACTTGACATCATTGACCATGCGCTGGATGTCCCAGCCCTCGACCGTTTCGATATTGACGCTGCCCATACCCTGGCTGGCGGTGGATTTAACCTCCTTGATACCCTGCACATCGGAGATGGCCTCTTCGATCTTGATGCAGATCTGCTCCTCCACCTCGAGGGGACCGGCACCGGGATAGGGCACATCGACACGGACGATATTGGGCTGGATATCCGGGAAGAATTCGTTATCGATGCCGCTGATGGAGGCAAAGCCCGCGCCGATGATAATCAGCATCAGGAGGTTGGCGGCCACCGGGTTTTTGACAAACCAGGCCAGAAGCGCATTCATCAGCCCTGCTCCCCCTGTGCCGCAATGATGGGCTCATAGGCCGCACCGATTTCCATGAAACCGGGTGGCTTGGCGAGCACCAATGCCCCCTCCTCAAGCCCCTTCACCACCAGCTGCTCACTGCTCACCTGCAACACTTCCACAGCCACCAGCTGCAGGCGCCGGTTTTCATCCAGCACCATCACCTTGTCGCGCTGATAGAGGGCATCGCGGGGCAGCACAGCGACATCCTGATAGGGATTGCTGCTGATATCGGCCTCGATGAAGGTGCCCGCCACCAGGGGCGGATGGTCCGGGTCGCTGTAGTCGTAGGCGTGGCGGATTTCGGCCACCACGTAATACATGCGGTTGTTGATGTCGGCCTGGGGCTCGGCCCTCACCACCTGCCCTTTCCAGCGATAGGTATCGTTGTCGATGCCAAAACGCAGGGTAACGTCGAGGGGTGTAATGCTGTCGGAATCGGCCTTGAGATTGAGCAGGCGCATCTGGTGGGCGCTGAGTGGCAGGCGCACTTCCATGATATCGGTGGCGAATACCCGGCCAATGACCTTGCCACTGGTGAGGTATTGGCCGAGATTGACCTCGGTGCGCGCCACCCGGCCACTGAATGGCAGGCTGATGGTGGTGCGTTCCAGATCCAGCTTTGCCTGGCGGACATCCGCCTCGGCGCCCTGGAGTGCCGCCTCCGCTGCGGCGAGCTGCGGCTTGCGCAGTGACAGTGCATTGGCAGCATCATTGCCAAGGTCGCGCCATTCACGCTTGGCCTGTAACGCCTGGCCCTTTTCCATGGCCAACACCTTGCGGGCTTCCATCAGCCGCGATTGGGCCTGGATCAGCTTCACTTCGTAATCCCGGGGGTCGATCTGGAGCAGGGATTCTCCGGCGGCAAAAAAGCCACCTGCGGCAAAGCGGTCAGACACACTCACCACCTGGCCTGACACCTGGGCGGTGACATCGATCTCGGTCTTGGGCGTGACCGTGCCCTGGCTGTTGACAACGATGGGAGCGGTGACAGTCTCTACCACCACAACGTCTGCCGGGTGGGGCTTCTGGGGAGCCGGGGGCTGGGGTGCAGGTGAGGGCTTGAGCACCACCACCATCCAGGACAGAAACAGACCGATGGCAAGGATCGCCACAATGGATACGATTTTCTTTTGACGGATATTCAAGTGATTGATTCCGGGGTATTGGACGGCTGGGTACGGTAATTCAAGGCGGCTGGGCGGGGTCTACCCGCCAAAGCTGTGCATCCTATGCCCGCGACGAAAGATTGTGAACCACACTTGCGAACATTTACATTATTGTGTATTTGTCACTGAATGGTCAGATAAATGTTACACATTGGTCATAATCGGCGCCTAGCCTTGGGCCATGACCAAGACCTTACAGAAAATACCGCAATCCCTTGCACTGCTCCACCAGCTGGATGTAGTGATCTTCTCCTGGGCCATGAAGCGCAAGCGCGCGCTGCTACTGGCCAAACTGGGCCGCGCGGTGTCCCGCACAGCCGACGGTTTTGGCTACCCGTTTCTGGCCCTCGGGTTGGCTGTCTGTGCGGGAGACAGTGGCGCGGCCCTCGCCACCGCCATGGTGCTGGCCTTCGCTCTTGAGCGGCCTCTTTACTATGTGCTCAAAAATGGCCTCAAGCGCGATCGCCCGGCCTCGGCTCTGCCCAATTACCAGAGCTTTATCATCCCCTCGGACCAGTTCAGCTTTCCCTCCGGCCACACCTCCGGCGCCTTTCTGACCGCCACCCTGCTGTGCCTGTACTTTCCCGCAGTAGCGCCCGTTGCCCTGCTGTGGGCTGCCCTGGTAGGGGCTTCGAGGGTCACACTGGGCGTCCACTTCCCCACTGACACCCTCGCTGGCGCAGCGATGGGTTCAACCCTGGCCTGGTGCGCAGCGATCATTGTGGGCGGTATATAACCTGATGAAAATACTGTACGGCATACAGGGCACGGGCAACGGCCATATCACTCGCGCCCGCGCCATGGCGGCGGAACTGGCCAAAGCCGGTGTCGAGGTGGACTACCTGTTTTCGGGGCGCAGCCCGGACAAACTGTTCGATATGGAGGCCTTTGGTGATTTCCAGCACCGCGACGGGTTGACCTTTGCCACCCGCAATGGCCGTATTCATGCCCTTGATACCCTGCTCAATGCAAAGCCCCTGACCCTGCTGCGGGACATTAAAAACCTGCAGCTCAAGCCCTACGACCTGATCCTCAGCGATTACGAGCCGGTCACTGCCTGGGCGGGCAAACTGCACAAGAAACCGGTGGTTGCCCTCGGCCACCAGTACGCCTTCCGCTACCCCATTCCCCAATATCGCGGCAGTGCGGCGCAGCGCTCGGTGATGCGCTATTTTGCCCCGGCCAGCACTTTCCTGGGTTTCCACTGGCACCATTTCAACCAGCCGATCCTGCCACCCATTGCGCCGGTGGGCAGCCATGGGGTGAGCTTTGACCGTCGGCATATCCTGATCTACCTGCCGTTTGAAAGTGTTGCCGCCATCACCAGCCTGCTGGGGCAGTTTGAGGATTACCGTTTCAGCATCTACCACCCCGACGCAGAGGCAGGCTCAAGCCCGGCCTTTTACCGCGCCAACATGGACTGGCACAAGCCCGCCCGGGAGAGTTTTCAGCAAGATCTGCACCGCTGCGAAGGGGTGATCTGCAACGCTGGCTTTGAACTGGCCAGCGAGACCCTGCAACTGGGCAAAAAGCTGCTGGTAAAACCCGTCGATGGCCAGCCTGAACAGTATTCCAATGCCATGGCCCTGGATTTGCTCGGCTACGGCCACACCATGCCCGATCTCAACTGCGAGAAGGTGGCGAAATGGCTGGCCACCGGCTGCGGAACCCGCATCGTCTACCCCAATGTCGCCGCTGCCATCTGTGCCTGGCTCACCGCTGGCGCCACCGGCAGTATCGACGACATGGCCCGCTCACTGTGGGAGCAAACCCTGCTCCCGGACATCACCCCGGCAACCCGTACCGACAGCAACCTGTCGGCACTGGCGGCTGATTCAGACGAGGCGAGGAGGCGTTCCCATGGCTGAGCCCATTAACCTGGAAAAGCTCTGTTTCAACAGTATCTGGCTCTCTGACATCCACCTGGGCTACAAGGGTTGCAGGGCAGAATTTCTGCTCGATTTTCTCAATAAAACCCGGGCCGATGTTATCTACCTGGTGGGGGATGTGATCGATTTCTGGGCCATGAAGCGCAGTTTTATCTGGCCCGAGAGTCACCACGCCGTATTGCGTAAACTGCTCGAACTGGCGGCGGGCAAAACCCGGGTGGTGTATATCCCCGGCAATCACGATGAATACAGCCGCGATCTGTGCGGCAGCACCCTCCTCAATGTGGAGATCCTGCGCGACGGGATTCACACCACCAGCAGTGGCAAACGGATGCTGATGGTACACGGCGATCAGTTCGACCACGCGGTACGCTGCGGCCCACTCCAGCATCTGGCCGGTGAGATGGGCTACGATTTTCTGTTGTTTCTCAATCGCTGGAGCAATCGCCTGCGTGGATCACTGGGACTGCCCTACTGGTCACTCGCCTACTACATCAAGAACCGGGTAAAAAATGCCCGCGCCGCTATCAGTGCCTTCGAAGCTGCCGCCGCCGGTGAAGCCCAGCGCCAGAATATGGACGGCATTATCTGCGGCCATATTCACCAGCCCGAAATCCGCACCATCGGAGGCGTGCTGTACTGCAACGACGGCGACTGGATTGAAAGCTGCACCGCCCTGGTGGAACACCGCGATGGCCACCTGGAACTGCTGCACTGGGGCGATCTGCAACAAACCCTGAAATGCGACCGGGCGGCCAATGATGAGGTGGTGCACCAGATTTTGCGGCTGCCTGCGCTGGTCAAGAATTTTCAGCGGAATGCTTGAGTTTCACGTTTCACGTAACACGTTTCACGCAAGCTTGAGTGGAGTATTTCCAGGATACCCCTTTAACTCGGGGCCGCAGGGTTTTGGGGCATCCTGTGGATGGTCGGTTTAGCACTCGCGTGCAACGTGTTACGTGTTACGTGTTACGTGCAACTCGAAGATCAAGCCGCATTGATCGACCTTACCCGGCCCTCGCTTTGCTGTGCCTGCACCACCCCGATCCTGCCAATCCCCACATAATCGAGCCCGTGGGATATCACGCAATCCGGTTCGAACAGGTTGCGGCCATCGAAGATGACCGGAGTGGCGAGGGTGGCGCGGATCAGGGCGAAATCCGGCGCCCAGAAGGATTTCCACTCGGTACAGATGGCCAGGGCATCGGCGCCTTCCAGCGCCGCTTCCTTGCTGTCCACCAGCGTCAGCCCCTGGCGCTGGCCGTATATCTGTTGGCACACGCCAGCGGCCTGGGGGTCGTAGGCGCGTACTTGCGCCCCGGCATCCCACAGGGATTCCATCAGCATGCGGCTCGGCGCTTCGCGCATATCGTCGGTGCGGGGCTTGAACGACAGCCCCCACAGGGCGATGGTTTTGCCTTTCAGATCGCCCCGGAAATAGTCAGAAATCTTCTCAAACAGGCGCTCCTTCTGGCGCGCGTTGACCTCGCGCACAGCGCGCAGCAGCTGAGGCCGGTAGCCCTCGGCAATGGCCGAGGCTTCCAGGGCGGCAACATCCTTGGGAAAACAGGAGCCACCGTAGCCGCAGCCGGGGTAGATAAAATGGTAGCCAATGCGCGGATCGGCGCCGATACCCTGGCGCACCTTTTCAATATCGGCACCCATGCGCTCGGCAATATTGGCGATTTCGTTGATAAAACTGATTTTGGTGGCAAGCATGGCATTGGCGGCGTATTTGGTCAGTTCCGCTGAACGGATATCCATCACCATCAAACGCTCGTGGTTGCGGTTGAAGGGGGCATACAGCTGGCGCAGGATTTTCTCCACCGCCTTTGACTCGGTGCCGACCAGGATGCGGTCGGGCTTCATGAAGTCATTGACGGCGCTGCCCTCCTTGAGAAACTCCGGGTTGGAGGCCACATCGAAGGCCAGCGGGGAGTGCCGGGCTTGCAGGGTGCGGGCTACGGTTTCCCGCACCCTGTCGGTAGTGCCTACCGGCACCGTGGATTTGGTGACAACCAGGGCATAGTCCTTCATATATTGACCGATCAGTCCAGCCGCTGACATTACATGGCGCGTATCGGCAGCACCGTTGTGATCCTGGGGAGTGCCGACGGCGATAAAGATCACCTGGCCATGGCCGATCGCCTCCTCCGCATCGCTGCTGAAGCTGAGCAGCCCTTCGCGGACACCGGAGGCAATAACGCTGTCGAGCCCCGGCTCAAACAGTGGCAGATGATTGCTGTTGAGGCTGGCAATGCGCGCCTCGTCGATATCAAAACACATCACCTGGTGACCCACATGGGCCAGGCAAGCCCCCGTCACCAGACCGACATAACCGCTACCCATCACTGTTACTTTCATCGTCATCTCACTCTCTCATCCATTCAGGGCAGATTGTGAGAGACATTTATGACGGGAATATGGCCGCACTAATTGACGATTGCGGCGAGGATTTATTGCGCTACACTTGCCCGCTGTGTCAGGTACTTAACAGAAAGGACGGAAAGGATAACAATGTCGCTGTTTATCATTCTCAACAGCCGCGGCGAGTTTCTCGACAAGCAGCTGAACTGGGTCAGCGCCGACGATGCCAGCGTGATTTTCAACACCCCGCACCGGGATGTGGCCCTCAACCAGCTGATTGAGCTGAACGCCCGGGATATTCACCTGCGCGCCAGGGTGGTTCACTGTGACAGTGACGGCAAGGGTCGCCCCCTGCTGTCATCCATGGCGGATGCAAGCACCGCCTGACTCCTTATCGCCAATCCGAAAGATTCCCTCCCGGCAGGAACACTTTCACCAACACCAGGAAGCCTTGTGCCCGACTTCGATCAAGCCCTGCGGATCCTGTCCGCCCCTGAGAACCGCCTGCTGCTGACCAGAATCAAGCGCGGCCTTGAAAAGGAGAGCCTGCGGGTCGACCCGCAGGGCAAGCTGGCGCAAACTCCGCACCCCGTGGCCCTGGGTTCGGCGCTGACTCATCCGCGCATCACTACCGATTATTCGGAAGCGCTGCTGGAGATGATCACACCGCCACTGACCAGCGTGTCGGAATTGCTCTCCACCATGGAAGAGGTTCACCGCTTTATTTACCGCAATCTGGATGACGAAATGCTGTGGGTACACAGCATGCCGTGCTCCATCAACGGCGATCATGAAGTGCCGGTGGCGCAGTACGGCAGTTCCAACATCGGCAAGATGAAAACTGTCTACCGCCTCGGCCTTGGCCACCGTTATGGCCGGGTGATGCAGACCATCGCCGGGATTCATTACAACTGGTCAGTACCGGATGAGGCTCTGAGCCTGCTGCAGATCGCCAGTGGCAATGGCGCCAGCTTCCACCAGTACAAGACCCAGTGCTATTTTGACCTGATCCGCAATTTCCGCCGTCACACCTGGCTGCTGCTCTATCTGTTTGGCGCCTCGCCAGCGGTGTGCCGCTCCTACGTCAAGGGCAAGGATCACCAGCTGGTGCCCGTGGGCGATGACAGCCACAGCCTGCATACACCTTATGCCACCTCCCTGCGCATGGGCGATCTCGGCTACCAGAGCAACGCCCAGGAATCCCTCACGGTGTGCTACAACCAGCTGGACAGCTATATCGACACCCTGCGCACGGCGTTGACCAAACCCTATCCGCCCTACGAGGCCATGGGCCTCAAGGACAGCGACGGCAACTACCAGCAACTGAGCACCCATCTGCTGCAAATCGAGAACGAGTTTTACGGCACCATTCGCCCCAAGCGCACCACCCGCTCCGGCGAAACCCCCATCAAGGCGCTCAGCGAACGTGGCGTGGAATATGTCGAGGTGCGCTGCATCGACCTCAACCCTTTCAACCCGGTCGGTATCGACGCCCAGCAAATTCATTTTCTCGATATTTTCCTGCTCTACTGCCTGATCGCCCCCAGCCCGCAAACCGATGATCGCGAATACCGCGACACCCTTGAGAACCAGAAACTCACGGTCTACCGGGGACGCGACCCGCAACTCAAGCTGAAGCGCAACGGCACAACCGCCTCCATCCCGGATTGGGGCCACGAACTGTTCAGCGCCATGGAGCCGGTGGCACAACTGCTGGACGATGCCAATGGCACCAACTGCTACCGCAACGTCCTCGGGCAATTGCGCCAGCGACTCGATCAACCGCAGCTCACTCCCTCGGCGCAGCTGCTCGACATCATGAAGCAGGAAAACATCAGTTACTTCCAGCTCGCCCTGCGCCATGCCCGCCAGTTGCGTGAGCAATTCATCAGTGAGGAGCAGGACCCGGCCATCGAGGAGGATTACCGCCAGATGGCGAGCAAGTCCCTCAATGATCAGGCTGCCATCGAAGGCAGCGACAGTCTGGGCTTCGAGGATTTCTTGGCCACCTATTACGATCAGTACTCACCGTGAAGTACTGTCTATGAAGTACCCCCTGTGAACTACCTCGCCCACCTGCTCCTGTCCGGCCCTGACCGCGACGTGCAGGTGGGCGGATTACTGGGTGACTTCGTCAAAGGCCCGCTGCGCCAGGAGCTGCCTGCGGCAGTTGAATTCGGCATTCGCCTGCACCGCAAAATCGATGTCATCACGGATCACCAGCCTGAGTTTCTGGCTGCGGCAACCGTCGTTCCGCCCCACTGGCGACGCTATCGCGGCATACTACTCGATATCTACTTCGACCATCTGCTCGCCACCCGCTGGGACGATTTTCACCCTCGGCCACTGGCAGAGTTCTGCCAGGATTTTTACACCCAGCTGGCCATTCACCACGCCAGTCTGCCACCCCGGGCGCGTCACTTCTGCGAGGTCGCCCCCAGGGTTCAATGGCTCGAGAGCTACGCCCGGCAGGAGCTGATGCCGACCATTTACGACAATGTCGGCAAGCGTTTGCGGCGCCCGATTCCCCTCGGGGATTCATGGCCCGAGTTGGAAAAGGAGCGTGACTTTCTTAACCAGGCCTTCGATGGACTGATGCTGGAACTGCTAGACTTCGCGGAAAACTACCGCCACAACCAGACCTGACAGGATTACCCATGCCCACCTCACGCCACATTTTCGCCCTCATCAGCCTCGGCTGCGCCCTGCTCATGGCCATCGCGCTGTTCATGCAGTACGTTATGCACCTGACACCCTGTTATCTGTGCATTGTGCAACGGGTGTTTGTGATCGCCACCGGCGTGATCGCCCTGATTGCTTTCCTGCATAACCCGCATACCACCGGCATCCGCGTTTACGGCGGGCTGGTTGCCCTGGCGGCCGCAGGCGGCAGCGGATTTTCCATCCGCCAGCTGTGGCTGCAAAGCCTGCCGGAAGACCAGGTGCCCGCTTGCGGTCCGCCGGCAGATTACCTGTTCGACAGTTTTTCCTTTGCCGAAGTATTGCCACTGCTGCTCAAGGGCGATGGCAACTGCGCCAAGGTGGACTGGAGCTTTCTGGGGCTCAGTATCGCCGGCTGGCTGCTGGTCTGCTTTGCGGCAATGATTCTGTTGGCGCTTTGGCAGGTGGTGCGTCCACGACGCTGACAAACCTTATTTCCTGTTGTACCTGACCATAAAAAAAGGCCCTTGCGGGCCTTTTTTGTGCATCGGGAAAATTACTCTTCCACCGACGCCTTGAGCAGTTCCACTTCAAAAATCAGGGTCTGGTTGGGGCCGATGGGGCCGCCTGTGCCACCCGGACCGTAGGCCAGATCCGGCGGGATAACCAGCTGCCACTTACCGCCTTCCTTCATCAGTTGCAGGGCCTCGGTCCAACCGGGGATCACCTGGTTGACACCAAAGGTGGCGGGCACGCCACGGCGGTGGGAGCTGTCGAACTCGGTACCATCGATAAGGGTGCCGGTGTAATGCACTTCAACGGTGTCTTCTGCGCTGGGTGATGCGCCAGTGCCTTCTTCAATGATCTTGTACTGCAAACCGCTTTCCAGGGTCACAACGCCTTCTTTGGCGCTATTTTCACTGCGGTAGGCATCGCCCTCGGCTTTGTTCTTCTCGGCCATTTCTGTCGCTTCGGCTTCGCGCGCGGCGATTTGCTCCTGCTGGAAGGATTCCAGCACGGCCACTACATCGTCCTGTTTCAGCTTGGGCTCCGCTTCGCTGAGGGCATCCTCAACACCGGCGGAAAATGCTGCCACATCCACGTCCATACCCTCGGACTTGAACTGGCCACCGATATTCTGGCCGAAGATGTAACTCAGCTTTTGCTCTTTGGTGGTGATTTCAACAGTTGCTTCAGCTACTTCTTCTTGTTTGGTTTCGGCCTGCTTTTCACAACCCGCGACAAACACCGCGAGGGTTACTACAGCTGCCAGTGACGTTAGTTTCATGGTTGGTATCCTTACAGTAGTCAGTGGGGGATGGTAACTCATAAGCTGCGGCGACCACAGTGGGCGCTGAAACTCTTTTTTTCGGACGAAATCTTCACTCCAGAATCGCTTAGGCACTGCGTCGCAGCAGCAGATCCCAGACCCCGTGGCCAAGGCGCTCACCGCGCTTTTCAAACTTGGTCACCGGGCGAAAGGCCGGGCGCGGCACATAGCCTCCCTCGGGATCAGTATTTTCAAACCCTGGGGCAGCACTCATCACCTCGAGCATGGCCTCGGCATACTCCTGCCAGTCGGTGGCGAGATGCAACAGACCGCCGATTTCCAGCTTGGTGCGCAGTTTTTCCACCAGGGCGGGCTGGATAATGCGGCGTTTGTTGTGCTTTTTCTTGTGCCAGGGGTCGGGGAAGTAAATCTGTACCCGCGCCAGGCTGGCGTCGGGGATACAGTCATGGAGCACATCCACCGCATCGGCGAGGTAAACGCGCAGATTGTCGAGGCCTTGCTCACCGGCATTATTGATCAAGCGCCCAACGCCAGGCGGGTGCACCTCGATACCGACAAAATCCTTGTCCTGCTCGGCAGCGACCATGTCCAGCAGGGAATCCCCCATGCCAAAGCCGATCTCCAGCACCACCGGGGCCTTGCGGCCAAATATCTGCTGCCAATCGGCGGCACCAGCAAACAGGCTGAGGCCGTATTGCGGCCAGTGGTCGTCAAAGGCACGGCGCTGCCCATCGGTCATCCTGCCGGCCCGCACCACGTAGCTGCGGATGGATTTTTTCTTGAACTCGGGACGGATATCCTCCATGGCTGCCTCGTTTATCCCTGCGCTAGGGGGCTGCGTAGATAACCCCTCAGCAGCACCAGCCAGCCCAACAGCAACAGCACACCGCCCAGGGGCGTCACCATGCCGAGCCAGCGTGCATCGAGCAGCACCAGGGCATAGAGGCTGCCGGAAAACACCAGAATCCCGGCACTGAACAGCAATCCGGCGCGGTGAAGATACACTGCGGCCAGGGCCTGCGGGGCAGATGCCAGCACCAGCAACACCAGGGTGTGGAAAAACTGGTAGGTAACAGCAGTGTGCCAGGTGTCCAGCATCCCGGGTGTCAGGCTGTCCTTGAGGCCATGGGCGCCAAAGGCACCGAGGGCAACGCAGATAAATCCGCTACTGGCGGCGATGATACCGAGGGTTCTGGACATGGAAGGTGGCCGCAGGGTTAAAAAGGAAAAGCCGCGATGGCGCGGCTTTTCCCTGGGGTGTAGTGATTGATAGTTGGCGCCAAAACCGGGTCAGGCCTCCATGGCCATACGGACTTTCTTCATGGCGTTCTGCTCCAGCTGGCGGATACGCTCGGCAGATACACCGTACTCATCGGCCAGATCGTGGAGGGTTGCCTTGTCATCGTTGAGCCAGCGCTTGTTGAGAATATCCTGACTGCGCTCGTCGAGGGACGCGAGGGCCAGGCTAAGCCTGTCATGGCTGGTCTCTTCCCAGTCGGCCTCTTCAATTTGCAGGGCCGGGTCGGCGCGATGGTCCTCAAGATAGTGGGCGGGCGCTGGCCAGCTGTCCTCATCATCGTCATCCGGAGCATCAAAGGCAGTATCGCGGGCTGACAGGCGCTTTTCCATCTCCAGTACCTGGGATACTTCAACACCCAGATCGGCAGCCACTGCGGCTGCTTCGTCATTGCTCAGCCAGGCCAGGCCTTTCTTGGCGCTGCGCAGGTTGAAGAACAGCTTGCGCTGGGCCTTGGTGGTGGCCACCTTGACGATACGCCAGTTGCGCAGGATGTACTCGTGGATCTCGGCCTTGATCCAGTGCACCGCAAAAGACACCAGACGCACGCCCTTTTCAGGATTGAAACGCTTTACCGCTTTCATCAGGCCCACATTGCCTTCCTGGATCAGGTCGGCGAGGGGCAGACCGTAACCATTGTAGGAACGGGCGATGTAAACCACAAAACGCAGGTGGGAAAGTACCAGGTTGCGCGCCGCATCCAGGTCGTCGTGATAGTAGAGCCGTTCGGCGAGATCGCGCTCCTGCTCGACGCTGAGGATGGATATGGCGTTGACACCCTGTATATAGCTCCCCAGGTTTTCACCCGGTGACAGCATGGCGACAGGTTGCAAACTTTTACTCATATTGACCTCATGGCTTAGATTGGCGCTAAGTTTACCAGTTTGCGATTGGATGTCCAGATCGCCTCCAAGTTCAATAGCGCCCGGCAACAGTTCAATAACCTGCTGTATTAAATGTGTTTTTCACTCAGGCTCGATTTGTCGGGCATACTGGGAGACGGCGATCCAGGCACCCAGCAGACCCAGCACGCCACCGCTCAGCAACAACAACACCAGATTGCCAAAGCCCGGGCCTGTCGGAGTGAAACTGCTCTGATACTGGGTGGCCAGTTCTTTCGCAGTACCCCCCAGCAGTACCACAGCCAGCCATACCAGCAGCCACGCCATGGCACCGCCGCCCACGCCATACCACAAGCCGGTATAAAGAAACGGCCTGCGCACATAGCCGTTGGTGCCGCCTATCAGTTTGACCACCACGATTTCGTCACGGCGATTCTCAATGGCCAGGCGAATGGTGTTGCCCATGATCAGCAACACCCCCAGACCCAAGGCCGCACCCAGCGCCCAGGCCAGTTTGCGGCCCACTTCCAGCAAGCCCTGCAGGCGCTGCAACCAGGCCAGGTCAATGGCCACATCATCCACCTGCGGTTGCCTGGCTATGGTCTCGATGAGGGTTGTCACCCTGGCGGGATCACCACCCAGCTCGGCAACCGGTTTGAGGAGGACCACAGCGGGTAGCGGATTCTCGTCCAGCAAGCCCAGGACATCGCCAAACCCGGAAGTAGCACTGAACTCGGCCAACGCTTCCTCGCGGCTGACAAAGGCCAATTCATCCACATCCTCCATCGCTTTGAGTGTCACCAGCAACTCGTCAATTTGCTGCTGGGATGCATCGTGGCGGAGGAAGACCGTCATGCGGGCGCTGAATTCAACCTCACCCCCCAACTGGCGCAGATTGTCCACCAGGGTATGGAGACTGGCGGGTAGCGCCAGGGCGATGGCAATCACCAGCATGGTCATCAGGCTTTGCAAAGGTGCGGCCTTAAGCCGCGCCAGGCTGGTGTGAACCGTCTCCTTGTGGTGACGGACATAGCCCGCCAGCAGGTTGTTGAGGCGCGCCCTGACGCCGCTGGCACCGTGGGCCTGTTTTTTGGCTGCGGGGCGCGGCTTGCTCTGGATTCTGTTGCCGGGATCAGGCCTCATCGCCACCTCCCACCAGCCGCCCCTGCTGCAGGTGCAGTTCGCGACAGCCCATGGGGGCAATCAGGGCAATATCGTGGGTGGCGATCAGCACTGTGACGCCTACCTGATTGAAGTCGCGGAACAGGGTCATGATCTCCGCCGACAGGGCAGGATCGAGGTTGCCGGTAGGTTCATCGGCCAGCAGGATGCGCGGTTTGTGGACAACGGCCCGGGCAATGCCCACCCGCTGCTGCTCTCCGCTGGAGAGGGTGATGGGGTTGACGCGCTCCCTGTCCAGCAGCCCCACCTTGTCGAGGGCAGCCCGCACCCGCCGGGGGATTTCCCCGTGGGGATGGCCCGACACCTGGAGGGGCAAGGCTACGTTGTCATAAACGCTGCGGTCAAAGAGCAGGTGGTGATTCTGGAACACCACCCCCACCCGCCGGCGATAGTAGGGGATCTGGCTGTGATGCAGGCGGTTGAGGTTTTTGCCATTGATCAGCACTTGCCCCTGGCTCGGCTTTTCCATCAGCATGATGAGTTTGAGCAGGGTGCTTTTGCCAGCGCCCGAATGGCCGGTCAGGAAGGCAAATTCACCGGGCTGCAGATGAAAGCTGAGGCTGGAGAGAGCCTCATGGCCACCGGGATAGCGCTTGCTGACGCTGTCAAAACGGATCATGGCTGGGTCCGCTGCTCACCCTGTTCCAGCAGTGCGGTGACGAAGTCCTCGGCGCTGAAGGGCTGCAGATCCTCCACCCCTTCACCCACCCCGATGTAACGCACCGGCACCCCAAAACGACGGCAGAGGGCAAAAATCACCCCGCCCTTGGCAGTGCCATCCAGCTTGGTGAGGGCAATCCCGGTCACCCCCATGGCCTCGCTGAACTGCTGCATCTGCACCACAGCGTTCTGTCCGGTGCCGGCATCCAGCACCAGCAGCACTTCATGGGGAGCCGCAGCATCCAGCTTGCCCAGCACCCGTTTGATCTTCCTGAGCTCTTCCATCAGGTTGCTTTTGGTATGCAGGCGCCCGGCGGTATCGGCGATCAGGACATCCACCGCGCGGGCCCGCGCTGATTCCACCGCATCGTAGATAACCGAGGCGCTGTCAGCGCCGGTATGCTGGGCAATCACCGGAATGGCATTGCGCTCGCCCCATACCTGCAATTGCTCAACCGCAGCGGCACGGAAAGTATCGCCCGCCGCCAGCATCACCGACTGACCCTGGCCCATAAATTGCCGGGCCAGCTTGCCGATAGTGGTGGTTTTGCCGACACCGTTCACGCCCACCACCATCAGCACAAAGGGTTTGTGGGAGGCTATTTGCAGGGGTTTTTCGCAGGGTTTGAGAATGTCGACCAGCACAGAGTGGAGCGCCCGGCGCAGGGCTGCAGCATCCCCCAGCTCCTTGCGCCGCACGCGTTCGATAAGGGCATCCATCACTTCAGTGGCGACTTCTATACCCAGGTCGGCCGTGACAAGCCGGGTTTCGAGCTGCTCCAGCAGGTCGTCGTCAATGACCTTTTTGCCCAGAAAGACGTTGCCCAGTCCCTCCCCGGTGCGGGCCAGCGCACGCCGGATACGACCCAGGGGTTTTTCCTGTTCGGTCACGGGCGCAGCCGGTTTTTCAGATTCGGCCTCGGTTTTGCCACCAAAGGTAAAGAGTTTACGCAGTTTGCCCGCTGACTCCGGCTGTTTTTCCTGCTCTGTCATGTCCGCTTGCGTCGCCCCCTGTGGATCGGCGGCCTGTGTCGCTGAAACGGATTCATGACTCGACGGGGCCAGCTGCGGAGCAACCCCAGGGTCAGCCGGGGGAGCAGGTGGGGATGTCGCTTCATCCCTGTTTTTCTGGAATCGGGACAAAAATCCGGGCTTTTTCCCCGCTTTATTGCCGTTGTTTACATCATCCGCCATAAACGCCCTTGACCCGAGATTTTGAAAGCGGTGTATCCTAACACTTCTGCCCACTGATCCGCAGCCCGAACCCGGCCAGAAACACCGCCACGCTGGAGCGTCGTACACATTGAAAGCCACCCGCAATCCACCTGCCGACAGCAGCCGCAACCAGCTGCGCATCATCGCTGGCAAATGGCGCAGCCGGCGCCTTGCCTTTCCGGATGTAGAAGGCCTGCGTCCTACCGGCGACCGTATCCGCGAAACACTCTTCAACTGGATCGGCCCCCGCATCGTGGACAGCCGCTGCCTGGATGCCTTTGCCGGATCGGGGGCTCTTGGCTTTGAAGCTCTGTCGCGCGGCGCCGCTGAAGTGCTATTGATTGAAAACAACGCCACGGCGTTCCGCCAGCTGGAAGCGTCCAGACAGCTGCTGGATGCCACAGGCGCGACCCTGCTGCGCGCCAACACCCTGACCTGGCTGGAATCTGCGACGGCAAACAGCAGTTTCGATATCGTGTTTCTCGACCCTCCTTTTGGCAGCAACCTGCTGGACAAGATCCTTCCGCTTGTCGTCAGCAAACAGCTGGTTGCCGGGGACGGGCTGATCTACGTCGAAACGGCAACCGACACCTCGCTGTCAGTGCCTGACGGCTGGTGTATACGCAAGGAAAAGCGCACCGGCGGAATTGTCTGCCGCCTGATCGGTAGAACTTGAGGGTCAGCTGTACAAGCCCTGATGACCGGCCACGATTGAGGGCCATAGTGGAATTGTGTACCATCCCCCTCCCTCAGGAGAGAGTGCTCCCATGAAAACCGTCGTCTACCCAGGCACTTTTGACCCGATCACCAACGGCCACATCGATCTGGTGGAGAGAGCCTGCAAGCTCTTTGACAATGTGATCGTATCGATTGCCAAGAGTGAAAAAAAAGGCCCCCTGTTCTCCCTGAACGAACGGATCGAACTGGCCAGCACCGCCCTGTCACATCTCGACAACGTGGAAGTTGTGGGCTTTGACTACCTGCTGGTGAATTTTGCCCGGGATCGCCAGGCTACGGCCATTTTGCGCGGGCTGCGCGCGGTATCTGACTTCGAGTACGAATTCCAGCTCGCCAATATGAACCGCGCCCTCGCGCAGGAGGCAGAAACTATCTTCCTCACCCCCTCCGAGCAGCTTTCCTATATTTCTTCATCCCTGGTGCGCGAAATTGCCTCTCTCGGGGGCAACATCTCTCCCTTCGTGCATCCGGCCGTCGCCAAGGCTTTGCGAAAGAAATTCGCCACCTGAGTCACGCGCAATCACAGCCACTCAGCGCTGGCAGTGGGCACAATAGACCGTTGCCCGCTGCCCCAGCCGCACTTCCTTCAGCACACCACCACAACTGACGCAGGGCAGGCCGCCACGGCCATAGACATTGAGCGACTGGCTGAAATAGCCGGGCTTGCCATCGCCACCCACAAAATCGCGCAGCGTCGTGCCGCCTTGCTCAATCGCTCGCCCCAGCACCTGGCGGATAACGTCGTGGAGCGTCTCATAGCGTGACAGCGATATGCGACCCGCCTGGCGCTGGGGGTGAATACCCGCCAGATACAGGGATTCATTGGCGTAGATATTGCCGACCCCTACCACCACCTTGCTGTCCATGACGAAGCTTTTTACCGGCACACTCTTGCGCCGAGAGCGCTGCCATAAATAAGTTGGCGTAAAGTCGCCTTCCAGGGGCTCCGGCCCCAGATCCCGCAGCAGGAAGTGGTCCGCTGGCTCACCCTCATGCCACAGCCACAGACCAAAGCGGCGCGGATCGGTATAGCGCAGGACCAGCCCCGATGACAGCAGCATATCCACGTGATCGTGGCTGCCCGCTGGCGTGGCGTCCGCCACCAGGCGCAAGCTGCCCGACATGCCCAGATGCACCAGCAGATGGCCCCCGGCCACTTCCAGCAACAGGTATTTGCCCCGCCGTGTCAGCCTCTCGATCACTGCACCCTTCAGCCGCCTCGACAACCCCGTATCAATCGGGTAGCGCAAACGCGGGTTGCGGATTGTCAGACTGGCGACCGATACCCCGGTCAAATGAGGCGAAATGCCACGCAGGGTGGTCTCAACTTCTGGCAGCTCAGGCACGCAGACTTCTCAACAGATGAAATTGACGGCATACTAGCTTGGGTATAGTGTGGTAGCAATTCCGCACTAATACCCTGCGGATGCTTTTATCTAACTATGTGCAAGCGTTGGTCAAACAGGTATGATTGCCCGCTTTCTACAATTACAGGGGTAGGATTTATGGCCTTAGGAAAACGCCGGGCCCAAGAAGAAGAGTCAGAAATCGATTTGACACCCATGCTGGACGTTGTGTTCATCATGCTGATCTTTTTTATCGTGACCGCTTCTTTCGTCAAAGAGTCCGGCATTGATGTAAACCGTCCACCGACCACCGACCAGCCACCACCAGACCAGGAGAACAAGAATATCGTTTTCCAGGTTACCGAGTCTGGCGATATTATGCTTGAAGGACGTCGTATCGATGTTCGCTCCGTCAGGGCCAACGTTGAAAGGATTCACGCAGAAAACCCCATGGCCAAAGTGATCATTAACGCCGAGCCAAAAGCCAAAACATCTATTTTTGTCGAGATTTCCGATCAGGCGCGAGAAGCTGGCGTGTACGACATTTCACTGTCGACCAAGAAAAAGTAATCTCATGTCATGAATCATAAAAAAGCCCGGCATTGCCGGGCTTTTTTATGATCTTCAATCTGTTCAGAAGCGTTACTTGATTTTGGCTTCTTTGTAGAGAACGTGCTGACGTACGACGGGGTCATACTTCTTCAGCTCGAGCTTCTCGGGCTTGGTGCGCTTGTTCTTGTCAGTGGTGTAGTAGTGACCGGTACCGGCACTGGAAACCAGCTTGATTTTGTCTCTGTTCGATTTAGCCATGATTCAGTTCTCCTCAGACCTTTTCGCCGCGGCTGCGGATATCTGCCAGCACTTTCTCGATGCCGTGCTTGTCGATGGTGCGCATGCCCTTGCAGGAGACACGCAGCTTGACGAAGCGCTTCTCTGATTCCACCCAGAAACGGTGGGTGTGCAGATTGGGAACAAAGCGACGACGGGTTTTGTTCATTGCGTGGGAAACGTTGTTTCCGGTCATCGGCTTCTTGCCGGTAACCTGACATACTCTGGACATGGTGTTGCCTCTACAAGCCTGTTTGGCCAACTTGCGTCGACCGATTTACCCTACCAAATCTCAGTAAGGACACGAATACTCGCGGGGGGTCCCGCAGGGAGGCGCGTTTTATACCAGAGCGCGGCCCCGAAATCAAATTCTGCAGGAAAAAACTTCTCACACCAATCCCCGCTCTGCCATGGATACACAGCAACCGGCACCCACCACTATATGATCAAGCACCCGCACATCCACCAGCTGCAGGGCACTTTTCAGGCGCGCGGTGATGGCGGCATCATCACGGCTGGGCTCGGCCACCCCCGAGGGGTGGTTATGGGCAAAGATCAGCGCCGAAGCATTGTGGTGGAGGGCGCGCCGCACCACTTCGCGGGGATAGACGCTGGCGCCGTCGATGGTGCCAAAGAACATCTCTTCACTGGTGATCAGTCGGTGTTGACTGTCGAGAAACAGCGCGAGGAACACTTCCTGGTGACGGCTGGCCAGGATTGCCTGCACATAGCCCATAACCACGGCAGGCTGGGTAAAAACATGTTCCCGCTGCAGCTGCTCACCGATAAGGCGGCGCGACAACTCCATCACCGCTTGCAGCTGGGCATACTTGGCAACACCAAGACCGCGCGACGCGCTAAAGGTCGGCAAATCGGCGGAAAGCAGATTGCCGAGTCCGCCAAAGCGGTTGATCAACTGTCGCGCCAGATCCACCGCTGACAGCCCCGGCAGGCCTGTGCGCAAAAAAATTGCCAGTAATTCCGCATCCGACAAGGCCTTGGGGCCTTTGCTCAGCAGCTTTTCCCTGGGTCGTTCGCCTTCCGGCCAATCCTTGATAGCCATGATTTAAAATGCTCCAACAGTCCATTGTCTTCGAAAAAATCGGGGGCGATGTTATCTTAGACTCCTTTGACACTTGTGTGCAGGCAAATTATGGGTTCACTGGCCAACAAACGCATCCTGCTCGGGGTAACCGGCGGCATTGCAGCCTATAAGAGTGCCGATCTGGTGCGACGCCTACAGGACGCTGGCGCCAGCGTGCGGGTTGCAATGACCCCGGCGGCCATGGAGTTCATCACCCCCCTGACTCTCCAGGCCCTGTCCGGCAACCCGGTTCACACCGACCTGCTGGATACAGGCGCCGAGGCCGCCATGGGCCATATCGAGCTGGCACGCTGGGCCGACCTGCTGGTCGTTGCCCCCGCGACGGCGGATTTCATGGCCAAACTGGTGGCTGGCGAAGCCGACAATCTGCTGCTGGCGGTCTGCCTGGCAACAGCGGCGCCCATTGCCCTGGCTCCGGCCATGAACCAGGGCATGTGGCGCAAGGACAGCACCACGGACAATCTCGACTGCCTCAGAAAGCGGGGCTTTTACATCCTTGGCCCTGCCGATGGCAGCCAGGCTTGCGGTGATATAGGCCCCGGTCGAATGCTGGAACCGCTGGCTATAGTCGAGGCTCTCGAGCCCCTGTTCAGCACGGCTATCCTGGCAGGTAAAAAAGTCGTGATTACCGCTGGCCCCACCCGGGAAGCCATAGACCCTGTGCGTTACATATCCAACCACAGCTCTGGCAAAATGGGCTACGCCCTGGCGATTGCAGCCGCTGAAGCCGGGGCTGACACCTGGCTGATTTCGGGGCCAACAAACCTGCAACCCCCCGAGCGGGTTACGCTGATCAGGGTAACCTCCGCCCGGGACATGCTGGAGGCAACCCTCGCCGCCATCACTGACTGCCAACTGTTTATAGGCTCGGCTGCCGTCGCCGATTACCGCCCCAAATGCTATGTCGACCAGAAGATCAAAAAGGATGACTCCGCCATGCTTCTGGAGCTGGAGAGAAACCCCGACATTATTGCCACCGTCGCCAACCTGCCCCAGCGACCACTGACAGTGGGTTTTGCCGCGGAAACCAGCGATCTGGCAGCCCACGCCCGCAAGAAACTCGACGCAAAAAAACTGGACGCTGTTATCGCCAACGATGTATCACGCAGTGATATTGGCTTTAACAGTGACAATAACCAGGTGCTCCTGGTGGATCGGGAGGGAACCGAAGAGCTGCCGCTGATGGGTAAAAGTCAGCTGGCGCGCCTGTTGATTAGCAAACTTGCCGGGAAGCTCTGAGTGCCTGCGGCAGATCAGGGCATCGGCAGGCCTCGCCGTCAGCGCCCCCCATGGACAGGGTCACAGCATTGAAAAAGGGATTGTTGCCAGGAAAACCACATCTACCCCGCTGGTGCCTGGGCGCCTTGGCGCTGATCCTGCTGACCGCCGCTGCCTCTCCACCCTGGGTGCATCAGCTGCTGGTGGACATCCCCTATCATAAGGCCATTCAAAGTACCCTGGAGGGCCGTGCAAAAGCCTATAGCCAGCTGGTTGATCGCTATATGGCTAACCACATCCAGGCAATGAACTCGCTGGCAAACTCCCCGCAAGCCATTGAGGTGCTCCATTCAAGTTCAGAGGCGAGCACAACAGCCAGGACTCTATGGGAGATACAAGCCCGGGAACAGCTGACCGATGCCCGACAGATTTTCCTGTTGCACGCACGGGATGAGGCCTTCCCGCTCAAAGGCAACTACATCGCTGAAAACCTGTACGAAGCGGCGTTAACGGGAAAAGCTCCGCCACCACGGGCAGCAAAAATCAAGGACTGGGCCATCTATACCGCACGCCCGGTGCTGGACCAGGGGCAGGTAGTTGGTGCAGTGGTTGCCGAAGTCACCCTGCCATCACTGCACAAATTGCTGCTCGGCGCTTCGGACGGACTTGATCAGGTGAGCCTGATACAGCACGTGGATCAACATAGAAGCGGAGTGCTTATCAGCCTGGGCTCAGCACCTGCTCCGCAAGCTGAAGTCATCCAGCCCACAGCCATCCCCGACTGGCGGATCAGGTTGAGGGGCACACCTACCCTGATCGCCACCATCCAGCGCACCCATATTTCCTACGGTTTGCTGGCCGCCCTGATTTGGGGGGTGGCGTTACTGCTTTGCGCGTTTCTGATCAGAACCAACCTGACATTTGTCAACCTTCAGAAGGAAGTCAAGACATCCCGCTTCGACCCCAGAGATGATCTGTTTACCGAGCACTACATCAAGGAAGCCACCAGCTATCTCGATCCTATTCCACAAAAAAAAGTCCCTGTCGCCAGGCAATCTTCATCATCCGCTGCGGAGGGCGGCGAATTCCCCCCCTGGGTGTTTCGCGACTATGATATTCGCGGCCAGGCGGAGACTGACATTACCCCCCATTTTGCCACTACCCTTGGCCGTGTGCTGGGCTCGATGGCGCTGGAATCCGGGGACCACACGCTTGCCCTCGCCTGTGACGGGCGTCTGTCAAGCTCGACACTGCTCGCAGCCCTTGGCGAGGGCATTCTGTCCGCTGGCTGCGATGTGATCAGCGTCGGCCTGGTACCCACGCCGCTGCTGAATTTTGCCCTCCACTCGCTGACCGAAACCAGTTCAGGGGTGATGATCACCGCCAGTCACAACCCCGCTGCAGACAACGGCTTCAAGATCATTTTCAACAATCACGTACTGAGCAGCAACGAAATTCTCAAGCTGCACAAGCGCATGGAGGAAAAATCCTGGTTTAACGGTGAAGGCCAGCTCGATGAAAAACCCATCATCGACAGCTATAGCGCGGCCTTGCTCAAGGATATCCTGCCCGCTTCAGGCCTCAAGGTAGTGCTCGACTGCGCCAATGGTGCAGCCAGCCTGATTGCACCGGAGCTGTTGCGCCGCCTCGGCTGTGAGGTGATAGAGCTGTACTGCACGGTTGATGGCAATTTCCCCAATCACCCTCCGGACCCCACCGTCGTCGCCAACCTCGACACGCTGGTCGCCACAGTCGTCGCCGAACAGGCCGATCTGGGTTTTGCCTTTGATGGCGACGGCGATCGCCTGGTGGCGGTCACCGGCAGTGGCCGCATTGTCTGGCCAGACGAACTGCTGATGATCTTTGTGCGCGACGTACTCACCCGCTCGCCCGGTGCCGATGTGGTGTTTGACGTCAAATGCAGTCGACGCCTCCACAACCTGATCATCAATCATGGCGGTCGTCCCGTCATGTGGAAAACCGGGCATGCCCATATGCGCAACAAGATGGCTGAAAGCGGTGCACCGGTGGGCGGCGAGTTCAGTGGTCACCTGTTTTTCAATGACCGCTGGTTTGGCTTTGACGACGGGCTCTATGCGGCAGCAAGGTTGCTGGAAATCATCGCCCTCCGGGAACAGAGCCTGGACGAGATCGTCGCAACATTCCCTGTCATGATAGCCACGCCCGAGATCAAGATTGCCGTCAGGGATCAGGAGAAATTTACCTATGTGGATGCCCTGCGCCTGGCGGGCAACTTTGGCGACGGCACACTCATTACCATTGACGGGGTTAGGGTAGAATTCCGCGACGGCTGGGGCCTGATCCGCGCGTCCAATACCTCCCCGGCCCTGACCCTGCGCTTTGAAGCAGACTCCGAAGCAGCCCTGAAGCGCATCCAGGGAGTATTCAGGGAGCAACTGCTCAAGCTCGACAACGACCTGCCACTGACCTTTTGATGACCCAGCGGAGAACTTCCACCACCATGTCCCTGTCACCGATCAACGCCCTCGATACCTCCCGCATCCTGACCGAAGCACTGCCCTATATCCAGCGCTTCACCGGCAAAACCATTGTCGTCAAATTCGGCGGCAACGCCATGGAAGGGGCCGAGCTCAAAAAGAGCTTTGCACGCGACATTGTGCTGATGAAACTGGTGGGCATGAACCCGGTGGTGGTACACGGCGGCGGCCCACAGATCGGCGAATTGTTGAAAGCCCTCAACATTGAGTCCGAATTTATTGACGGTATGCGCGTCACCGACAGCAAGACCATGGATGTGGTTGAAATGGTGCTGGGCGCTTCCGTGAACAAGGAAATCGTCAGCATGATCAACCATGCGGGCGGCAAGGCCATCGGCATTACCGGCAAGGACGGCCAGCTGATCATGGCCAAAAAAATCAAGGTATCCCGCAAAACTCCCGGCGTGGATGTGCCGGAAATCATCGACATGGGGCATGTGGGAGAGGTTGAGCACGTCAATGTGGATGTGATCAACATGCTGGTGAACAGCAATTTTATCCCCGTCATCGCCCCCATCGGGGTGGACCGGGAGGGCAATTCCTACAATATCAATGCCGACCTGGTGGCCGGCAAGATTGCCGAATACCTGCGCGCCGAAAAGCTCATGCTGCTCACCAATGTGGCCGGGCTGCAGGACAAGGGCGGCAACGTGCTGACCGGGCTGTCCACGGCAGAGGTCGATCGCCTGATTGCCGATGGCACCATCTATGGCGGCATGCTGCCCAAGATTGCCTGCGCACTGGATGCCGTCAAGGCTGGCGTGCAAAGTGCCCATATCATTGATGGCCGGGTCGACCACGCCGTGCTGCTGGAAATTTTCACCGATGAGGGCGTCGGCACCCTGATCACCAATCAGGTCAGCGAGGATTGATCGGGTGGCAGCAACGGGCAGGCAATGGCAGGCAATGGCAGGCACAATAACCACAAAGGGCCACAGCGATGTCTTCCACTTCCAGCAAAATCCCGCGCCGTCAGCAGATCCTTGAAGCGCTGGCACAGATGCTGGAGGCACCTGTTGAAACACGCGTGACCACTGCGGCGCTGGCCAGCCGGGTGGGCGTTTCCGAAGCGGCCCTGTACCGCCACTTCCCCAGTAAAACCCGCATGTATGAGGGCCTGCTCGATTTTGCGGAAGAAGCCATTTTCAGCCGCATCCACGCCATTCGCCAGCAGGAATCCTCATCCCGTGAATGCTGCCACAGCATATTGCTGCTGGTGCTGACCTTTGCCGAGCGCAATCGGGGGATCAGCCGGGTACTCAGCGGGGAAGCCCTCAGCGGTGAGTCCGAGCGCTTGTACAAGCGGGTCGCACAGTTATTTGATCGCGTTGAAACCGAGCTGCGGCAATTGCTGCGGGAGGGAGAAATTCGCGAGGGTTTCACCATCCATCCGACCAGCAGCGGCGCCGTCGAACTGATGCTGGCTGCTGTGGAGGGGAAAATTCGCCAGTTTGTACGCAGTGGTTTCAGTCGTTCGCCAACGGCGGCCTGGCAGGATCAATGGCAGGTTCTTGAAGCGGGGATTTTTCGTCAGACCTGACAACACCCTCGGCCCCTGCCTCAGTTCCCAGCGCAGTGTCGCCCTTCAGTTCCACCAGCCGCCGGGCATAGTATTCGTACCTGGCCACCAACTCCTGATGCTGCTGTTCGCGCTCTGCCAGCATTTTCCTGGTGTTTTTCTCCTGCTCGAGCAGGTCGGCAAGTAATGTCTCGATTGACTCTGGCAGCTCGCTACCACTGGCTTGGTAACTGGCAGCCTGCTTGCGCATTTGGCTGCGCCGGTTGCTGTATTCGGCAATATTACCCTTGAGGATATCCAGCTCACGACTGAGCAGGGTGAGGCGCCGATCCCGGGCATTGTGCACATCCTGTACCGTGGTGTAACTGCGCAGGATAAACGCGTCGAGGCGCTTTTGCTCCCTGAGCTGATTTTGCTGATCGCGACTGGAAAAGTCTGAAGCCGGGGGAACAGTTTCGATTACCCGCCCCATGGGAGTGATAATCTCATAACCCTTGACGGCAAATTCAGGAGGGATCGAAAAGCCGATAACCATGATGTCTTCAGCATTGCGATAACGATAGAGAGTATCGGCGGCAGACACAGCGGCAACAGACACCACAGTGCCTATCAGCAACCCCGCAAGCCACCGCCACCCACTGGCCATCACTCAGACTCCGTAAAGGGATCGGTATTCTCGTATCGCCGCCACTGTGGCCTGGTGATCGCCCTTCTCATCCAGGTAGCTGATGATATGGTCAATGGAAATAATGCTGGTCACCGGTATGCCGTAATCCTGCTCGACTTCCTGGATGGCAGAAAGCTCGTGGCGACCGCGCTCGCGGCGATCAAGGCCAATCACCACCCCGGCAGCCAGGGCACCCTCGCGTTCAATGATGGTCATCACTTCACGGATGGCGGTACCTGCCGTGATCACATCGTCAATGATCAGGGCCCGACCTGCAAGGGGAGCGCCTACCAGGGTGCCGCCCTCGCCGTGATCCTTGGCTTCCTTGCGATTGAAGCAATAGGGCACATTCAGCCCGTGGTGATCCGCCAGGGCAATGGCCGTTGCAGCCACCAGGGGGATGCCCTTGTAGGCGGGACCAAACAGCATATCGAATTCCACTCCCGACCTGACGATGGCAGCAGCATAGCAGCGCCCCAAGGTGGCAAGAGCTGCACCGTTGCAAAACAGCCCCGCATTAAAAAAATAGGGGCTTTCGCGACCGGACTTGAGGGTAAAGCTACCAAACTTGAGGGCGTTCTCGCCAAGGGCAAGATCGAGGAAATGCTGCTGATATTCGTCCATTAAACCTACCAATCGGGATAATAAAACAAGGTTTCTTTTTTTATGTCCGGGGTCTCGGTTATCATACACCCTGAGCAACCTAGGGGCGAACATGAGAATCATCAGTCTATCTGTCGACGGGATCTACCAGGCATCCCATCACGGGCTTTACGACTGGCTGGCAAGCCAGGATGCAGACGTTATCTGTCTGCAGGATTTACGCGCCCAGGAACCTGAAATCGTCGACCGCGATGAGTTCATGCTGGATGGTTATTTCTCCTATTTCTTCGATTCCCCCAAGCCCCACACCAACGGGGTTGCCATTTACACCCGCCAGGCACCCAAGGCCATCGTCTTCGGTTTTGGCCTTCCCTGTGGCCACGATATGGATGGCCGCTACCTGCAGGCGGATTTTGACAATATCAGTATCGGCTCGCTGCTCGCTCCCAGCGGCACCACCGGCGAACACGATCAGGTTCGCAAGGATCAGTTTTTCCAGGAGCTGGAGGCGCACCTCGAAAAAATAACCCGCAAGAAACGCCGCTACATTATTTGTGGCAACTGGCAGATGGCCCATACCGAAAACGATGTCCACAATCCCGACAAGCATCTCGGTCAATCGGGCTACCTGCCCCACGAGCGCCAGTGGCTTGAGCGCCTGTACCGGGAGGGTGGTTACGCCGATGCCTTCCGCCGCGGCAACACCGATAACGACGAATTCAGCTGGTGGCCAGCAGGGGTGATGGAACGCGGTGATGGTTGGCGCACGGATTTACAGGTGGTGTCGAAGGATCTCGCCAAAACCGTTGAGTACGCCATCATCTACAAGGCCAACTCGTTTTCGAGCCACGCGCCGGTGATCGTCGATTACGATATCGAAACGCTCTGACACAATCAGGTTTCCGAGCCTCACCCAATAAAATAACCCCCGCAGTGCGGGGGTTATTTTTTGCAGCAGCGCCATTCTTACCTGAGTGGCTGGGCCAACGCCATCTTCTGCACTTTCACCAGGTCGGCAATACCACGGCGGGCCAGCGCCAGCATGGCGCTGAATTCTTCCTCGGAGAACGGTGCACCTTCGGCAGTACCCTGTACTTCGATAAAACCGCCGCTGCTGTTCATCACTACGTTCATATCGGTTTCGGCATTGGAATCCTCGTCGTAATCGAGGTCCAGCACCGGCACACCCTTGTACACGCCCACCGACACGGATGCCACCATGAACAGCAGCGGATCTGACTTGAAGGGTTTTTTCGCGCCAATCGCCTGCAGGGCATCCACCAGCGCCACACAGGCACCAGTGATGGAGGCGGTACGGGTACCACCATCGGCCTGGATCACATCACAATCCACGGTGATGGTGTTTTCTCCCAGCAGGGAGAGATCAACAGCCGAGCGCAATGAACGGCCTATCAGGCGCTGGATCTCCTGGGTTCTACCCCCCTGCTTGCCACGCGCCGCCTCACGCTGCATGCGCTCACCCGTGGAGCGCGGCAGCATGCCGTATTCAGCGGTAATCCAGCCTTCTCCCTTGCCGCGCAGAAAACGTGGCACAGAGTTTTCCACACTGGCGGTGCAAATCACCTTGGTGTCGCCAAACTCCACCAATACCGAGCCTTCGGCGTGCCTGGTGTAGTTGCGGGTAATGCGAACGGGGCGGAGCTGTTCAGGGCGGCGGCCGCTGGGTCTGGTCATCACGGGGTCCTTGTTGCTTGCAGTATTTCAATGGGCCGCCATTGTACCCAATTACAACTGCCAGGGTGGCGAACCCCTCTGGTAAGATGCAGCCCTATTCACCGCTTCGAAGACAGTGACGCTATGTCTAACAGTGTATCCAACAGTGTGCCCAACAGCATGACCGCCTATGCCCGTGCCGCCCTGCAGGGTGAATGGGGCTCCCTGATCTGGGAGATTCGCTCCGTCAACCACCGCTACCTGGAAACAGGCTTCCGGCTGCCGGACACCCTCCGCGATACGGAAATGGCGCTGCGGGAAAAAGCGCGCCAGGCGCTCAGTCGCGGCAAGATCGACTGCACACTGCAGCTCAATCTCAACCGCGACACCCAGGGCATGGCCGTCAATCTCGCCAAAGCCCAGGGGTATATCGATGCCTCTGCCACCATTGCCGCGCTCATGGACAATCCTGCCGCCATTTCCCCGCTCGATATTCTTCGCCAATCCGGGGTGCTTGAGGAACGGGAAATTGACGCCGACGAGCTCAAGGCCGACACCCTCCGCCTCTTTGACGAGGCCCTGCAGCAACTCAACAGCAATCGCGCTGTGGAAGGCGCCAAACTGGCAGAGTTTATCCGCCAGCGCCTGAGCGCAGTCAAGGATGAAACAGACAAGGTGCGCGCCCGCCTGCCGGAAATCCTCGTTGCCCAGCGCCAGCGGCTGGTGGACCGGCTTGATGAGCTGCAGCTGACCGTAGACCGCGATCGCCTCGAACAGGAAATCGTTTTTATCACCCAGAAGGCCGATGTGGATGAAGAGCTCGACCGCCTCGACGCCCACCTGAGCGAGATCGCCAGGGTGCTCAACAGCAAGGGTGCCATCGGCCGCCAGCTGGATTTCCTGATGCAGGAACTCAACCGCGAGGCCAACACGCTCTCATCCAAGTCCATTGCCACCGACACTACCCAGTCAGCGGTGGAGTTGAAGGTATTAATCGAGCAGATGCGGGAACAGATCCAGAATATCGAGTAAGCCAATGTCGGGCAGGGACTTTACCGAAACACTGGAGCAACCCACACATAAAAAACCCGGCGCGAGGCCGGGTTTTTTATGCTGCTGAACCAGCACTTCAACACACCAGGGTTGATCACGCCATCAGGTAGGCATCTACTTCCCGGGCAGCACGTCGACCTTCGTCGATGGCCCAGACCACCAACGACTGGCCGCGACGGCAGTCACCCGCCGCAAACACGCCGGGCAGATTGGTGGCAAATTTGTCGTAGGCAGCCCTGTAGTTGGAACGCTCGTCGGTTTCGACACCTAAAGCAGCATTGACGTACTGCTCGGGGCCGAGGAAGCCCATCGACAACAGCACTAGGTCTGCCTCCCACAGGCGCTCGGAGCCGGGCACTTCAGTCATGCTCATCCGCCCGCCCTCGCTTTTCCACTCTACGTCAACGGTCTTGATGCCTTTCACATTGCCGTTGCCGTCGTCGATAAAACCCTTGCTCAACAGGCAGTATTCACGGGGATCCTTGCCAAAGGTGTGGGCAGATTCGGCGTGACCGTAATCGACACGGAAAATACGCGGCCAGGTGGGCCAGGGATTGTCGTTGGCGCGGTCTTCCGGGGGCTGCGGCATCAGCTCGAAATTCACCACGTTTTTGGCGCCGTGGCGAATGGAGGTGCCGATACAATCGGTGCCGGTGTCGCCGCCGCCGATAACGATAACGTTCTTGCCCTTGGCGGAGATGTAGTTGCCATCGTCCAGGTTGGAATCGAGCAGGCTCTTGGTGTTGGCGCGCAGGAATTCCATGGCAAGGTGGATGCCATTGAGCTGGCGGTTGTCGATGGGCAGGTCGCGGCCGTTGGTGGCGCCGGTACACAGCACCACGGCATCGCTGGCAGAGCGCAATTCCTCAACGCTCACGGCGTTGGCGCCAGCGCCGCCAACATCGGCGTTGGTCACAAAGTTGACGCCTTCGGCGGCGAGCAGATCGACGCGGCGCTGCACCACATCCTTGCCCAGCTTCATATTGGGAATGCCGTACATCAGCAGGCCGCCAATGCGATCGGCGCGCTCGTACACGGTGACAGTATGCCCGGCCTGGTTGAGCTGCGCGGCAGCGGCGAGTCCTGAAGGGCCGGAACCGATCACCGCCACCGTCTTGCCAGTGCGCTGCGCTGGTGGCTGCGGCACCACCCAGCCCTCGGCAAAGCCGCGGTCGATAATGGCGTACTCAATATTCTTGATGGTCACCGGCTTGTCGACGCTGCCGAGCACACAGGAACCCTCGCAGGGCGCCGGACAGACGCGACCGGTAAACTCGGGGAAATTGTTGGTCTGGTGCAGACGGTCGAGCGCTTCACGCCAGCGGCCGTCGTAGATCAAATCGTTCCACTCCGGGATGCGATTGGCCACCGGGCAGCCATCGCCAGACTGGCAAAAGGGGATACCACAATCCATACAGCGCGCCGCCTGGGTGCTGAGACGCGCCTCGTCCACAGGGGTATAGAGTTCCGCGTAGTCGAGCAGGCGCACATCGACATCGCGATAGCTGGCCGCTTCGCGGGCAAATTCTTTGAATCCGGTTGGTTTACCCATAGTTTTCTATTCGCTCCAAATCGTTACACGGCAAGCGCGACGGCTTCGTCGGCTTCGTCGGTGGCCTGGTTCTGCGCCTTGGCCATACGCTCCAGCAGCACCCGCTTGTAATCGGTGGGCATGACCTTGACGAATTTGCCGAGGTAGCTGGCCCAATCCGCCAGCACACGCTGGCCCACGGTCGAGCCGGTGAAGCGCACGTGCTTCTCGATCAATTCCTTCAGCTCGGCAATATCGGTATCCGCCTCCATCGCTTCCAGCTCAACCATATCGGCGTTGCAGCGGCGACTGAAATCGCCCTGCTCGTCGAGCACGTAGGCGACACCGCCACTCATGCCCGCCGCAAAGTTGCGGCCAGTGTCACCGAGAACCACAACCCGGCCACCGGTCATGTATTCACAGCCGTGATCGCCGATGCCCTCAACTACCGCGCGGGCGCCGGAGTTGCGCACGCAGAAACGCTCTGCCGCAATACCGCGGAAGAAGGCTTCACCACTGGTGGCGCCATACATCACCACATTGCCGATCAGGATGTTCTCCTCGGCGGCAAAGGTGCTGACTTTGGGTGGATAGACCACAATGCGGCCACCGGAAAGGCCCTTGCCGACGAAGTCGTTGGCGTCACCTTCCACCTCGATGGTTACGCCATGGGCAAGAAACGCCCCCAGGCTCTGGCCGGCTGAACCATTCAGCTTGATGTGAATGGTGTCGGCAGGCAGCCCTTGCGGGCCGTATTTTTTGGCTATCTCGTGGGACAGCAGGGTACCCACCACCCGGTTGATGTTAACCACTGGCAGTTCGATGCTGACCTTCTCGGCATGGTCGATAGCAGGCTGCGCCTGGCGAATGATTTCGTTGTCGAGCGCCAGTTCCAGCAGGTGATCCTGCTCGATGGACTGCACGGTGCCGACATCGGGACTGGCTTTTTTCGCCGGGGTGAGGATACGGGACAAATCGATACCGCTGGCCTTCCAGTGGTCGATTGCGCTGTCCATTTCCAGCACGTCGCTGCGGCCCACCATCTCGCGGATGGTGCGAAAACCCAGTTCCGCCATGATTTCCCGCAGATCTTCCGCCAGCATAAACAGGTAGTTGACCACGTTCTCGGGTTTGCCCTTGAACTTGGCGCGCAACTCGGGATCCTGGGTGGCGATACCCACCGGGCAGGTGTTGAGGTGACACTTGCGCATCATGATGCAGCCGAGGGTAATCAGCGGCGCGGTGGCAAAGCCAAATTCTTCGGCCCCCAGCAGCGCGGCGATGGCCACATCGCGGCCGGTCTTCAGCTGGCCGTCCGTCTGCAACACCACGCGGGAGCGCAGGTTGTTCATCACCAGAGTCTGGTGCGCTTCGGTCAGGCCCAGCTCCCAGGGTAGACCGGCGTGCTTGATGGAGGTCAGCGGCGAGGCGCCAGTGCCGCCATCGTGACCGGCGATCACGATGTGATCAGCCTTGGCCTTGGTGACACCCGCTGCCACGGTGCCCACACCCATTTCCGCCACCAGCTTGACGCTGATACGGGCATGTCTGTTGGCATTCTTGAGGTCGTGGATCAGCTGCGCCATGTCCTCGATAGAGTAGATATCGTGGTGTGGCGGCGGGCTGATCAGGCCCACGCCCGGGGTGGAGTGGCGCAGGAAGGCGATGTAGTCATCGACCTTGCCGCCGGGCAGTTCGCCGCCCTCGCCGGGCTTGGCGCCCTGGGAAATCTTGATCTGGATCTCGTCGGCGTTGGCCAGGTAGTGGGCGGTAACGCCAAAACGACCGGAGGCCACCTGCTTGATGGCGGAGCGCTTGGAGTCGCCGTTTGCCATCGGCAGGAAGCGCTCGGCATCTTCACCGCCTTCACCGGTGTTCGACTTGCCGCCGATGCGGTTCATGGCCAGCGCCAGGGATTCGTGGGCCTCCGGCGAGATGGAGCCAAAACTCATGGCGCCGGTACAGAAGCGCTTGACGATCTCACTGGCAGGTTCAACGTCATCAAGGGCAATCGGGCCGCCATTGACGCCCTTCTTGAAGCTCATCAGGCCGCGCAGGGTACAACCGCTGGTGGCCTCTTCGTTGGAGGCCTTGGCGAAGCGCTTGTAGGCATCCACGTTATTGGTGCTGGAGGCCTGTTGCAGGGCTGAAATAGTGTTCGGGTTCCACATGTGCTTGTCGCCGTTCGCGCGCCAGTGGACCTCACCGGGGTTGGGCAGTACATGCAGCGGGATGGCGTTGCGGCCATAACCCAGATCGTGACGGCGCAGTGATTCCTCGGCCAGCACATCGAAACCGACGCCCTGCACCCGGCTGGGGGTGCCCACAAAGCAGCCCGCGATGACCTCATCGGCAATGCCGACGGCCTCGAAGATTTGCGCGCCCTTGTAGGACTGGGCGGTGGAGATGCCCATCTTGGCCATCACCTTGAGGATGCCCTTGGCCACCGCCTTGCGGTAGGCGTAGACAATCTTGTCGTCGGAGTCGAGGCGTGCTTCGGGCAGCAGACCGTCGCGGCGCGCCTGCCACAGTGCTTCGAAAGCCAAGTAGGGGTTGATGGCGTCGACACCGTAGCCCATCAGCATGCACAGGTGGTGCACTTCACGGGCTTCGCCGCTTTCCAGCACGATGCCGATACGGGTGCGCTCCTCGCTTTTCACCAGATGGTGGTGGACAGCGCCGGCGGCCAGCAGGGCGCTGACCGGCACCCGCCCGGGACCGATATTGCGGTCGGAAAGAATGATCAGGCTGTTGCCGTCCCTGATGGCCTGGGTCGCTTCATCGCGCAGGCGCTGCAGCGCAACCCTGAGACCGGCCTTGCCCTCCGATTTGGGGTAGGTAATGTCGATCACCCGTGACGTCCAGCCGCGGTGATTGATATGGCGCAGTGCCGCCATTTCCTCGTTGGAGAGAATGGGGTGGGGAATATGCAGACGATGGGCGTTTTCCGCCCGGTTGTTGAGCAGGTTGCCCTCGGGACCGATATAGCATTCGAGGGACATCACCACTTCTTCACGGATGGAGTCGATCGCCGGGTTGGTCACCTGGGCAAACAGCTGCTTGAAGTAGTCGTAGATCATCCGCGGATTGTCGGACAGGCACGCCAGGGCGCTGTCGTTGCCCATGGAGTTGACCGGGTCGCGCAGCTCCTGCACCAGCGGCAGCAGCATGAACTGCATGGTCTCGGCGGTGTAGCCGAAGGCGCGCATGCGCGCCAGCAGGGATTCCGGCTCAAAGCCGTGGGGTTCGTTCTCGGTGTAGAGATCCTCGAACTCGATTTTCTGCTCTGCCAGCCACTGGCCAAAGGGCTGTGAGTTGGCGAAGGCGCTTTTCAGCTCCTCGTCGCCCACCAAACGGCCCTGCTCAAAGTCGAGCAGGAACATTTTGCCCGGCTGCAGGCGGCCCTTGGCCTTGACGTTTTTGGGGTCAACCGGCACGACGCCCACTTCCGAGGCCATGATGACCTTGTCGTCATGGGTGATGTAGTAACGGCTGGGACGCAGACCGTTGCGATCGAGTACGGCGCCGATATAGTGACCGTCGGTAAAGGCGATGGAGGCCGGACCGTCCCAGGGTTCCATCATGGTGGAGTTGTATTCGTAGAAGGCGCGCTTCTCCGGCGACATCTCCTCATCGTTCTGCCAGGCCTCGGGAATCATCAGCATGATGGCTTCCTGCAGGGTGCGGCCATTCATCAGCATGAATTCGAGCACATTGTCGAAGTTGCCGGAGTCGGAGCAGTCGGGCTCGACGATGGGGAACAGCTTGTTCAACTCGTCGCCAAACAGCTCACTCTTCACCACCCCTTCACGGGCGTGCATCCAGTTGATATTGCCCTGGCGGGTATTGATCTCGCCGTTGTGGCTCATGAAGCGGCACGGCTGGGCGCGATCCCAGGAGGGGAAAGTGTTGGTCGAGAAGCGCGAGTGGACCATCGCCAGATGCGACTCATAGCGCGAATCGGCGAGATCGGAATAAAACGGCACCAGCTGTGCAGGCGTCAACATGCCCTTGTACACAATCACCTTGGAGGACAGGGTGTTGATAAAGAAATGGTGGGCTTGGGGGTGTGAAGACTGATAGCGCAGGGTGCGGGTGGCGACCTTGCGGATCAGGTAGAGCTGACGCTCGAAGGCGTCGGCGTCGATGTCATCGGCAGCGGCGACAAACAGTTGTTCAATATAGGGCATGGATGCCAGCGCGGCGGGGCCGACGTCGGCCTTGGCAGCGTCGACGGGTAAATCACGCCAGCCAAGCAGTTTCTGGCCCTGGGCAGAGATAATCTGGTTGATCGCAGCCTTGCAGCGTTCGCGCTCGCCCATGTCGGGGGGCAGGAACACATTGCCCACGGCATAGCGGCCCTTGGCGGGCAACTCAAGGCCAAATTCGGCCTTTGCCACCTCAGCGAAAAACTGGTGGGGCAGGGCGGTAAGGATGCCGCAGCCGTCACCGGTGTTGGCTTCGCAGCCGCAGCCGCCGCGGTGGTCCATCATGCGCAGGGCATGGTCCGCCTCAACCACGATACTGTGACTGGGTCGGCCTTTCATGTCGGCCACAAAGCCGACACCGCAGCTTTCTTTCTCATTGGCGGGGTCATACAGACCATAGGCCTGCGGCAGTCCCCGTGCGGTATCGATATCAGATGTGACCATACATTTCTCCAACTACTTGCTGTTGTTACTCACTGTCTCGCAGCCCGCCCCGGCAAGCGGGCATACCCGCTCACCGCAATCTCGTCGAGCTGCGTCGCGATTCCCCGCAGGGCGCCCTCTGCCACAGGTCTGGCCAGAGTCTCTGGCCGACATCTCCCCCCTGGGCGATCCGTGCAGGCACGGAAAACCCGCTAACCTGTGCGGCTGTTGCGCCTATATCTGGGTGCCTATATCAAGGGATGATCCGTGCAGGCAGGGCTAAAGCCCGGAAATTCCGGGTCGGCAACAATAGCAGATTTGAACGCTCAGGTAACCTCCCCCCTAATCGGCACTGCAATCGCGGTCCGACTTTGAGGGCTAAAACACTCCTCTGCGGGCAGTATCGTTCGATTCGCTGCTAAACTGGCGCCGACAGCAGACACCGGTTATGGCAGCCTGAACGTCATCGCAGCCAATGCTGACCGCGGCTATTCACACCCACAGGCTATCTACCTCTTTATCCTCACGAGCAGCGCCCAGTGACCAATCCGAACTTAGTATCCCTGCCCATTGATGCGGTGTTGCCAACCGTGCGAAGCGCCCTGGATAACGGCAACCGCTGCCTGCTGGTAGCCCAGCCAGGTGCAGGTAAAACCACCCGCGTGCCCCTCGAATTGATCAGACTCAGCGACATAAACCAGGGCCGCTGGCTGTTGCTGGAGCCGCGCCGGGTAGCAGCACGACTGGCCGCCACCTATATGGCGGAGCAACTGGGCCAAACCGTGGGCGAGACTGTCGGCTACCGGGTACGCGGCGAGCAACGGGTGAGCAGCGCCACCCGTCTGGAAGTGGTCACCCAGGGCATCCTGACCCGCATGTTGCAGGACGATCCGCTGCTGGACGGGATCGCCGGGATTATTTTTGACGAATTCCACGAGCGCAGCCTTGAGGCCGATCTGGGCCTGGCGCTGGCCCTCGATGTGCAGCAGGATGTACGCGAAGACCTGAAACTGCTGGTCATGTCCGCCACCCTCGATGTGGCCGCACTGCTCGGGGTGCTGGGTGAAAACACTACGGTTATCGACTGCCCCGGGCGCGCCTGGCCGGTGACCACCCACCACCGCCCCCCGCC
>LADM01000069.1 GCA_000961645.1 Gammaproteobacteria bacterium BRH_c0 | reverse complement strand
TTGGCTTAACCTGCGTCGCGCCCCGCACGGGGCGCGTGGATTGAAACTTGCCCTAGGTCACATTGCTGCTCCCATGTGTAAGTCGCGCCCCGCACGGGGCGCGTGGATTGAAACGGCCCCAAAGACTGCGAGCCCATCGAAACCTTTTGTCGCGCCCCGCACGGGGCGCGTGGATTGAAACTTTGGATAGTTCGCGGGCGCGATCGGTAAACTGCGTCGCGCCCCGCACGGGGCGCGTGGATTGAAACTCGATGGTGTAGGGGTCGCCGCGCAGGTGGTGCCGTCGCGCCCCGCACGGGGCGCGTGGATTGAAACGCTGGCACCACCTGCGCGGCGACCCCTACACCATGTCGCGCCCCGCACGGGGCGCGTGGATTGAAACGAGCAAACCAAGCGAGGCGAACCCCACCTGCACGTCGCGCCCCGCACGGGGCGCGTGGATTGAAACATATTCGCGGGTGATCAGCGCGACTTTGGAGGTGGTCGCGCCCCGCACGGGGCGCGTGGATTGAAACGCCAGGCCATACTCAATTACGCCAACACCAGCACGTCGCGCCCCGCACGGGGCGCGTGGATTGAAACGGTAAAGACGAGCCTCATAAATGGACAGTTAGAGGTCGCGCCCCGCACGGGGCGCGTGGATTGAAACGTCACCCTGTATGTGCTGGAACATGGCGGCGGCGGTCGCGCCCCGCACGGGGGCATGGATTAAGTATTTATGTGCTACCACAGCATGTCGAAGAGATTTGATATTTGAGGCAAACCTTTATGCCTAGCCCTTAGTTAATCAATCCCCAATTTCTGCAACTTGTAGCGCAACTGGCGAAAACTGATTCCCAGTTTTGCGGCGCTGGCGGTTTTGTTCCAGCGGTTTTCTTCCAGTACTCGCACCAGGATTTCGCGCTCGATATCGGCCAGATAATCGTCGATGGATAGACCTGCGTCCGGGATGTAGTCGCCGCTGCCTGAACTGATTCCCGGTGCTTGTGGAGTGGCTTTTGCTGTGAGTGCGCGCAGGCTCAGGTCGTGGACTGTAATGATGCCATCGGTGCAGAGGGTGAAGGCTCGCTCCAGGGTGTTTTCCAGCTCCCGGACATTGCCGGGGAAGGGGTATTCGATCAGGGCCTTGAGTGCGTCATCGCTGAGTTTGGGGGCTGTCGTGGCGCTTTCCTTGGCGAACTTGGCGATAAACAGCTGGGCCAGTTCGGGAATGTCTTCGCGGCGAGCGCGCAGAGGCGGTACTTTGATCTCGATGACATTGATGCGATAAAAAAGATCTTCGCGGAAAGTGCCGCTCAGCACCTCATTGTGAAGCGGTTTGTGGGTGGCGCTGAGAATGCGCACGTCAATATTTTTTTCATCCTGGCTGCCGATGGAGCGCACTGACTTTTCCTGGATGGCGCGCAGCAGTTTGACCTGCATGGCGATGGGCAGGTCGGCCACTTCGTCGAGGAACAGGGTGCCGCCGTCTGCGGCCTGGAACAGCCCCTGCTTGTCCTGTATGGCGCCGGTAAAGCTGCCTCTTTTGTGGCCGAAGAATTCACTCTCCATTAATTCTGCCGGGATGGCACCGCAGTTGACAGGAATAAACGGCCCGTTGGCGCGCGGCCCCAGATAGTGGATGGCGCGTGCCACCAGTTCCTTGCCTGTGCCGGATTCGCCGCTGATAAAGATGGGTGCCTGGCTGCGCGCAACGCGGGCTATTTGCTGCCGCAGATTGATCATGACCGGGGAGTTGCCGTTGAGGCCGCTTTCATCGGTGTGGGGGATGCGACTGTCGTGGCGCAATTGCAGGGCGGTTTGCACCATGGTTCGCAGACGCGTCAGTTGCACCGGTTTGGAGACAAAATCAAAGGCGCCTTTTTTCAGGGCTTCCACGGCCAGGTCGCTGTTGCCATGGGCGGTGATCACCGCCACTGGCATCTGTGGGCAGTGGCGCTGTATGTGGTCCACGAGGGTCATGCCGTCGCCACCGGGCATGCGCATATCGGTCAGGCACAGGTCAAATTGGTGACTGTCGAGCAGGGTGATGGCCTGCTGTACGCTCTCAGCTTCCCATACTTTGAGGCCGAGCTGGTCCAGGGTGATATGGAGCAGTTCGCGAATATCCGCTTCGTCGTCGACGATCAGTGCCTGGTGTTTAGTCATGATCGCTGCGCTCCAGTATTTTTCCGGGGTGGGCAAAACTGATGCGGAAAAATCCGCCTTCAGTGCCTTCCGGCGGTTCGTATTTGAGGGTTGCATAGTTGATTTCACACAGCTCCCTGGCGATGTACAGACCGAGGCCGGAGCCTTCGCTGGAGGTGGTAAAAAATGGCTCAAACAGCTTATTGCGATCCTGCTCAGCGACACCGGGACCCAGATCCAGGACATCGATGGTGGGCAGTTTGTCGACCCCGCCCAGCCGAACCCGCAACCCCGCCCAGGGGGTGCCAGAGGTGAGGCGGCTGTAGCGGACGGCATTATCCAGCAGGTTGGTCAGCACCTGCTGGAGGTGGGAGGGATCGAACGTGGTAGTGATAATGTTGGCCGATATATCGAGGCCAATTTCAGGGCGCTGGCGCGATGTTTCCAGGTACTCATCGACAAAACCTTGCAACCATGTTGGCAAATCTATTTTCTGAAAATTGTGTTCCTGGCGCCGTGATAGCTGCAGCACGTTTTCCACAATCAGGTTAACCCTGCGTACCTGCTTGGCAATGATGTCGGTGAGGCGGGTAGTGGCGTCGTCGTGGTCGCGGAATTCTGCCAGCAGCTGGGAAGCGTGACTGATGGCGCCGAGGGGGTTGCGGATTTCGTGGGCGATACTGCCGGTGAGGCGCCCCAGAGAGGCCAGCTTGAGTTGCTGGGCGTGCTGGGTGGCGGCCCGGGAATCCTCAAGGAAAATCATGATGCGCTTTTTATCGCTCTGGTCAGTGTGTTTGAAACTGGCCTGTACCTCGGTGTTGCCAAAGCGCGGAATAAAGGGGTTGGCACGCAGCCAGCTGAATTTGCTCCAGTTGCGCAGCTGGGTGGCGAGGCTGGGTTCAGCGCGAATATTGTCGCCGCGCTTGAACGGCGCTTCAGGGCGGTTGCCTCCGAGCAACTGCACGGCGGCCTGGTTGATCAGCTCGATATTGCCCGCCGCGTCCACCACCAGAATGCCGGTGAGCATGCGGCTGATGATGAGTTCATTGAGCTCCTGTAGCTGGGCCGACTGTGCTGACTCAAGCGTAGCCACCCGCTCCGCCTTGCGCAGGGCACGATTGAGGCCTTGCACAATCAGGGACGTCAGGAACAGCAAAATGCCCAACAATCCCGCCGGGAACATGGTGCTGCGCAATTCCGGGGAGAGGAACAGTGTGCTGGCGCTCTCGACGATAATGCCGATGCTGGCCACGGCGGCCACCAGGATAGCCAGCTGGCCGGTAAAAAATATCGACCCGACCGCAACTGTCACCAGCATCAGGTAACCAATACCACTTGGCAGGCCACCACTGGCGTGCATCAGCAAGGTCTGGACGGTGATATCCGTCAGCAGGATAAATAGCAGATGAGTGGTGCCAAGCCGATAGCGCTCACTGTTGCTGATCGCCAGGTCGATGGTGGTTATCAGCAGATAAATGGCAGCGGTGTAAAAATACAGCTTGTCATGAACAGAGCCGAAAATGTCGGGCGCGAGTTTGGAGAGAAAAATACCCAGCAACAGCAGACCGAGTGCGAGGCGGTACAGGAGGTAAAACCACAGCGCTTGGGAGGACAGCGCATCCTGCTTGTAAAACTGTCTGTCTGCGTCCATAGGGTCTCTGAGGCTGCCTGGGTTATTTTGCTATTGCGGGCATTTTAGCTGAAAATGATAGCCCCTTTCAGTGCTGTTATACGACCCATGAACTCAATCTCCATTGCCCTGGCGCAGATTAATCCCCTGGTCGGGGATATTCCCGGCAATACCCGAAAATCTATCGATATGATTGATGCCGCCAGGTCCAATCACGCCGACGTGGTGCTGCTGCCGGAGTTGATGCTGACGGGCTACCCACCGGAGGATCTGTTGCTGCGCCCCAGCCTGGCCGGTCGCATTGACGATGCCATTGCCGCAGTGGCTGATGCCTGTCGCGGCATTGTCGCCGTAGTAGGCTATCCGCGTCGCCGTGACGGGGTGCTTTACAACATGGCGGGCGTTTTCCGTGATGGTGAATTGCAGGCCGAATACGCCAAACAGCTGTTGCCCAATTACCAGGTGTTTGATGAAAAGCGCTATTTTGGTCGGGGCAGCAGTGCCTGTGTGGTCGACATCGCTGGAACCAAAGCGGCGATCACTATCTGCGAGGACATCTGGCAACCCGAGCCCATGGCCCAGGCGAAGGTGGCGGGAGCGCGCCTGATGCTGTGCATCAACGCCTCTCCCTTCCACCGCGGCAAGCAACTGGAACGGGAAGAAATCGTTGCCAGCCGTGCGCTGGAAGGCGATATGCCGGTGGTGTACATCAACCAGGTGGGCGCTCAGGATGAGCTGGTCTTTGACGGCGGCTCGATGGTGATTGATGCCGCCGGCCAGTTGACCATGCGTACTCCCATGTTCGAGGAAGGTTTGTTTTACACCCGTCTTGAGGTCAGTGCTGCCGGTGTCACGCCTGTGGTCGGAGTTATCGCCGATCACTTGCCGTTGATTCCCTCTGTGTACCGGGCCCTGGTGACCGGGGTGCGGGATTACGTCAACAAGAATCGCTTTAAGGGAGTGGTGCTTGGGCTGTCCGGCGGTATTGATTCAGCCTTGACCCTGGCGGTGGCAGTGGATGCCCTGGGGCCAGAGCGGGTCGAGGCGGTGATGATGCCGTTTCGCTACACCGCCCAGATGAGCCAGGACGACGCCGCTGAAGAGGCGCGTCTGCTGGGCGTCAATTACCAGTCGATCAGTATCGAGCCGATGTACGATGCTTTTATGGCGGCACTGCAGGATGAGTTTGCCGGATTGGCTGCTGATACCACCGAGCAGAATATCCAGGCCCGTGCCCGCGGTGTGTTGCTGATGGCCATCTCCAACAAAAAGGGCTTGCTGGTACTGACCACCGGCAATAAAAGCGAAGTGGCTGTCGGCTACTGTACCCTGTACGGTGACATGGCGGGCGGCTTCGATGTGCTCAAGGATGTGCCCAAGACGCTGGTGTTTGAACTCAGCCGCTATCGCAACAGCCTGTCGCCGGTGATCCCCGAGTCAGTCATTACCCGCCCGCCCTCTGCCGAGCTGGCGCCAGATCAGAAAGATGAAGATAACCTGCCGCCCTATGCGATCCTGGACAGGATTCTGGAGCTGTACATTGAGTATGACTGGAGCGCCGAGGCAATTATCGGCGAGGGCTTTGCAGCCGAGGATGTCTATCACGTTATCCGTCTGGTAGACATCAACGAGTACAAACGCCGTCAGGCGCCCATCGGCGTGCGCATCACCCGCCGCGGTTTTGGCCGCGACCGGCGCTATCCGGTGACTAACGGGTGGAAGGCGGGGGTGTAATTTTTTGCATCGCAGGCTTTACGCAACTGGTGGGCGTTGCCTCTGCAGAGAATCTCGCCATGAGTACTGCAACCCGGAAGCCATTAGTACTGCAACCCGGAAGTAGTGCGCTGTGATTTCCTCGATGCGCTCAATGGTGGTGGTTTTGCCCGTCCCATTGGGGCCAAACAGGCCGTGGCAAAGCAGATATCCGTAAACGCCTTTAAGCCACCGCAGTGTTTGCCGAGACGAGTTGCCTGAAGAATATATCCGTGCCTGGCGTTATTGTCAGGGTGGGATTCAAGTGCCCTCGCTGAGAACAGCTGTTCTCACCTCAATAGATTACTTCTCCGGATCCTTGAAACCGACGCCGCGCAGATAGCGGTTGACGACACCCTTGATTTCCCGCTTCTGGGTTTGCGGACCAGGCCGTTCCATGCGGCCTTGAATAATCGGCTGTGCCAGGCCCTGAATCAGCGAGACAAAATCCTGGGCAGCGGCCCTGCTTTTATCCACCTCGACATTGAGCGCCTTGCTGCTCATGGTCAGGTAGGTGGAGATCATGCGGTAGGCATTATTCAGCGACTGGGTATGAAAGATCGCAATTTCAGGGTGGCGGTAGAGGGCGACATTCATGACCCGGAACAGGTCTATACCCTTGGGGTCGACCAGGATGTTGTAGATGAGGTTGCCGATATGATTGAAAATAACCCAGGGGTCCTTGGTGTCGGGCAGCGATGTTACAGAGAACCGCCCGGCAAAAATCTTTTCACCATTTTGTACTACGGTGTTGAAAAACTGCTCCTTGTTGCCGAACCGGTTGTGGATCATCTGCCGTGAAACACCAGCTTCCCTGGCGATGGCCTGCATGCTGGCGCCATCCAGCCCGTTGACAATAAAGTGTGCGTAGGCAACGTGGTATAGGGTTCTGAGGGTCTCTTCGCTATCTTCCTGGGTGGGGCGGCCTTTGCCTCTGGTGCTTCTGGTTTTGGCGCGGGCTCTGGTGGCGGGCTTGGCGCTGGCGGCGATTGCAGTGTCAGGTTTCAAGGGTTTTGAGCTCCAATGATTGGGTCATTACTGTCAATATACGTATGGGATTCCCTGCGCCCATGCCTGGCAGTCTGAAAATCAGCACTTATTATAGTCCCCTCTGTAACTCCATGAAAGATGTGAAAGTCTTGGCTGCAGACCCTGCTGCACCTGGCCTTCCCGGCCCTGGGGTGATGGCACTTGCCCTCTGTGCTGAATGTAAAATTAAGTATACACTTTTGTTAAATTAATGCTTTGCCGTTATTGTAGCGGCGGATTCACTTAGACGTGGTTTTTTTACCCGTTATTCATGTGACTTCCCTGGCCAGCCCCACCAGGTCCTTCAGGAGGGCTGTGCAAATCCAATATCCCAGTAAATCCCGAGAGGTATGATAATGAGCGCGGACACCGGTGGCGCAATTAAGACTATTGAAACAGATTCCTACAAGGTGGTTGACACCTATTTTGGCAAACCCTACATCGACCGGGACGAATGGCGGGAAACCCCCTATCCGCACCGCAATATCCACGGGGGCTTCGCTGATTGCGATACCCGTTTTACCTTTTACTTCCCGCCTGCTGCCGATTACCAGTCGCGTATGTTCCAGCCTATCGAAGGCGCCCACGCCGGTCACGAAGATGCCTTTGATGGCCTGATGGGCCAGATGGTTGGCGGCCTGGTGATGATCGCCCGTCTTGGTGGCTACATGGTTGAATCCAACTCCGGCCATATCGGCGACACAGTTGACCCCAAAGCCGGTGACGATCCTACCGTTTACGGCCACCGCGCCAGTGTTGAGACGGCGCGCCTGTCGAAGCATGTGGCGGCCCAGGTGTACGGTGAAGAGCCCAAATATTCCTATGTCTGGGGCGGCAGTGGCGGCGGACGTCGCTCACCCCTGTGTCTGGAGTACGGCGCTGGCGTATACCAGGGCGCGTTGCCTTTCATGGGCGGCGGCGTGATTGCCGAGCACGGCACCAAAGACCGCATCCGCACCGAGCAGCCCGTCCACTTCGGCGCCATGTTCAATGTGCAGCGCGTACTGGGCCCCAAGATCGCCCAGGTGATCGACGCCATGCAGCCCGGTGGCAGCGGCAATCCGTTCCTTGGCCTCAACAGCCATCAGCGTGAAGAACTCAACAATCTGTACCGCCTCGGCTACCCGCGGGGTGATGAATTCATGATTGCTGTGCCCATGGGCCAGATCTGGCTGTGGACCTCCATTGCCGACATGCTCCAGGAGGAAGATGCCGAGTATTTCGAGAATTTCTGGACCCAGCCCGGCTATGTGGGCTACGACAACCCGGAATATGTCGGCGACGACATCATTGACGTAAAACTCAAGGTCAGCAAGGTGGTGACAGCCAACGATCTGCTCACCAGCCCGGATTTCGCCGGTCCCGAGTATGATCGGGCGCGCCCGGTGGCCATGATGATGGCAGCCAAGGTGGGTGATTTCCCCATCGCCATTGAAGTGAAGGGCCTCGACAAGGGCTATCGCCTGGGTACAGGGGTAAAACTGCTGAGCGGCGATGCCGCCGGACGCCAGCTGTACTGCTCCAACTTTGGCCACGATGTGCTGTTCTGCGATGGCCGTGGCGATGCCAACCTGCTGCGCTTTAGCGGCGTCAAGGAAGGCGATGATGTGCATATCAACAACCGCGCCTTCCTGGCTTTCTGCTACTCCTACCGCCATCACCTGTCCGACGATCCCTCCTGCGATTTCCTGCGCCTCGACGGCGCTCCGATCTATCCGCAGCACCTGCTGCCCCTGCAGTCACCGCTGATGGGTGTGGCTTATTCCGGCAAGTACGAAGGCAAGCTGATGTGGGTCCACCACACCCATGACGCCTCGCTGTGGCCGCCACAGGGGTTGATCTACAAGCGTGGCGTTGAGCAGGCCCAGGGCCCACAGGGCGCGGCGCAGAACTTCCAGCTGCGCTGGGTGGAAAATGCCGAGCACGTACCGCCGCGCTTCCTGCCTTCATCGCCGACACGCGCCAGTTCCACCTGGCTGGTGGATTACATGCCCTACATCGAACAGAGTCTGGTGGATCTGTGCGACTGGGTCGAGAAGGGTATTCATCCCGTCGGCACCGACTTTGAATTTGTCGATGGCCGGGTCAACCTGCCTGCCTCGGCAGCGGAGCGCAAGGGTATCCAGTCCGTGGTGACGGTAACAGCCAATGGCGCTGTGCGCGCCGAGGTCAAAACCGGTGAGGCCGTGAAGCTGGAGATGAGCGGCGAAGTGCCCCCCGGTGCCGGTACCATCATCGATGTGGAGTGGGATTTTGACGGCATGGGGTCATTTCCCGAGCACGGTGCGGTCGATGGCACCCAGACCAGTGTCAGGCTCGCTACCAGCCACAGCTATGACAAACCGGGTACCTACTTTGTGACTGCCCGGGTGACCTCCCACCGCGAAGGGGATGTCAACGCCGTGGCACGGCGGGTGACCAATCTGGCTTCGGCACGGGTAGTGGTTAGCTAGGTCTGCCAACCGTTACAATGCCGGGCCGGTGGACCAGCAATGGACTGCTCGCCCGGCACTTTTTTTTATTGTGATGTCAGTGTTTTCAGAACTGTTGTCACAACTATCGTGGTTAATGCCACGACAGTATTCAAAGTGCCATCTGCCGCAATCGTGCAGCTGGCGCCACGCCACTAAGCGGGCAAACCACTGAGAGAATCAAGGATGCACTATCAACCAACACCAACCCTCGTTGCCGGAAAATGGACGGGAATGCTGCTGCGCAGGCCTGTGTTGTCGTTGCTGGTCGTGGCTCTGGTTTCTGCCCTGGTCGGCGCAGTGCTGGCCTCAGTTTCTGCCAGTGATTCTCCCCCGCGTCCGGTCGGTGCAACGCAAACGCCGACTTCCGGGACTGTCGCCCTGACCATCACCACCGACCTTGTCCGCGAGGTTTCCTGGCCATTGCAGGTGCAGGCCTCCGGCGCCATTGCCCCCTGGCAGGAGGCGATCATCAGCTCGTCCCTGGGTGGAATGCCCCTGGTGGAACTCAATGTCGAGGTAGGTGACAGTGTCACCAAGGGCCAGGTGCTGGCGCGCCTGGACACCGATACCCTGCGTGCCGAAGAAGCCGAACTGGAGGCCGGTGTGGCCGAGGCCCGGGCCATTCTCGCCGAGGCTGAAGCAAACCGCGACCGCGCCCTCGCCATGGGCCGCATCAAGGCCCTCAGCGAGCAGGAAATCCAGCAGTCTGTGACCCGCGCCAAGACAACCAGAGCCCAGCTGGCCTCTGCAGAAGCACGGCTGGCATCCAAACGGGTGCAATTGCGCCACGCCGAGATCAGGACTCCGGACGATGGTGTCATCAGCGCCCGCAGCGCCACCCTGGGCAGTGTAGCCTCCAGCGGCCAGGAGCTGTTTCGCCTGATCCGCCAGAATCGCCTGGAGTGGCATGGTGAACTCAATGCCTCCCAGGTTGGCCTGGTGGCGCCCGGTCAGTCGGTTATCCTGCGCTTGCCGGACGGCGCCCGGGCGACGGCGGTGATCCGCAAGATAGCGCCCGCCATGGACAGCCAGTCGCGGCTGGCGAGTCTCTATGCCGATCTGGAGCCAGGCTCCAGCGCCCGCGCCGGGATGTACGTGGAAGCGCTGATCGAACTGGAATCCACCCCAGCGCTCACCGTTCCGTCCCGCAGTATTGTCATCAACGATGGCCACAGCTATGTCTTCCTCGCCGAGGGTGAGGGGAAAATTGCCCGGGTGGCGCGCCAGCGGGTAGAGGTGGGGCGCCGCCAGGGTGACGAGGTGGAAGTGGTGGACGGGCTTGACGCCGGTCAGCGTGTCGCGGTGGATGGCGCCGGGTTTCTGGCGGACCAGGATCAGGTGCGGATTGTTGCGTCGACGCAGCTGGATTCGGTCTCGCCAGAGTCGGCATATATCGAGCCAACCATGCCACAGGAAACGCCAGCCGAATTATCTCCGGCTGCTATGGCATCACCTGAAGCGCTTTTACCTGAGCCTGATGCTTCCGAACCAGTCTCTGCGGAACCCACCCAATGAATCTGGCAACCTGGTCAATCCGCAATCCCATTCCGGCTATCCTGCTGTTCATGATGCTCTCCGTCGCCGGGCTGTGGGGGTTTTCGCAGCTCAGTGTTGAAAGCATGCCGGATATGGAATTTCCGATGATCAAGGTCGGCCTGTACCAGCCCGGCGCCGCGCCTGCCCAGCTGGAAACAGAAGTCGCGCTCAAGGTGGAGAATTCCGTCGCCAGCCTGCCGGGCCTGCGCCACCAGACCACCACCATTACCGATGGCGCTGTACAGCTGGCCCTCGAATTCGAACTCGGCAAACCCCTGTCAACGGCCCTGATCGAAACTCGGGAGGCGGTCGATCGTATCCGCTCCGAGCTGCCCGAGAATCTGGAAGAACCCAATATCAGCGCCCTCACCATTGCGGGCTTCACCATGATGACCTTTGCGGTCAGTTCCAGCCGCATGGATGAAGGCGAACTGTCCTGGTATATCGACGACCGCGTGGCCCGCAAGGTGTTGACGGTACCGGGCGTCGGCAGTTTCAAGCGCGTGGGCGGCCTCAGCCGTGAGATCAGAGTGGAGGTCAACCCGGCCCAGCTGAACGGCCTGGGCATCACAGCCGCCCAGGTGTCGCGCGGCCTGCGCACTGTCCAGCAGCAGCTGTCCGGCGGTCGCGGCCAGCTCGGGGAAACCGAGCAGTCGGTGCGCACCATTGCCACCGTCGAACAGGCCAGTGACTTGCGCGCCCTGCCCATTGTGCTGGGCGGTGGCCAGGCGCTGCGCCTCGACCAGATCGCCACCATCGAAGACGATTTTGCCGAACGCCAGGAAATGGCTCTGCTGGATGGCGAGCCGGTGGTGGGGTTCCAGATTTTTCGCGCCAAGGGTCACGATGAGGTGACAACTGCCGCCCAGGTTCACGAGGTGCTTGACGAGATTGCCAGCGGCGATGACAGCCTGACATTCCACCTCATTTCCAGCACCGCTCACCATACCGAGGAGCAGTTCAAGGGCTCGATGCTGATGCTCTACGAGGGCGCATTGCTGGCGATTCTGGTGGTGTGGTTCTTCCTGCGCGACTGGCGCGCCACCCTGGTGGCGGCCTCTGCGTTGCCGCTGTCCGTGATCCCCACCTTTGCCGCCATGCACTGGCTGGGTTTTTCCCTCAACACCATCACCCTGCTGGCCCTGGCGCTGATCGTCGGGATTCTGGTGGATGATGCCATTGTCGAGATTGAAAATATCGTGCGTCATGCGCGCATGGGCAAACCGATCAGGAAAGCGGCGGCCGATGCGGTCACTGAAATCGCCCTGGCGGTGATTGCCACCACCCTGGCGCTGGTGGTGGTGTTCCTGCCCACCGCCTTTATGGATGGTGTGGCCGGCATGCTGTTCAAGCAGTTCGGCTGGACGGCGACCATTGCGATCCTCTTTTCCCTGCTGGTGGCGCGCTTGCTGACGCCGATGATGGCGGCGTATTTGTTGCGCGATCACAGGCCTGTGCAGGTCGACGGGGCTGCCCCTCCACAGCAGGTGGAAGAGGATGGCCCGATCATGCGCTGGTACCTGGGTGCCGTGCGCTGGTGCCTCGGCCATCGGGGGCTGACGGTAGTCAGTGCCGGGTTGTTTCTGGTGGCGTCAGTGTCGCTGGTGCCGCTGCTGTCGATCGGCATGGTGCCGCCAGGGGACGAGGGGCTGACCATGATCAATGTGGAACTGCCGCCTGGTACCGCCGTGGGCACAACCCTGGCGACTGCGGAACAGGTGCGGGAGGCGGTTGAGGATCTGCCCGGCATCGAGAGCATTTTCACCCTGGTGGGCAATGCTCAGGGGGGCATGACTCCGAATGCGACCCTCGCCGGTGGCGAGGTGCGGATTGCTTCCCTGAAAGTTATTCTGGCGCCACGGGACCAGCGTGAGTCGCAGTCCACCATTGAGCAGCAGATTCGCAAGCGCCTCGAAAATGTGCCCGGCGCGCGCTTTACCGTCAGCGGCCGCGGGGCAGGGGACAAGTTCTCCATCATTCTCACCAGCGAAAACCTGCCGCTGCTGAAATCCATGGCGCGGACCTTCGAAGGCGAGCTGCGCGGTGTCGAGGGCATGAGCAATATTGCGTCTACCGCCAGCCTGGAGCGACCGGAAATCATCATTCGCCCCAATTTGCAGCGCGCCGCCGAGCAGGGTGTTACCACCGCCGCCATCGGTGAGACCGTGCGCATTGCCACCAGCGGCGATTTTGGCATTCAGCTGGCGCGTCTCAATCTCGACAACCGCCAGGTGGATATCCGCGTGCGGCTTGCCGATGTGGACCGCGCCGACATCAATACCTTTGCCAACCTGCGGGTGCCCGGGCGCGATGGGCTGGTGCCCCTGTCGAGCATTGCCGATCTGAGTGTCGAAAGCGGCCCGACCGAGATAGGGCGCTATGACCGCCAGCGCTTTGTCACCATCAGTGCCGATCTCAGCGGCATTACCCTCGGCGATGCGCGCACGGCTGCGTTCAACCTGCCATCACTGGAGAACAGGCCCGATACGGTACATATCCTCGAAGATGGCATGGTGGAGATGATGAACGAAACCTTCCGTGGATTTGGCATGGCCATTGTCACCGGGGTCTTCTGTGTTTTCTGTGTGTTGGTCCTGCTGTTCAAGGATTTCTTCCAGCCCATCACCATTCTTTCGGCGCTGCCACTGTCCATGGGCGGAGCCTTTGTGGCGCTGCTGGTGACAGGTGGTGGGCTCAACCTGCCGTCCCTGATTGGCCTGATCATGCTGATGGGCATTGTCTCGAAAAACTCCATCCTGCTGGTGGAGTACACCATTCTGGGGATGCGGGATCACGGCCTGAATGAGTATGAGGCACTGATCGATGCGTGCCACAAGCGGGCGCGCCCCATTGTCATGACCACAGTGGCGATGATCGCCGGGATGCTGCCCCTGGCGCTGGGCTTTGGCGGGGATGCCAGTTTCCGCCAGCCCATGGCCATTGCCGTGATCGGTGGCCTGCTTACCTCCACAGCCCTCAGCCTGCTGGTGGTGCCTGCGGTGTTCACCTATGTGAGCGGGCTGCATCAGCGTATGGGCAAGCTGCGCAAGGGGGTGGCTGTTGTCGGCAGGATGGAATCGCAGCCAGCCAGGGATGGGGTGGCCTGACAGGCCGGTCGGTGCAATCCCGGCCACTGCGCTGAACGACTTTGGATCAGCGCAGTGCCGAGGAGGGTCAATAGCTAGCCGCAGCCTCCTGCGGGCCGGTACTGAAGCGGGATACCAGCCACGCAGCGGCAAAGGCCAGCGGCATGCACACCAGGGCCGGGTAGTCTGAGGGGAACACCGCTTCGGGATTGCCCAGCACTTTCACCCAGAAGGCCGGACTGAGCACGATCAGGCCCACACTGCTCACCAGCCCCACCACCCCGGCTGCCACCGCGCCAGCCGGTGTCAGGCCGCGCCAGTAAATGGCCAGCATCAGCAGCGGGAAAGTGGTGCAGGCCGCAACGTTGAGGCCCATCACGATCAGGAAAGTCAGGTTCTCGTGCTGGAACACCACCGCAAGCCCGACCGCAGCGGCTGAGGTGAATACCGCCGCGAGGCGGAAAATCCCCACTTCCTGGCGTTCCGACATGGGTGCGCCCTTGCGCAGGGCGGCAAAGATGTCGTGGGAGGTAGCGGAGGAAATCGCCACCGTCAGCCCGGCCACCACCGCCAGGATGGTGGAGAATGCCACGGCGCTCATCACCCCGAAGAAGAATTCACCCCCCAGTTCCCGCGCCAGGTGCAGGCTGATCATGTTGGAGCCGCCACTCACCCCACCACTGGCATCCTGATAGGCCGCGTTGCCGGTGACAAAGGCGAGCCCCGCCGGACTGACCACCAGAAATACCAGCCCCATGGTGCCGCCGATCAGCAGGGTACCCACCAGCAGTGAACGCTTGGCCTGGGTCTCGTCGGGTACGGTAAAAAAGCGGATCAGCAGGTGCGGCATGCTCATCATGCCCGCCACCGAGGCCACCGCCAGGGAGATGGACGAGAACAGGCCGTGGTTGATGGCGCCAAATTCAAACAGTGAACGGTCTGAAGCCTGGGGTGTTTCCGCCAGGGTATAGAGCGCCCCCAGCCCGCCCGCCTTGATGATGCACAGCAGGGACAACAGGATCACGGCACCAACCAGTAAGCCGGCCTTGATAATCTGTACCCAGGTGGCTGCCAGCATGCCGCCAAAGGCGACATAAAAGGTCATCAGGGTGCCGACGGTGATCACGGCCAGGTTGAATTCCAGTCCAAACACGATGGAAATCAGCCCGCCAGCGCCCACCATCTGTGCCACCAGATTGATCAGGGAGATGGTGATGGTGCAGGCCCCCAGTACAACCCGGGTGCGGGGTTCCTTGAGGCGGCTCTGTACCACATCGCCGAGGGTGTATTTGCCCATCCGCCGCAGGGGGCCCACCAGGATCGCCAGCCCCAGGCACAGGCCGCCGAGGGGGGCGATAAAATACAGTGACACATCCACGCCAATCAGGGTGTAGAGGCCGACTATGCCGAGAATGGTGCCCGCCGACATATAGTCGCCGGCGATGGCAAAGCCGTTCTGGGTGCCGGTAATACGACCTTCTGCCGCATAGAACGAGGCGCGGCCAGTGTTGCGCCGCGCCGCCCAGAAGGTGATTGCCAGGGTGATGGCGATGGTGACAAAAAAATATCCAATCGAGGCGGACATCATGGCTGGTTACCTGCGTCTTTGCGGCTGGCCATATCTTTGCGGCTGGCCATAGTCTGCTGGCGGGCAATGATGCCGGTCAGGGACATCATCACGATAAACCACAGGGTGGTAGCCACGACGGTGACGGGTATGCCGCCCAGGCGCTGATTCATCCACTGCGGGGCAACGCCCGGCCCACTCTGGATAATCACCAGGGGTGCCAGTATGGCCAGCACCAGGACAATACGGAATATATCGACGGGTTTCATTTTTCCTCACTCTTATTGTTGGTTATCGACGGGTTTTCTTCTTGCTAAACCCGCTGGGGCTTCCTTTGCTCAGCAATCCCGGAACAGCGGCTGACGCTTTTCGATAAAGGCAGACACCCCTTCGCGGGCATCCTCGCTGGCAAATGCCAGTGCCGCCTGCTGGCGCTCGACAAGCATGCCATCCTTGAGCGCGTTGTCAAAGGCTGCAGCCGTGGCCGTGCGAATGGCGGCCTGGGCGACGGCGCTGAAGCCGTTGATGCTGGCGGCCAGTTCGAGGGCCGCAGACAGAGCATCCTGATCCGGCTGACTGATGCGGTTGACCAGGCCCATCGCCAAGGCCTCTTCGGCAGTAATCGTGCGGCCGGTGAGCATCAGGTCGAGGGCGCGACTCTCTCCGATCAGGCGGGCGACGTTCTGGGTGCCGCCGTAGCAGGGCATCACCCCAAGGCGGATTTCCGGCAGGCCGAAGAGGGCGTCAGTGCTTGCCACGCGAAAGGTGCAGGCGCTGGCCAGTTCAGTACCGCCGCCCAGGGCCGGGCCGTGAATGGCGGCAATGGATATACAGCGAAAGGTGCGCAGGCGGGTAAACAGGCTGTGCATGCGGCCAATGCGCTGCTGGTAGCCTTCGTAGCCCAGGGCCAGCATTTCCTTGAGATCAGTACCGGCACAAAAGCCCTTGCCGCTGCCGGTGATAATGATGGCGCGGGTGCTGTCCTGCTCGATAGCGTCGAGGTGTCTTTCCAGCTCGCTGACAATGGCGTCATTCATGGCATTGCGCACATCGGGCCGGTTGAGACTGAGCACCGCACAGGATTGAAGGTCTTGCCGTTGTACTGCTGTCATAACTTGCTCTGTCCGGTGGTTTGGCTGATGGTCAGGGAGATTACCCGCTGCTGCGAGGCTGCTGCAAGTGTGCCACAGGACGGGTGGCTCGGGGTGTGTCGATCTGGGACTGATGTTGCTGTGCGGACAACCGCTGATTGTCAATTCCGGCACGGGGCAACTCTTGTTATAGTTGCCGGGCTATATAAGGCCGCAATGCCGATTTCGACGCTGGGTGTGCCTCTGCGGGGTCCTGTGCGGGGTTCTGTTGCGTGGCCAGACGGGTTATGTATAGACTGTGCGCCCCTGGCAAGACGTCCATTGATACCCTGTTATTGCGGTGGAGACATGCAACTCCTGTGTGTCGGTTTGGGAGATTTGCCTGATTGAAAACAACATCCTGATCTGGCCAGTCCAGCCTGAGACCTTTTTCCCGGTGCTGTTCGTGCTGACCTATAAAAACCTGAAAGGTGAAAGTGAATGAGTGACATTATAAGCAAGCTTTTTTCCATCTCCGGCAAGACGGCCATGGTCACCGGCGGTGCCAACGGTATCGGCCTGATGATTGCCCGCGGACTGGTTGAAGCCGGTGTCAAAACCTATATTGTCGGCCGCAATGTCACCAAGGGTGAGAATGCCGCTGCCGAATTGGCCAAGTTGGGACAATGTACATTTATCCCCGGCGATCTGTCGTCCCTGGCGGGCATTGAAGCGGTTGTCGCCGAGCTCTCTGCAAAAGAGTCGAAACTGGATATCCTGGTCAACAATGCCGGTTTGCTGACGCTCCAGACCCTGGAGGAAGTGGACGAGGCGGGCTGGGACGGCCCGGTCAACATCAATATGAAGGCGCCGTTTTTCCTGATTCAAAAGCTGCTGCCGCTGCTGCGCGCCTCGGGCACCTACGACGACCCCGCGCGGGTTATCAATATCGGTTCTGCCGGTGGTATCGAGAATGCACCCATCGAGTATTACTCCTATATCGCCTCCAAAGCCGGTCTCCATCACCTGACCCGTGGCCTCGCCAAGTATCTGGCGCCGGACAATATCAATGTGGTGTCGATTGCTCCGGGGGTATTCCCCAGCGATATCGGCTACGAGCCACCCATTGAAGTCCACAATGCCATTATCGCCAGCATCCCCCGCCAGCGTCTGGGCACCGAGGACGATATCGTCGGCGCGGTCATTTACCTGGCCTCCCGCGCCGGGGCGTTTATAACCGCGTCCATGCTGCCGGTGGATGGTGGCAAGATCTACGGTTGATGTGTTGATCCGGATCATGGGGGCAGAATGGCCCGGATGCTATAAATGTACAACATGGCGAGTAAGTGTATAATCCTGCCTCTTCCAACCAGTGCAGTTAGCGACAGTTTGCGCGGTTGGGCAGGTTGACTACCGGTCGTCCTGGCGGTTCCTAATGGATCCCAGGCACCATTTCATTGCAGGCTGGGCCAGGATTGTGTGAAGCCTGGCCCAGCCTGCGGATTGTGATCCACTATCGGGAAGAATTGACTCATGCGTTTTCTATCATTCAAAAAAGACGGTAAACAGGGTTTGGCGGTCAAGGGCCAAAATGGCACCTTTGCTGGACTGGTCGAAACCGATGCCGGCTACCCCGGCAGCCTCGACAGCCTGGTGCGCCAGGGTTCAGCGGCTCTGGCCAAAGCGGGCGACATCCTGGCCAAGGGCAATGCCGTCGATATCGACCAGGTTGAGGTGCTGCCACCCCTGAGCAACCCCACCAAAATCTTCTGCCTGGGCCTGAACTACAAGGACCACGCCAAGGAAGCCGGGCTCGACCTGCCTGACTACCCAACCATCTTCACCCGCTTCAACACCAGCCTGATCGGCCACAAGGCCAATATCGTTCGCCCCCGCATCTCTCATCAGCTCGATTACGAAGGTGAGTTGGTTGCTGTGCTGGGCAAGGGTGGCCGCCATATTCCCCTCGCCGATGCGCTGGATTATGTTGCTGGCTATTCCGTGTTTAACGATGGCTCCGTGCGCGACTACCAGATTCGCACCAGCCAGTGGACAGTGGGCAAGACCTTTGACGGCACCGGTGCCTTCGGCCCCGAGCTGGTCACCCCGGACGAAGTGCCACCGGGCGCCAGCGGCCTCAAAATTGAGACCCGCCTCAACGGTCAGGTAGTGCAGTCCTCCAATACCGACCAGCTGATTTTTGACGTTGCCAACGTGATTCACCTGATGAGCCAGGCCATTACCCTCGAAGCCGGTGATGTGCTGGTGATGGGTACTCCATCCGGCGTCGGCCACTTCCACAAGCCGCCGCTGTACATGAAGCCGGGCGATATCTGTGAAGTTGAGATCGAAGGCCTCGGCTTGCTCAGCAACGGTATTGAAGACGAGGAGTAAGCACTCCGCAGCCTCAGGATTGCACGAACATAACCAATACATCGGGAGGAGTCAGCTATGACCCAAGCAAGTAACCAGCAGGAAATCCGCCGTCAGGGCGTTCTGGGCGTTCATTCACTGGATCATTTCGTGATGGATGTCCCGGATCTGGCCGAAGCCAAAAAGTACTTCGACCTGTTCGGTCTCGAGGTTAAGGAAGAAGGTGCAACCCTGGGACTGTATTGCTACGGCGGCTCCCAGCGCTGGGGAATTATCAGGCAGGGCACACCGAAAAAGCTCGCCGGCCTGTGCTTTGGCTGCTTTGCGGACGACCTCCCGCGTTTCAAGGAGCATCTCGACAAGCAGGGTGTGAGCTTCGAAGGCGATGACCAGTCAGTGCGTTTTGCCGACCCCATGGGCCTGCCTCTGGAAATTCGCATCGCCGCCCGTACCGCCAACAATGAACTGGCGCCGTTCGATGCCAATGGTGGCTCCAGCGACAAACGCGCTGCCCCCTTGCGCAGTGAGTGCGAGCGAACCCGTCCTCGCAGGTTGTCCCACCTGGCAATGTTTACCGGCGATCTTGATGACGGCATCAACTTCTACCGGGATGTGCTCGGCCTGCGCCTGTCGGACCGTTCATTGCATATCGTTGCCTTCATGCATGCGCCCCATGGCAGTGATCACCACACCATCGCCCTGTTGGGTGGCACTGGGCCCGGTCTGCACCACACCAGCTGGGAAGTGAGCTCCGTCAATGAAGTGGGCGTTGGCGCCAACCACATGGCGCTCAATGGCTTTGACTACAGCTGGGGTCTGGGGCGTCATGTACTGGGTTCCAACTACTTCCACTATGTGCGCGATCCCTGGGGTAGCTGGACTGAGTATTCTGCCGGTATGGACTACATTCCTGCCAATGTCGACTGGAAAGATTCCGATCTTGGCCCGGAAGACTCCTTCTACCTGTGGGGCCCGGATGTCCCCGCCGGGTTTACCGATAACCTTGAGCAGGCCTGAGATCAGCACTGACAGGTTGGTTTCAAGCTAAAGCCAGGCAATCAGGGGGAGTCCATGGACTCCCCCTGATTTTTTCCGCCAGCGTTTGGTGCAATTGGTCTGGCCATTATTGCCAATGCTAGGGCAAGCCACTAATGATGGCCAGGAGCAGGTGATGACCAGGAGCAGATTGTAGCGCCTGTAGTAGCCCACCTTTCTGTGCCTTTTCAGGGAATTCACCATGCTGAGAGTGACGATACTGTCGATTTCGCTATTGACCGTATTTGCCAGTGCCGCCATTGCCCCGGCGCTGTCGGAGATTGCCGCCGCCTTCCCCCATATTCATCCGACCCAGATCAAGGCCCTGCTGACGGCGCCCGCCTTGACCATGATGTTTATCGCACCGCTGGCGGGCTGGCTCAGCCATCGGCTTGGTACACGACGCCTGCTGATTGGCGGCCTGTGCTTTTATGTGGCTGGTGGTCTGGGTGGCGGTCTTGCCAACAGTTTTGAGCTGCTGTTTTTCATGCGCCTGATGCTGGGGGTGGGGATTGGCGTGCTGATGCCCATGTCGTCCGGACTGATTGCCGAGTACTTTTCCGGGCGTGAGCGCCTGCGGATGATGGGCTGGTCGTCTTCAGTGACCAGCTTTTTTGGCATCTGCGCCAATATCGCCGTGGGCTACCTGACGGTTTACAGCTGGCGCTACGGTTTTGCTGTGTATGCCACAGGACTGGTGGTGATAGCCCTGTCTTTGGCCAATATTCACGCGGCACCAGCCGCTGCGCAGACCCTGGCTATCCCAGCCAGACTGCCGATTCAGGTCTACTGGTGGGCAGTGGCGGTGTTTGTGCAGTTGCTGGCCATCTACGCTGTGCCGGTCAATATTGCCTTGTTTATTTCAGAAAACGCCATTGGCGGCTCCCGCGAGACGGGCATAGCCATTTCCTGTCTCACGGCGGCAAGCTTTGTGACCGGCTTTCTCGGAGTGCGGGTCAGGAGTCTGCTGGGGCGCTACTTTATCTTCGCGACACTGGTGATGGGTGCGGTTGGTTACTGGCTGCTGACCAGCGCCCACACCCTGCCTGCCACCATCGTGGCGTTGCTGGCCATCGGCTTTGGCAATGGCTTTCTGATGCCCTACCTGTTTTTCTCCGCCACCACAGTGGTGAAGGGTGGCAGTGTGATCGGGGCCATGGGGGTGGTGGCGACAGCGGCCTCTCTTGGCCAGTTTGCCACCCCGCTATTGCTCGACGGCATAGCCCACGGGCTTGGCGATTCATCGCCGCGCTTTGTGTTTCTGTGCATGAGTATCGCCATTGCGTTGGCTGCGCTGATGGTCTTTGCCTGGCAGTTGGCCGCGCAGGTCAGGGAGCGACGGGGGCTGTAAGTACTCGCCCTGGTAGCCCCAAACCAAAACGCCCCGCTGGTCAGCGGGGCGTTTTGGTGTGATCGGGGTAGCCTGACAAAGCTTAATCGGTCACTTCGGTTACGGTGATGGCAAGCTGGGGGCAGGCGGCGGCGCCTTCACGGGCCAGTTCTTCCATGCCTTCGGGAACCAGTTCGTCTTCCACGTAGGCGATACCGTTTTCGTCCAACTTGTAGATATCAGGGCAGATTTCTGCACACAGACCATAGGCGCAGCAGGCGCTTTTGATCACTTTCACTTTGATTCTGGTCGCGTCGTTCACTTTACACCTCTAATCATGTCTGGGTTTTGATATCGCTGGGGGCGATGGGCTTGATGATTCAGGAGCGATTATCACACAGGAAGGGCGGGTATACCCAGCATGGCCTGCATTATCACCGTTCTGTAAGCAGAAACGATTGTACATAATTGAGTATAAATGTTCAATCCTGCCGAGCCAGTCTGTCCCGCAAGTTGATCTATAAAAAGATAGGTGTTGGGATTGGGGCGAGAGCAGAGAATTCCGCAACACGGAATGGCTTCAGCATTTATCAGCCAGCCCACAGGCATACTGGCAAACCCAACCGGAGAGAGCAATGGATTTTCAAATGCAGGAAGAATATGTCGCGTTTCAGGACTTCACCCGTAAATGGGTGAGCAAGGAGCTTCCCAAAAGCTGGGCCCGCGAACTGGAGGCGAAAGAACACGATTATCCTTTCGAGCTATGGGACAAGTTCACAGAGGCAGGATTTCACGGTATCGGCATTTCTGAAGACTATGACGGTCAGGGTGGCGACGTTATCACCCAGATGATTCTTGCCCGTGAACTCGCCCGGCCTCTGGGCGGTCTTGCCTGGATCTGGGGTATTACCTCCTTTGCCGGGTCAAAATCCATTGGCGTCTATGGTACGGATGCGCAAAAGAAAGAATTCCTGCCGAAGATTGCCACGGGCCAGCTGCGGGCAGCGATTGCCTTTACCGAGCCGGATGGCGGTACCGATGTGCTCGGTGCCCTGCGCACTGAGGGTGTACGTGGCGATGGCGGCTGGATTCTCAATGGCGAGAAGATCTGGAGTTCTTCTGCCCATGTGGCGGATTACCTGCTGGTGCTGGCCCGTACTAAGAAGGATGTGGAAAAGCGTCATCAAGGGGTCAGTCTGTTCTGGGTGCCGGCCAAACAGCCCGGCATCACCATCACCCCGCTGCCCAAGCTGGGTATGCGTTCCATGGGTTCCTGCACGGTGCATTTTGAGAATGTCCTGGTCACCGATGAACAGGTGCTTGCCGAGCCTCACAATGCCTGGTACACCCTGTTGCCGACCCTCAATAACGAGCGCCTGATGGTGGCAGCTTTCTGCCTCGGGGTGATGGATGGTATTCAGGAGGACGCCATCGAGTATATGAACCAGCGCAAGGCCTTTGGTAAAACCATCGGCCATTTCCAGGCTCTCCAGCATTACCTGGCGGATATTGCCTCCTGGCGTTATTCCATCGAGCTGATGATGAACCACTGCGCCTGGTTGATGACTAGCGGCAAGCCCTGCCATATGGAGTCGACTATGTTAAAGTTGCAGGCCTCCGAATACGCCAACAGGGCTGCCGATCTCGGCATACAGATTCTGGGCGGGATGGGTTACTCGGCAGAAACCGATATGCAGCGTTACTGGCGCGACAGCCGCCTGTGGCGCATAGGGCCGATCACCAACGAAATGTGCCGCAACGCCATTGCTGAGATGCTGGGTATGCCGCGTTCTTTCTGATCCTGATCTGATCGGCCAGCTGGCGGTTCAAACAGCGGGGTTTGGCAACAAGCCCCGCTGTTTTATGTCTGCCTTTTCGACATGACAGAGACAACTGAGGTAGTGGATGAAAGCACTGGTTCTGACCGCCCCGCAAGGGCCACAAAGCGCCACGGTGACAGAGAGGGATACCCCTGTCCCGGCCGCAGGGGAGGTGCGCGTCGCGCTCAAGGCGGCGGCACTCAACCACCGCGAGCTGTGGGTCAGCCTGGGGCAGTACCCCGGCATGCAGTTGCCTGCCATTCTTGGGGCTGATGGTGCCGGTGTGGTGGATGCGGTGGGCGAGGGCGTTGATGCCGACATGGTTGGTCGGGAGGTTGTGCTTTATCCCGCCGCCAACTGGGGTGACAATCCCGACTACCCAAGCCCGGAATTTGGCTGTCTGGGGATGCCCTATCCCGGCACCCTGGCGGAATATATTTGCGTGCCTGCCGATGCGGTGGTGGCAAAACCCGCCGGGCTGACCTTTGCAGAGGCAGCTGCGATTCCCCTGGCAGGCCTGACTGCCTGGCGCTGCCTGACCACCAAGGGTAATCTCAAGGCCGGAGAGAAGGTGCTGATCACCGGCATCGGTGGTGGCGTTGCTATCCAGGCCCTGATCTTTGCCGTCGCCATGGGCGCTGAGGTCTACGTCACCAGTGGCGCGCAGGACAAAATTGACCAGGCTGTGGCTCTGGGTGCGAAGGGCGGCGTGGTATACAAGCAGGAGAAGTGGGGCAAGTCCCTCGCGGCGCTTGCTGGCAGCGTCGATGTGGTGATTGATGGGGCGCCCGCCGTATCCTTTGCCGAATACAGCCGCTGTTTGAATATGGGTGCCCGGGTGGTTATCTACGGCCCCACCGGTGGCGCCAAGTTCCAGGTGGTGGCTCCGGAGCTGTTCTTCCGCCACGCCACCATCCACGGCTCCGCCATGGGCACGCTGGACGATTTCCGCGCCATGATGGCCTTTGTGGCGGAGCGCAATATCAAGCCGGTGATCGACAGCCAGTTCAATCTCGACCAGGCCGTGGACGCCCTGCTGTATTTGCAGAATGACCACGGTATGGGCAAGATCGTTGTTAATATTTGAGTAGTGGATTCGAGGAGACATCATGAGCACGGGATTATTTGATATCAGCGGTAAAGTGGCGCTGGTTACCGGTGGCGCATCCGGCATGGGCCGCATGATCGCCGAAGGATTGCTGCAGGCAGGGGCGAAAGTCTATATCACTTCGCGCAAGCCTGCGGATTGTGAAGCCGCCGCCGCCGAGATGAGCAGGATTGGTACCTGTATCGGCATTGCAGCGGATCTCGATCCGCCCGAAGCGGTGGTGGAGCTGGCCAATAAAATCAAGGCGCTGGAGGATAAGCTCGACATCCTCATCAACAACGCCGGGCGCACCTGGGGTGCGCCGCTTGAATCGTTCCCCGACAAGGCCTGGGCGCCGGTGATGGCGGTGAATGTGCAGGGGCCATTTACCCTGATCCGAGAGTTGCTCCCCCTGCTGAAAAATTCCGGAGCCGATAACAGCGACAACCCTGCACGGGTGATCAATATCGGCTCCCTGGCGGGCAAGGCTGTGGAGCCGCTGCCAGCCTATTCCTATGTGGCCAGCAAGGCGGCCATTCACCATCTGTCACGGGTGCTGGCGGCGGAGCTGGCGCCGGACAATATCACCGTTAATGCGGTGGTGCCGGGTTATTTCCCCACCAAGATGACCGCCCATATCCGCAAGGAGGAAGACACCTCCCAGGAATTCCTCGCCCGTGTACCGCTGGCCCGTTATGGCACTGCTGAGGATATTGTCGGCCTGTGCATCTTCCTCAGCTCCCGTGCAGGCGCCTATATCACCGGTGGCGAGCACATCATTGATGGCGGCATGTTTGGCTGTCACTGACACCATTGAATGACTGTAATTCCACGGCCAGCCCGATGTTCTCCGGCTGGCTTTTTTGTAGCGGCAAAAGCCATAACCATAAGAGGAAACCATGGTGAGTGAACTTTTTTCAGTGCGGGGCCGTGTCGCCCTGGTGACCGGCGGCACCAGCGGTATCGGTTACATGATTGCCAAGGGCCTGGTGGAACACGGGGCCAAAACCTATATCGTCGGGCGTAACCCTGATACCTGTAGCGCTATCGCGACGGAACTGTCGGCATTTGGCCAGTGCTTGCCCTTGGCAGGAGATCTCTCCTCCATGCCGGGTGTGGAGGCTGTGGCTTCAGCCCTGGGTGAGCGTGAGAGCATGCTGCATATCCTGGTCAACAACGCCGGCGCCATGTATGACGCGCCACTGGGGGAGTTCACCGAGCAGGGCTGGGATGATGTGGTTGACCTGAATCTGAAGTCGGTCTTTTTTCTGACCCAGTCACTGCTGCCCTTGCTGCGGGCCGGTGCCACTGCGGACTACCCTTCTGCCGTTGTGAATATTGGCTCCATGGGTGGCACCCGGGTCGGTCCCAAGGAGAATTACTCCTACCAGGCGGCAAAGGCAGGTTTGCATCACTTGACTGGTTCACTGGGCAAGCGGTTGGGCGGCGAAAATATTACGGTCAACGCCATTGCGCCCGGATTTTTTCCTTCCAGGTTAACGCAGATCCCCGACGAACAGCTGCCAGCCATTTTGCAGCTGGTGCCGCGGCGACGCCTGGGTAAGGAGGACGATATTGTCGGTTCGGTGATTCACCTTGCTTCCCGGGCTGGGAGTTTTATCACCGGGGCTGTTATCCCGCTGGATGGTGGGATGACGCTTTAATCGGGGTTTTGTTTAAACAACAAGGCCTTTTTATCTCTCGATGAGTGGACTTCTCCTCCCTTGGGAGGTCCGTTGAAGTTGCTACCCACAAACGTATAGGAGTCCACACAGCGAGAAAAAATCTTTTCAATCCATCATGTCAGTTCATCAACTGAGCCGATCTGCCCGTTTTTCAACAACGGCTCATTCAGTTGAGTATTTCACCACCAGTGCATCAAACTTCGCCAGCAGTGCGCTCCAGCTTGCACTGGTGGCGGCTTTGTCCTGATCGGGAGTCGTATCGCAAACTACCTGCGCAACAGCACTGAGCAACCCGGTGAAATACTTCATGGGAATATTCAGGTCCACATGCTGGGGAATGGTGTACTTGAAAACAATTTCCACCTCCTCCGGTGTGTCGAGATATTCCATGAAAGTATAGAGCGCGTCGCTCACCATCTTGTTTTTCAGGTCAGCGTTGAACTGGGGCCCCTTGATATTGAACAGTTCTTCAGCTTCGGGGAATTGCGCAAAAAACTGCTCGTACACCAGTGGCGTGATATCGCCCAGTGTTTCGGCAGCCTGCTCGAATGAATTTTCTATCAGCGCTTTATCAATCATCTTGCTGTCCCGGGTGATGCCCATAGTCCCGGCCACGCCGCTGCAAGCAGTGTGGCCGGGAGCAGTTACCAGACTGCAGTTACCAAGCTAGTTACCAGACGATAGGCAGAGTGCGCGGCTGGATAATGCCACCGATCTGGCAGCTGACCTTGGCGCCGGGTTTGAGCCGGAACTCCGGGATGGCCTTGAAGAACTCTTCCATGGCGATGCGCAGTTCGCGACGCGCCAGATGTACGCCCAGGCAGTGGTGAGGGCCTGTGGCAAAGGTGACATGGGACGGATTGCGGTCAAGGATCACCTCATGGGGGTTTTCGTAGACGTGCTTGTCCCGATTCGCCACAGTGGTGTTCATCTGCACCTTGTCGCCGGGCTTGACGGTAATGCCGCGGATGGTTTTTTCCTTGATGCAGATGCGGGTGGTACTGACTGCAGCAAAGACCCGCAGGAATTCCTCAATGGCTTCGCGGATTTTTTCCGGGTGCTGCCGCAGCTCCCGCTGGTGATCGAGGTTGGTGGCCAGGTGCAGGAAAAAATTGCCAAGATTGGCAGACACAGTATCCAGCCCGCCAATATAAAAATTAAAAGCGTAACCCAGCAGTTCGTCATCGGTCATTTTGCGGCCGTTGACATCAGACTTGATGGCAAAGCTGATCAGGTCGTCACCGGGATTTTGCTTGCGCTCGGCGATCACTTCGCGCAGGTAGCCGGTGACCTTGCGCACACCGTCGGCCATTACCTCGGCCTTGCCGGAGTGCAGCAGCATCCGCTCCCAGGTTAAAAACTCGTCCATCCGTTCATGGGGCAGCCCCATCAGATCGAGGACTACACCGACAGGAAAGGGAAAGGCGAAATCATCCATGAAGTCACATTCTTTTTTGCCCTCAAGCCGCTTCAGGGTCCGCAGTGCTGCATCGCGTACTGTGCCTTCCATTTTCGCCATGGAGCCGGGTGCAAACACCGGGTTGAGCAGGGTGCGAAAATAGGTGTGCTCCGGTGCGTCGGTTTCGGCAGGAATGGTTGACCAGTGCTCGCCGATCAGCTCGGCAAAACCGCTGAAGCCCTTGTTGGAAAAATGTTCGGTATCGTTGTAAATCTCGCGGTTATCCTCCTGGCGGCGGAAAATCCACGCGTCACCGCGACCGCCGGGCAAAACATCGAGGGCATAGATCACATCCGGCCCTTCACACACCTCGGGGACTATGCGATCAAACGGGTTTTCATCGGCATAAACGCCCATTTTCAGCGGAAAATCCTGAATAAGGTGCTTGGGGATGTGATCGGGAATCTTGCCGGGTTGGCTGTTATGTACGGTCATTTTATATTCCTCAGTGAATGATCACTGCACGGCTGCCGATCTCGGAAGATCGGCAGCCGTGCGTGCTGTTACAGGAAGATCGCCAGATTGGGCATTCCCAGTACACTCTGGTCCATCCTCACCTCGCGGCTTACCAGTTCGAAACTTTCCCCTTTGCGACGGATCCGGTCGATCCGTTCGGCGCTGAGCAGGTGATAATCGTCCTGGTAAAAACGGTTGCGTGTTAGCAACAGGTAGCTGGTGACATCGTATTCACCCAGTACATCGGTTTCCCATACCGACACATTGGTGACAAAGCGGCGCACCCGCGACGCCGGATCTTCGGACCAGGCGGTACCAGTGTTCACCAGGCGGTGAACCCGCATGGCGATGGACTGGAAGTTATCGTCCATATGGCCGAGCTTGGTGGAAAATTCCTTGTCGCGGTCCTTGCGTTCCCGTGTCTGACGAATGGGGACAAAGTAGCGCAGGTCCGGGGCGAGGATATTCAGCCACTCCGCCAGCATGTTGTGATCCAGCAGATAGGCATCCAGGTGCAGGAACTGCTGGATCTGGTAGTGGGTAATCGAGTCCGTCGGTTTGGGCAGGTTGATGGGCGGAATCTCGAACGGTGCGACTTTTTCGGCGGTATTGTTCATGTTTCGTACCTCAAAAATGGTGTGAAATCCTGGTATTGACTGGCAATTACTGGGTCATCAGCTCGTGGTATTGCAGCCACCAGTGCCACTGGGCATCGTCCTTCGACAGGCCTGCATAAACGTGGGCCTTGTCGGGCCAGCCCTCAGGGCGGTTCTCGCCGCCAATAGCCTGGTATTTGAGGGTTTCGGTGCGCCCCCAGGCGCCCTTGGCGGCAATGGTCATGTGAGGCCAGGTATCGGAGTCGTCCTGTTCGATCAGTCCCGACGTGCCGCCGGTCTGTACCGCCACGGCGCGGATAATGTCCTTGATCTCCTCAGGGGTATCCTTTTCACACAGGAACCAGGTGATCCACTGGAATTTGTCGGCCCCCATGGGGTTGATGGTGTGGATTACATAGCCCGAGCCAAGGGTGCCATCCGGCAGCGGTGCATAGATAAACAGCAGATTCACATTGGGGAACATATTGCCGACCTGGGGCGGCGCTACGGAGCAGACGTGGATTTGTTCAGGGCTGAGCCGCTCTTTCATTTCCGCCAGCAACTGCTCGGTGACGATGCCGGGCGGTGGCAGCTTGGTAATCTTTTCCAGGTCAGACAGCTTGCTGAAATCCTCGCCGGAACCGATCAGTGACGTGAAGGTGGTAGCGGCAGAGATACAGCGCAGGGCATTGCCTTTTTGTGCCACGTTGACGCCCTGCATGATGGGAATGAACTCATCCATGGTGTCGCTGATATTGCCGAAGTTGCCAATATCAAACTGCGAGCGGTGCAGGGTGAGGGTATGGAAACCATCGCAGGCGGCCTGTTCACCGGCTGTTTTCCAGTTGGCGGGAATGGTCAGGCGCTGGGGGGCACCGAGCACTTCCATGCCGCCATGGGTTTTGCCAAACATGATGTCGTAGTAGAACTTCATGTCGCCGAGCTGATCTTCCAGGGGTGCAGCTTCCTGGTTCCAGGTGGCAAAAATCAGACCGTGGAAAAGCTGTACCCGGGCCTTTTTAAGACCGAGTTTTTCCTTGGGGTAGATTTCGCCATGCATTTTTTCCTTTTCCAGCGGCGCGCCGACAAAGCTGCCATCGGGGCGAAATGCCCAGCCGTGATAGATACATTTGTGTACCTGGGCGTTGCCGGACTCGGCGGTGCAGACATGCATGCCGCGGTGGGGGCAGACGTTGAGGCTGACATGGATTTCGTCTTTGCGATCCCGCGAAACGATAACCTCGTCCTGGCCCATATAACGCACAACGTAGTCACCGGATTTGGGGATTTCTGACGCATGGCCAAGCAGCAGCCAGACCTTGGTAAAGATCTTTTCCATCTCGATCTGGTGGATTTCCGGATCGTACATGGTGGAGAGGGAAACCTCGCGGGTTTCCAGATTGAAGAGGTCTTCGATTCGGGTACCGTCCCGGAGGGTCGGGGTAGATTTATTTAACATGTCTGATTCCTCGATTGCTGCCTGAACAAGCGTGCCGGGTGACGTCTGCTGACGTGCCTTGCTGGATCCCTTTGGCTTGTCTCGCCTGACTGGCAAGTGTTTTCTGCCCTGTTTATGCTCGTTGAACATTATGTGTTCAATATGTTCAATCTACATGCCGCCAATCTATTCTCCTGGCGGCCTTCCTTCCTTGATCCAGATCAATAAAGGAAAGTATCGACTGGTGGAGGATGGGCGGCTCTTGGAATAGAGGCTGTCACAGACCTCAGTACAGTAGCCAGGATTCAGGATGCTTAACCTTAAGATATTGAAATTATTGGTTATTAAGTCTGGGGTTCAGAATTGATGGATGGTTGCGTTGCCAGCTGCACGACATTTCAACTGATATAGATCAAAAAACTGTATTGAACAAAATAAACAATAGTTGTTCAATATGTTTTATGGTGCTAGTTTGCAGTTGTACCGGTCAGCGCGGATGGCAGAGCAAAGCCAGGCAGTCCTCAACAGTGCCAACGTTAGCCGGAACCAATACATGAATTGACCGGAATGTGCAGGAGATAGGAATGAAATTTACTGATTACAACCTAGCCGCTGAAAAGGAGCTGATTGGTCGCGCCCGTGAATTGCAGCCGTTGCTGCGCAGCAAGGGGCCTGAGTTCGATGCCAATCGTCGCATCAGCGCTGATGTCTTCCGCGAGCTGACGGATGCCGGGTTCTGGAAAATGGCATCACCCCGACGCTGGGACGGCTATGGCACATCTGCCAGCGCCATGGCGCGGGTGGGTGCCGAACTGGGCAAGGGTGATGCCTCGGTAGGCTGGGTGTATACCGTGCTGCACGGCACCACCTGGATTGCCAGCCTTGGCCCGGATGAACTGCAGGAAGAGATTTTCGCCAATGGCCATCACCCCACAATCTGCGGTGCCGCCACGCCTCCAGGCACTGCGAGGCTGGTAGAAGGTGGTTATATCGTCAATGGCAGGTGGGCCTACTGCTCCGGTTCACGTCATGCGGAATGGGGTGGCTTTGCCGTCAAGGTGCTCAACGACAAGGACGAGCAGGTGGGCTTTGGCAACATCTACATCCCCATGGCCGACATGGCGATCGAAGACACCTGGTTCATGGTGGGCATGAAAGGTACCGGCTCGGAAACCTGCGTGGTGAAGGATGTGTTTGTACCGAAAAACCGCTTTATGGATTTTACCAAGGGTATCGGCAACCACCCGGACGGCAAAAAATATGTGGGTGAGCCCTCCGATTACTGGCCCTTTATGCCTTTCCTGCGGGCCACTGCCCACGGCATGGTGATTGGTGCTGCCCAGGCGCTGTTCGAGGAGGTTACCAGGGCAAGCCACAACCGGCCCATCGTCTATACCACCTATGCCAAGCAATCGGAATCAGCCGTGGTACAGGCGGAGTTTGGCCGCATTGCCGCCAGTGTTGAGGCGGCGCGGTTGCTGGTGGAAAAATCCTGCGGTCTGATTGATGTGTCCGGCGCTACCCGGGTGCCGATGACTCCTCAGGAGCGGGCAATGAGCAAGGGAGAGGGTTCATTCACCATCGACCTGCTGGCCAAAGCCGGGCACGATCTGATGTTTCTTGCCGGCTCGGGTGCTTTCTCCGATGAAAAGGCAGTTTCCCGTATCTGGCGAGATCTCAATGTGGGTGCCCGGCACACGGCCAACCTGCCCTATGTGGGCTACGAAATTTTTGGCAAGTCGCTGCTGGGCGTTGAACCCAATATTTCCGCCCCTGACTTTATCTGAGGCGATCTGGTTATTTGGCTTGGCCATTAAGGCTGACACTGCGCGCCCCGGCAAGGGGCGTTTTTTTGTCTACAGGTTCAGGCAAAGTGCTTGTGCAGTCGCGTCAGCTTGAGGGAAGTGATGCGCCATGCGCCATCCTGCAAGGCGTAGGTTTCATGGTAGTGGCCGTAACCGTAAAGAGTGCCTTTGCCTGGAATCGGCGGGGTAACACATTCAGGCCAGATCACCACATCGGACATGGCCCAGATGCCACTGGCACTGGTGGTGGATAACACCTCAATTTCCGGGGAGTGAACCTGGTGCACGGTGATCGCCTGGCCGACAAAGCCGCGGACCTGGGCCACCACAACATCCCGTCCCCGCTGGATTGGCGTGCCGATATCGGCAGGAACATCATCGCTGACATCCATCACCAAATCTTCGCTAAACAGCTGCCCCCAGGCATCCCATTGCTTGGTATCCATCAGGCGGCAATAGCGCGCCTTGAGCTCTTCAATCCTGATGCGAATCAGCAGTTCACTATCGTTCATCACTGTAACCTTGTTGTGTCTGGTTATTTTGACTGGACAGTTTGCCTTGGACAGTCCGTGCTGGCCGTGTTGGTCAGTTGCGCGGCACCATGGCGTTGACGTCCTGGGACATCCACAGGTATTCGGAATAATGTCCGGTCGTCTTGCGTGTATCTATGTAGGCGAACCTGACCGGCCCGACCTCGGCTTCGATGGCGATGGGGTAGCTTTCGTTACCGATATGGCTGCGGAACGCATGCCAGTTTTCCTCAGGGCCTTCAATCAGGAAACCCATGTGGTGGATGGCAATGGCAAAGCCTGTTGCTGGCAATACCTGCCTGTAGAGATCGGCTGCAGAACCGCCGACGGGCTGGATCAGCTCCACCTGCAGGTTGTCCACATAGGCCAGGGATATTTTCAGATCGAGGGTCTGCAGGCCTGCAGGTGTGTGAACCTCCAGGGCATTGTCGATATCGAGATACTGGCTGACGCCGTACTGTTTTTCAAAGACAGCCTTCGCTTCGGCCATATCGCTGGTGACGTAGCCATGCTGGAAAAAATTGCCAAAAAGCCTGGGAAACATAGTAATAATGATCCGTTTAAGAGTGGAAGTGCTGTCGGGAACGGGCAACCATTATGATTGCCGTAAGTCCCCAAGGCATGTGTTGTCGGCGCCAAGTCGGGTGATGATGTCGGGAGAGCTGCAGCCAGGGTCACAATAAGTACCCGTCACGCCAGCACATACCCCAGCCAGTTCATCATGCTCTGCCAGGAGCGCCGGTCAACTGCTGCATCGTAAGCCATCGCGGGCATGCCAGACAGGTCCGCTTCGGGGTTGGTGAAACCGTGCTTGATGCTGCCGTAGACGATCATTTCCCATTGGGCGCCAGCAGCCTGCATTTCTGCTTCAAAGTCATTGCGCTGCTGCAAAGGGATAAACGGATCTGCCGCGCCGGTGAGGACCAGGATTTTGCTGCCAATTCCCCTCGGATCATGGTCAGAAGGGGTCAGTTCGCCGTGGAAGCACACTGTGCCACGCAAGGCAGCGCCGCTGCGCGCCAGTTCGAGCACCCCCGAGCCACCAAAGCAGTAGCCCACCGCGCATACCCTGTCTGCATCGGTCATGGGATGCGCTTTCAGCGCCCCCAGTGCCGCACCTGTGCGCTGGCGCCAGGCCTGCAGGTTGCCGCGGGTTTTTTCCACCTGGGCCATCATGTCACCCATGTCGGAAAAGTATTTGCCGTTAGCGTAAATATCAGCCACCAGAGCGATAAACCCCGCTTTGGCAAACATCGCGGCGCGCTTTTTGACGTGCTCGCCAATACCCGGTGCTTCCGGTGCGATCAGGACGGCGGGGCGCTTTGCCTCGTGGCTGTCGTCATAGGCCAGATAGCCGATCAGATTGGTTTTGTCATCCTGGTAGTTATACTGCTCTGTGATGATCATAAGTCTGTCCTTGCGGGTCAGTATTATGAAGGATTAAAAAACCCCGCCTGGAGATCCAGGCGGGGTTTAGTGTAAACGCCCGGTACATGCAGATCACCGGTCAGTGTTGAGGCCAGACTTGCTTAGCCTTCGGCCTCAACGGGGTGCCATTTACCGTCCTTGTGGCTCTCGTAGGGAGAGGCCACTTCGATCAGGCAACCATGGGTGCTCTTGTGGGAAATCCAGCCCCACTTCTGCCAGGTCATGTCGGGATCATTGTAGGTTTTGCCGCCGCCAGCCAGTTTGATGCCCTGTGCAGACAGGGTGGCCAGTGCGCCGGGAACATCAGGGGTGGTGAAGCACAGGTGGTGGACGTGTTCGCCAACCTGCTCCAGACGGTCGCCCATAGGGGTGCCGGGGGAAGGCTCGATAAACTGGATTTCGGTGCCGTGGTGGGACACAAAAGTCGCCCATTTCATGCCGGCATCATCACCGCTGGAGAACTCGTCGTATTTTACGATGGGGTCCTTGAGCTGGCCCGGATCGAGTACACCGAGAATTTTTGTCCAGTCTTCGATGGCTACTTCGAGATCTTTAACCACCATACATACGTGTGCAAATGGACCGCTAGGCATAATATTTACTCCTGATTGTCAGTGTTCATGGTGGGATACCGTTAACAGCTGTGGTATTCCCGATGGATATTACTGGGCGATTTTGACCGTGGCTGTGCCGCTGATCACATCGCCCCGGGCGGCTACCCGCAGGCCGATGTCGCATGTTACCCGAATTTCCGAACCTTCTGCCACAACCTCGGTAACGGCGCCGTAGGCTTCGGCGGTATCGTCGGCGTAGACATTGTCGAGAAAACGCGAGTCGAGGGACTCAAGCGTGGCGCCCGGGAAGTTGTTGTGCAACATGTTGATGATCAAGGCCACGTTCATCGGCCCCTGGTTGATTTCCTTGTCTCCCAGGCCCTTGGCCTTGACCATTTCGGCATCCAGGTGGATGGGGTTGGGGTCGTGAAGAAAAACAGCCCAATCCTTCATGGATTGGCGGCTGACGGATTCAACAATAAACGGTTTCAGCTGATCGCCTGCTTGTGGCTTCATGCGAGCTCCCTCCTTGGCAGTACCCAGGAATTGACAGTGGTCAGCACCGGTGTGCCATCGGGCAGGGTGAGGCGCAGCTCATAGGACATCAAGTCCATAACACCCAGTTTGCGGCTTTGCTTGCGCACGATACTGGTGATTTCGCCTTCCACCCGATAGGGCTGGTCGGTCATCAGCGGGCTTGAGAAGGTGACCTTGCTGCCCGCCATCATGGGGCCGACTTCGACGTCAAAATCACACACTTCACACAGGCCTGCAACAGTCTGGCCCATGCCCACCTGGGTGGCGATATAGTAGTAGACCGGGTGCGCGCTGCCATCAGTGGCCGGTTCGGCGTTGATGGATTTGCACAGGGCACGGTTTTCTTCAGCGCTGATGATGTAGGGCTCGCTACCGGATAGCGAGGTGCCGACCACATCCGGCGGGGCAGGTAAATCCATAGGTTGTTCCCCTGGTATTGGTTTTGATGGTGATGGCGCCCGTCAGTGTCGGGCTTTGATTTTCAGGTCTGCGAGGCTGCAAGCAAACTGCTTGCGACAGACACAGTGATGGTCGATCACGGACTTTGCCGCTCTGTGGTTATGTTTTCACCTATCTTTTGGCTGGCAAGTTTGGCTGTCACTTCAGGTATGATGCTGGTGAGCGTTTTGCAGGCCTCTGTCATGGGTCCGGCTGTTTAACACGGACAACCGGATCAAGGCAGGGGAAAATCATGTCGATCAAACCATAACAACATGGCGAGCAGGCGGGTTGCCTTCTGGACGGGCAAGCTGCCCCATGGCCCCGGGCCTGCGCCGTTGCATACTAGAGGAAATCAAACGATGAAAATTGGTCTCAGCAGACCCTTTGGCGATCCGGGTCACCCTATCCCCGATGTGGACATGGGCGCAGTGTGTCAGATAGCGGAAGAGTGCGGGTTTGAGTGGGTGTCCTACGGGCACCATACGGTGCGCCCCCTGGACGAGCCGGTGAAACCGCCCCATTTTGGTGTCCCACTCTATCAGGACCCGTTGATTGGCGCTGCCCGTGCTCTGGCACTGACCAAAACAATCGAAGTGTCGACTGGCGTGCTGATCATGCCGATGCAGCATCCTGTCAATGTCGCCAAGCAGGTGGCTACCCTTGATTGTTATAGTGGCGGGCGCTTTTCCCTGGGGCTGGGTACTGGCGGCGCCAGCCAGCTTGAGATCGAAATCACCGGCGGCAGTTTTGATCGTCGCTGGGCCTACACCATGGAGAGCATCCAGGTCATGAAAGGTCTGTGGACCGATGACCGCTTTGAGTTCAAGGGTGAATTTTTTGATATCCCGCCGACACTGCTCGGCCCGCGCCCCGCCCGCAAGCCCCACACGCCGATCTGGCTCGGTGGCTATACCGACACGGTTCTGAAGCGTATCGGTGAACACTGCAACGGCTGGTTGCCGGCTCATGATGGCCTGAAGGTCATGCCATTTCTGGGGATCGACCTGAGTGGCCCCGAGCACGTCAAGCGCGGCAAGGCCAAAATCCGCGAATATGCCGAGCAGGCTGGCCGCGGTGATGAGCACTTTGAGGTGTCTGTGATTGTCAGCCCGGGCTGTTCGGTGGAGTGTATTGAACCCTACCGTGACGTGGGAGCCGATCGCCTGGCCTTCAGCCTGCCGGAAATCAAGTCGGTGGATGAGGCCCGTGCCGCCATCGAGACTCTGGCCAGCGAAGTGCTCAGATAATCGTCCACCCCAGGGTTAGCGATACCACTGCACGATTGTGCAGCCGTAATCCCGGCCAGAAACCTGGTCGGGATGTTTTTTGTAGTCTGTGCCGGTCTGTGATTGCCCGGCACACCGGGTAGAACAAGTGAGTCAGCGATGAATATCTCCATTCTTGATCAGTCGCCAGTCAAGCAGGGTGGCAGTGCCGAACTGGCCCTGGCGGAAACCCTCGAGCTGGCGCGGCTGTGCGACAGCCTGGGTTACCACCGTTTCTGGGTGTCGGAACACCACAGCACAGCGGCCTATGCCGGCAGTGCACCGGAAGTGTTGCTGGCAGCCATTGGCGCACAGACTCAGCGTATCCGCCTCGGCACCGGCGGTATCATGCTGCCCCATTACAGCCCCTTCAAGGTGGCGGAGGTGGGATCGGTACTGGCCACGCTGTTCCCGGGCCGCGTGGATCTGGGGGTGGGTCGGGCACCGGGTGCTGATATGGATACGGCGCGGGAGCTGGCCCACGGCGGTACCCCGCGCTTTCATCTTTTCCAGCAACAGACCGAGGAGTTGATCCACAAACTGGGCAATCTTCGCTATCGCCCCAAGCTTACACCGCGACCCGTGGAAAACCCGGTGGTCTGGATGCTGGGAACCAGTGCGGACAGCGCGGTACTGGCCGGGCGTATGGGTTTACCGTACAACTTCGCCCTCTTTATCAATGCCGATGCTGATACGGATATCCTGCGTATCTATAAAGAGCATTTTCAGCCCTCGGCGCTGCTCGACAAGCCATTGGCGGGCCTCACCATCAATGTCTATTGTGCCGACACCGAAGAAAAAGCCGCGCAACTGGCTCGCGCCCGCCATCTGTCGATGCTGAAGGTGGTCACCCGCCAGGGTTTTAGTGGTATCGGTTCGATTGAGGAAGCACAGCAGTATTCCTACAGTCCGCAGGAATCGTTCTATATGCAGCAGCAATCCCGCCACGACTGTGTGGGAACGCCTGACCAGGTGGCAGCCAGGATTGGTCAGTTGGTAAAGCTCTTTGATGCTGACGAAATCATGACGGTGACAATCACCTATGATTTTGCCGACCGCAAACGCTCCTACCAATTGCTGGCGGATGTCATGCCGGGGCTTTGATGTTGGCCCGATAGGCCGGTCCAGTTTTTCAGTTAAAGCTATTGGCCTGGATCAAAGGGCAGTTATCCGAAGATAGGTGCAGTAGGGATTGTGTACAGGTATTCTTTGCAGGCTGCTTTTTGCCGCAAAGTAAAAGCTGGTTGACTAGTTAGTAAGTGAAATGTAGTATCTTTTCCCGCAGTTTGGAAATAGTGTCTTCACTGATTCTGTCAAAGAGCGTCATTAGCAATATCAATAATCGCTTTTGTGTGCAGGAGCCAAACAGGTCGCACCCCGCATCGCCTTCGTGGGTCGGCTGTCATTACCATGCCCTACAAAGCATGATTCACTGTAAATTATGAGGAATAACTATGCATAGCAAGAACCTGCCAGCTGGCCAGCAAGAATACACTATGGAAGATTTCAATCTCTCCGCTGAAAAGCGTGCAGAGATCTGCAAAGGCCTGACCGAGCGTCAGACCTTCATGGTAAACCAGTGGATGAACATCCACGACGAGCTCAACAAAGGCAACTTCCAGGCGCTGCGCGAATACTGCGACACCTCCAAGTTCACCTACGACAACCCCAACCGTCCCGATCTCGGCTCTTTCGAAGAGTGGTCCACTTCCCCCGAAGGTCTTTACAATACTTTCCCGCCTTGCGTATACCGCACCCTGAAAGCCTGGGGTAATGGCGACGACGAAGTCTGCGTACTCTGCCACCACTACGGCAAGCAAGAGAAAGCCTACATGGGCGTGCCCGCCAAGGGGCAGGAAATCAACGTTACCTGGTTCTCCTGGCTCAAGTTTGACGGCGACAAGCTGATTCACATCTACTCCATCTCCGATGTGCTGACCATGTTTATGGATATCGGCATCATTGATGCACCCCAGCCGGTCGACCCCTACGAGAAGTAATGGGTTGACGCTTCGGCGAACAAAAAAACGCGCGGCTAACACCGCGCGTTTTTTTTGGAATATTGCTTCAGTGGAGAATGTCGTTAGTGGCGGATCAGTGTTTGAATTCAACCACAGTGAATACCTAGAGGTCGGGCTGCCGCAACTCACCTGGTTCGGTTGGCAGGCCTGTCCTGGAATAAACAGCTGCCAAACCGCAGCATATTCCATACACCAGCAACCCGGCCAGCATGCCCGGCATCCCTTCATAAACACTGTTGTGCCAACCCAGCCAGCGCCACAGTACTGCCACCCCAAGGCCCGCCACCGACATGGCAATCATTGTTGCCGTTGAGGGCCGCCCACCAAAGGCCAGCACCAGCAGGATTGGACCGAAAATCACCGCAAGGCCCGACCAGGCCATGATGACCAGGGCAAAGACACTTTGCTGATTGAACAGCGCCAGCAGCAGGGCGATTGCGGTCAGTACCACTGTGGTGATTTTCAGCACCAGCGGCTTTTCAATGCGCTGGGGCAGGATGTCGTGGGTCATGGTCGATGAGCTGCTCAACAGCAGGGAATCTGCCGTCGACATGGTGGCGGCAAAAATACCCGCCAGCACAAGTCCTACGACTGCGGGAGGGAACAGTTCGATGGCCATCATGGGTAAGGCCAGTTCCGCATCAAAACTGCCGGGGTCGGCGAGGAAGATACGGGACATCATGCCAACGCCGGTAGCCATCAGGTAAAAGGCGGTAAACCACAGGTAGTACCAGAGGCGCGCCTGCACCATTTTCTCTGCCCCGCTGAGGGACATGAAGCGCACCATAATGTGAGGTTGGCCGATCACTGACAAACCGGCAAACAGCCAGCCGAGGGCGAAAATAACGCCACCCGCTACACCTGGCACTACCAGGTCGCGGGGAAACAGGTCAAGAAAGCCTTCTACAGTGCCCATTTCTGCCACCACAGCAGTGTAGCCACCCATGCTCTGCACCGAGAAAAACAGCAGTAGCCCCATGGCCAGTATCATCACTACGGATTGCGCCGCATCAGTCCAGATAGAGGCGCGGATGCCTCCCGCCATGCAGTACAGGGCAACCATCACCGCGCCAATCAGCGAACCTGCCCAGATAGGCCAGTCCAGCAGCACATGCAACGCCTTGCTGCCGGCCACCAGTTGGGCGCCAGCGTAGGTCAGCAGGAAGGCAAAAGAGATCACCGCCACCAGTAGCTGCCACTTCTTGCTGGTAGTTCCCGACCAGGCTCTGATAGCACCGGCAAAACTCGCTTCGCCACTGTCGCCCGCGCGTTCGCGCAGTTTGCGATGAACAAGCAGTGAGCCGATAAGATCGCCTGTTATCCAGCCAAGCATCAGCCAGATGGAAGCAAGTCCGGTGACATAGGTGTAACCGATTACACCGATAAACATGTAACCGCTGTTATTGGTGGCTACCGCAGACAGGCCCACCAGCCAGGGGGAGATGGAATTGCTGGCCAGGTAATAATCGCTTTTCGTTCCCCGGCTTTGCCACACTGAGGCCAGCCCGATACCAGTAAAAATCGCAACAAACAGCAAAAAACTTATCAGCATCGGGGGGCCTTCAGTGATCGCGGATCAGGGTGTCAGGCGGCACAAATGGCTTCACCATGATCGTGAATTTCAATCAGGGCACGATGCAGGCTGCGTGCTGCCTGGTCATAATCGCCTTCATCAATGACAAACTGCATGTCGACCTGGCGCAGGGACTGGTGTATGGCCAGTACCGATATGTTTTCAGCTGCCAGTGCGCTCACGGCCTTGGAGAGAATCCCTGGCACCTTCATGTCACTACCGATGGCGGACAGGATTGCCACCTTGCGCACCTGAATGTGACTCTCGGTATGGAGATTTTCAATCTCGCGGCGAATGCGTTTTGCTGTTTTCAGGTTGGTGGCCAGATAGTGGGTAATGCTGTTGGCGGTGATGTCCTTGCTGACAATATGGCCCTTGAAGCGCGAGATGATGGCGAGAATGTCGCGGTCAAACTGATCAATCTCACCAGCCATATTCTGTTCAAAACACTCAATAGCATAGATGTTGCGCGCCCCGGCAATAATCTCGACACGGGGTTTGCTGCTGACGTAATCCCGGGTGACCAAAGTGCCGGAATGTTCCGGCTCAAAGGTATTCATAATGCGCAGGTGGATATCCTGCTGGCGCAATCCCTTTGCGGCCTTGGGGTGGATGGCTTCCATCCCGAGATTGGCAAGCTGGTCCGCCACATCGTAATTGGTGCGACCAATGGGCACGGCATTGTCGGCGCCTACCACCAGGGGGTCGGCACTGCTGAGATGGTATTCCTTGTGAATGATGGCCTCCCTGGCTGCGGTAAGAACAGCGATGCGGCTGAATGTCATTTCGCTGTAGCCGCGTTCAAAGGTAGACATCAAGCCCTCCTTGCTGTGGGCGTAACCGGTCACGATGGGCAATTCGGACGCCAAGTCGATCCCCTCAAAGGATTCAAGAATTCGTTCGTCCAGCGATAGATGCTTGTTATCACTCCAGCCGGTCAGATCCACATAGCGGGCATTTACCCCGTCCCGCTTCAATAGCTGGGCCAGGTTCCAGGCACTGTGGGTCTCGCCGATACTGGCCAGCATTTCGCGCACAGTCTTGAGGTGTGTCTCCAGGGCAAAGTGTCCATGCTGGCAAACCCGCTTTAAATCTGTCAGGCATGAACGGGTTTCCTGAAGACGCTCATCAATAAATTGATTGGCGTGCTCGCACATGGCCGGGTCGGTAAACAGTTCGGCGTTGATGGTGCGCAGTTGCTCACCGAGCTTGTCCAGTGCCAGTTCCCAGTTGTCGTCATTGACGTTGGCGAACAGACCATAAACGCCGGGTTGCCCGGTTTTTTTGTGCTCGAGGAGTAAGTTGGTGATACCACCATAGGCGGACACCACAAAAATGCGCTGGTAGATGTCCGGTGAATTGCAGCCCCTGCGAATAATATTGTCGCGCACGGCCTGGTAATTGCTCATGGAGGTTCCACCGATTTTTTCTACGGTGTGCTGTTTCATTACTGATATCCCAAATATAAATGAGTGAGTATTAGGCTCCAAAGAATCCAGCGTGATGCTTTAATCGCATGCGTAAAAGGCAGAAGTACTCAGTCGGAAACTGATTCGGCATCCAGCTCGTAGGCGCCACTGTCGTTGTGAACCTCCTTGCCATGCAGTGGCGGATTGAATACACAGGCCATTTTCATTTCCTCCTCGGCACGCAGGATGTGCTTGTCATGGAGGTTGAGGGCGTACATCACTCCGGGGCTGATGGCATGGATCTCACCAGTGGCCAGATCCTCGATGCTGCCTTTACCCGAAATGCAATAGACCGATTCGAGGTGGTTCTGGTAGTGGAGGTGTAACTCCGCGCCCTTGTAGATGGTGGTGATATGGAATGAGAATCCCATGCCGTCGTTCTTCAGCAACAGGCGGGTGCTGTCCCAGCCATTGCTGTTAATTTTTCTGCCGGATTTTTCGGCTTCCTGCAATTTTCTGACTATCATGTTCGGCTCCTGGTTACGGCGTTATCAAGCGGTTTGATCGAGGTCGTATTGCTTTTCACCATCTGCGTCCATGGGCTCGGCAAAAAAATCCTTTTCCTCGGGAATGATGTCGACTTTTTCAAGCACTTCTGCAACGCTCTGCTCGACAATATCCAGGCCCTTTTTCAGGCTCTCATCACTGATGGTCAGGCTTGCCAGGCACTTGACGATATGGTCGTCAGCGCCGCTGGTCTCAATGATCAGCCCCTTTTTGAAGGCGGTGCTGGTGATCTTGTCCGCCAGCTCGCCACTGACACAATTCAGGCCCTGGAACATACCGCGACCGCGGGTGGTAAAGTTGCCTTCACCGTATTTTTCAACAATTTTGGCAAAGCGCTCGGCAACATATTGACCCTTGCGAACAATCTCCTTCGAGAAGGTTTCATCGCTCCAGTAATGGTCAATAGCGGCCTTGGCGGTGACAAAGGCCATATTGTTGCCGCGGAATGTGCCGTTGTGCTCGCCCGGGCGCCACTGGTCAAGTTCCTGTTTCATCAGCACCACGGCAAAGGGCAGCCCGTAGCCGCTGAGTGATTTCGACATGGTGACGATATCGGGATAGATGCTCGCCTCCTCGAAGCTGAAGAAGGTGCCCGTGCGACCACAGCCGGCCTGGATGTCATCCACGATCAACAGTACGTCATGGTTGCGGCATACCGCTGCCAGGTTGCGCAGCCATTCGACGCTGGCGACATTAATGCCGCCTTCTCCCTGTACCGTTTCTACAATCACTGCCGCAGGCAGATCCATGCCGCTGGAGGAATCGGTAATCATCTTGTCGAGATAGGCGGTGGTATCAATACCTTCACCCAGGTAGCCGTCATAGGGCATACGGGTAATACCGGGCAGGCTAACCCCCGCAACCCCGCGATGATGGGAGTTGCCAGTGGCCGCCAGCGAGCCAAGGCTGACACCGTGGAAGCCATTGGTGAAGGAAACAATATTTTCGCGGCCCTTCACGTTGCGCGCGATTTTGATGGCCGCTTCAACGGCATTGGTTCCGGTCGGGCCAGTAAATTGAACCTTGTAGTCGAGATCGCGTGGTTTGAGAATTTTCTCATTAAAGGTTTCAAGAAAATCCTGCTTGGCGGCGGTATGAAGGTCAAGGCCATGGCTGATGCCATCGCGTTCTATGTATTCCAAAAGGATCTTCTTGAACACTGGATTGTTGTGACCGTAATTCAGTGTGCCAGCGCCGGCCAGGAAATCCAGGTATTCGTTACCTTCCCGGTCATACATAAACTCACCCTTGGCCCGGTCAAACAGACGGGGGAATGAGCGTGCATAGCTTTGAACTTCTGATTCGATTTCTTCAAAAATTTTCATGGGTAATACCTTTTCAATTTGTAAATGAGTGATTCATCAAATAAGTGATTCAGCAAAAGTTCAGTGAGTGAATATTTGATGAATAAGCGTTTTGTCCGCTATCTGACTAGTCCGCAGTTGACAGCACTTGCTGGTGCGAGAATGGCCCGATGGATACCAGTACCTCATCCTTGTGATCTCCGCCGAAATGCTCCTCACCGGAAAACAGGACCTCGCTGTCGATCTCGCAGTCCAGGTTGCGGGCCAGTTTTTTAAACAATCCCCAAGAGGCATCGTTGTCCGGGGTGATGGTGGTATGCACCTGGGTGACTGCTGCGTTTTCCTCGCGAGCGAGGATGCTGCAAATCATTCTGACCCCCAGGTTCATGCCGCGGGCCTGGTCGGCGACAGCAACCTGCCAGACAAACAGGGTGTTTTCCTGCTGTGGAGGTCTATAGCCGGAGACAAAACCCAGCAACCCGGTGCCCGCCCCTGCGCTGGCCGCTGACTCAACCTTGACGGAAGTAGCAGCAAAATGATGGCACTGCAGCAGATTGCAGTAGACTGAATTGGTGTCCAGTGGTGGGCACCGCTTGACCAGGTCAAAGACAGCCTTACCGTCGTTTTTGGTGGGGATAGAGAATCGGATATGTTGCCCGGTGGCTTGTTCGCTGCCAGTGCGGGGCTTTTGGCTGGTACTGTGCGCTGACTCGCTGTCGGCATTCATATATATACATCCATAAGTAAATTTCTACTTAATATAGGGTAGGTCAGATTATCCAAAGTCAGTTTTTATTCAAAAACTACTGTGAAAAGCTGATTAATTACCCGGTTAAGTATAATTGCTGTTCGCTATCTGTTATGTGACATTCCGTTGTCAATTGAGAAATCCATTGTACACTAAACATATATTTTGTTCAAACCGATGCCGCTTGCGTGCTGATGAGGCCATGGACTGTGGCGAAAGGGCTATGGAGAAAGGGCTATGGAGAAAGGGCTATGGCGAAAGGGCTATGGCGAAAGAACCTGGCAATAACGTTTAATCCTGCAAAGATAACTGGCTGATTAAAGAGACACCCTGTATGGAGATCATTGATGAAGTGCTGGTGGCATTACGGAGGCTGATTCGAGCCACGGATTTGCATTCGAGGCATTTGAGCAAAACAGTCGGGCTGACTGCGCCCCAGCTATTGCTGCTACAGACTGTCAGGCGTGAGGTAGAGGTACCGATTGGCGATATTGCCAGGAGTATGTCCCTGAGCCAGGCGACGGTCACCACTATTGTTGACAGGCTTGAGGCACGCGCGCTTCTGAAACGGCAGCGGTCACAGCAGGACAAACGCAAGGTGTATGTCAGCCTTACAGAGGAGGGGCGTCGTATCCTCGACAATGCCCCCACGGCCCTGCACACGCGCCTGATCGATAAATTCCAGTTTCTGGAAGATTGGGAGCAAGCGATGATTCTGTCATCGCTGCAACGCCTGGCGACACTGGTGGACGCTGAGGGTATCGATGCTTCGCCACTGCTGGATATTGGTGAACTGGATCGCGGGGGCGGTCCGTCAGTGGGTACGGTGGCTAGTGGCGCCGAAATATCGGCGCCAGCGAGAGCAAAAACAGTACGGGCAAAGCGGAAGTCCAATCCTGGAGTGACATAAACGGCTTGCCAGTGGCCAGGCTGTAATCACCGCTGTTGTGCAGCAACGCTGATGAGGTTGTGGTTTAAAGCCCGGCTACTGGATTCTTGTGATTCAGGCTGGGCTGGCTAGCGTGAAGTTCTCTTCGGCTTTGCGGTGCGACGAGCGCCGTTATCCCTGGGTGGAAGTCCCGTGTGCTGGGTGAGGATTTTCTTCCCGGGTTTGATGGCATTCGCCCGCTGCTTTTCGAGCCAGTCCTGGGGTTGCAGGCGCGGTATCAGCTGGTGCTTGCCGCTGCCGATCAGATCGCTGCGGCCCATCTGCTTCAACGCATCCCGCAGTAACGGCCAGTTATCCGGGTCGTGGTAGCGCAAAAACGCCTTGTGCAGTCGCCGTGCATTCTGGCCCTTGGCAGAGGCTACCGCATCGCCGCGCTTGCGGGAAAGCCGTCGCAGCGGGTTATTGCCGCTGTGGTACATGGCGGTGGCCATGGCCATAGGGGAGGGGTAAAAGGTTTGCACCTGATCGGCGCGAAAACCGTTTTCCTTGAGCCACAGGGCCAGATTCATCATGTCTTCTTCGCTGGTGCCGGGGTGGGCGGCGATAAAGTAGGGAATCAGGTACTGCTTCTTGTTGGCCTCCTTGGAAAACTTTTCAAACATCACTTTGAAGCGATCATAGGTGCCCATGCCCGGCTTCATCATCTTTGATAGCGGGCCTTCCTCGGTGTGCTCCGGGGCAATCTTCAGGTAACCGCCCACATGGTGAGTGACCAGCTCCTTGACGTATTCCGGGGTTTCCACCGCCAGGTCATAGCGCAGGCCGGAGGCGATCAGCACTTTCTTGATGCCGGGTAATGTGCGGGCGCGGCGGTAGAGCTGGATCAGCGGCGTCTGGTCGGTGTCCAGGTTCTTGCAGATGCCGGGGTGGACGCAGGACAGGCGCTTGCAGCTCTCCTCGATTTCCTTGCTCTTGCAGTTCAGGCGCCACATATTGGCGGTGGGGCCGCCGAGGTCAGAGATCACTCCGGTAAAACCACCGGTCTTGTCGCGGATGGCTTCCACTTCGCGGATGATGGAGTCCTCTGAGCGGCTCTGGATAATCCTGCCCTCGTGCTCGGTGATGGAGCAAAAGGTGCAGCCGCCAAAACAGCCGCGCATGATATTGATCGAAAAGCGGATCATGTCCCAAGCGGGTATCTTCTCCTCGCCATAGGTGGGGTGAGGTGCGCGCGCATAAGGCTGCTCAAATACCCAGTCCAGCTCCTCGGTGGTTAAAGGAATCGGCGGCGGGTTGAGCCAGACCTCCTGGTTGCCGTGGCGCTGTACCAGCGGTTTGGCGTTGCCCGGATTGGTCTCCAGATGCAGGATGCGCGAGGCGTGGGCGTACAGCACCGGATCATTTTTGACCGCTTCATAGGCGGGCAGGCGGATATAGCTGCGGCCCTTGAAGGAGCGCTTGAGCTGGCGGTTGGTGTCGCGCAGATCGAGCACCTGCACCACCTGTACCTCTGATGCGGCGTCAGCGTTGGCAGACTGCGTACCACAGGGCGGCTTGTCGCCCTTGCTGTCGCGCAGGTCAGTTATTTCCTGGTAGGGGCTGTGGAGCTTGTCCACTACGCCGGGTTCGTCTACTTCTGTGGAATCGATTTCAAGCCAGCCTTCGGGCATGGCCTTGCGTACAAAGGCGGTGCCGCGAATGTCGCGGATATCGGCAATTTTTTCACCCCGGGAGAGGCGGTGGGCCAGTTCGACGATGGCCCGCTCGGCGTTACCGTAAAGCAGAATATCGGCCTTGGCATCGAGCAGGATGGAGCGCTTGACGGTGTTGCTCCAGTAGTCGTAATGGGCGATACGGCGCAGGCTCGCCTCAATGCTGCCGACCACAATGGGCACACCCTTGAAGGCTTCGCGGCAGCGCTGGGAATAGACGGTGACAGCCCGGTCCGGGCGTTTGCCGCCGACGTTGCCGGGGGTGTAGGCGTCGTCTTTGCGCACCTTGAGGTCGGCGGTATAGCGGTTGATCATCGAGTCCATATTGCCCGCCGCCACGCCGAAAAACAGATTCGGCTGACCGAGCCGCTGGAAGTCGCTTTTGCTGGTCCAGTCCGGCTGGGCAATGATGCCAACCCGGAAACCCTGGGCTTCCAGTACCCGACCAATCACTGCCATGCCAAAACTGGGATGGTCCACATAGGCGTCGCCGGTGACGACGATAATGTCGCAGCTGTCCCAGCCCAGAGCATCCATTTCCGCCCGGGTGGTGGGCAGGAAAGTCGCAGTGCCATAGCATTCCGCCCAGTACTTGCGGTAGCCGTAGAGGGGGGTAGGTTGCGGGCTGGTTTGCTGGTGGGCGGCCTGGGTCATGGGACTCTTGATGCGCTGGATGCGGGGTAGTTGGGCGTGCAGGACAGGGATTGTAGCACGGCCAGTGTTATCACCCTATTGAGCGAGCCAATCTACCCTCCGGCCGCCATCATTCAACCCATAAAGATGTTGGCCCCGGGGCCCAGTGGCAGGCCGAGCAGAATCCACCCCGCCAGCATGACCGACCAGGCGATCAGCAGCCACAGGCTGTAGGGCAGCATGGTGGCGATAATGGTGCCGATGCCGATGTTCCTGTCGTACTTCTGGGCAAAGGCCAGTACCACGCCAAAGTAGGGCATCAGGGGGGTGATGATGTTGGTGCTGCTGTCGCCGATCCGATAGGCAACCTGAGTGGCCTCCGGTGAGATGCCGGCGAGCATCAGCATGGGTACAAATACCGGTGCCAGCAGCGCCCATTTGGCCGATGCGCTGCCAACCAGCAGATTGATCAATGCCGCAAAGACCACAAAGCACACCAGCAGCACGGCGATATTGGGGTCGAGCGCCTGCAACAAAGCGGCGCCCTTGATGGCACTGATAATGCCCAGCTGGCTCCAGGCAAAATAGTTGACGAACTGGGCGGCAAAGAACATCAGCACCAGGTAGCTCGCCATGGTTGCCATGCTCGACTCCATGCCGGTAATGGCATCGGAGCTGGAGGCGAAGCGGCGACTGAGTGCCCCATACAGCCAGCCGGCAATACCTGCATAGACAGCGATGATGGTGACAATGCCACCGATAAACGGTGAGTGGAGTATGCTGCCAGCGGCGCCATCCAGGCCGGGGCTGCGCAGAACCCCCTGCTCGGGAACCAGCCCCCACAGCAGCAGGCCGACAAACACCAGGGTAAACAGGCCCACACCCTTCAGGCCCCGGCGTTCATCAAGCGAGACAGGTGCTGCGATTTCCCGGGTGTGGGGTGTATGGGGAAAACGCGGAGTAATGATCTTTTCAGTGACTACCGTGCCCACCACTGCCACCAGCAGAGTGGATACCACCATGAAATAGTAATTGGCAGCCGGACTCACCAGATAGGCATTATCGACAAGCGCCGCAGCTTCGGTGGACAGCCCGGCGAGGATGGCATCCAGCGGGCCGATTAACAGGTTGGCACTGAACCCGCCCGACACCCCGGCAAAGGCGGCGGCTATACCGGCGATGGGGCTGCGCCCGGCGGCCTGGAAAATCATCGCAGCAAGGGGGATCAGCACCACATACCCGCTATCGGCGGCGATACTCGACAACACCCCCGCCAACACCACCAGGAAGGTAAGAATTTTTTCCGGTGCCTTGAGAATGGACACCCGCAACAGGGCGCCGATCAGCCCGCTGTGTTCAGCGATACCAATGCCCATAATCGCCACCAGCACCGTGCCGACCGGGGCGAATTGGGTGAAGTTGGTTACCGTTCTTTCCAGGATCAGCCGCAAACCCTCGGTGCTGATCAGGTTGACAGCGCGGATCACTTCCCCGGAAACGGGGTGGGTTGCCTGCAGACCCAGCAGTGAGGTCAGCAGCGACAGTACCAGTACAATTCCGCACAGCCAGACAAACAGCAGTGTGGGGTGGGGGAGCTTGTTGCCAATGGCTTCGATACGGTTCAGGGTGCGCTGGGACAGACTGTGTGATGCCATTGTTATTGCGCTTGTCAGGATTCAGGGCAAGGATAGCAACTGCGCTGGGCAGATTACAGGCCATCATGCAGATGGGCGCATAATGATTGACGGTTTCGAGTAGGCCACATTGCGGGGCTATAATCGCAGAATGAGGTGCTACTCAGGCGCTGGCCGGTGTTGCCCTCCCGCTCTTTCCGGCGGCGTCAAAGCCATTCTCACCAGGATTGAATTTTTCACAACTTGATGGTCTCACCCTGGGTCCGAAATACACAGAGAACACAATGCTTGAACTGATCCGTAGCGGCCTCAGCCACTTGTCCCCCGAACCGCGTCAGCCACTCACCGACGGCCTGATACGGGAAGCTGCGGTGTTGATCGCACTTACCCGCGCTGCCGACCCCTCCGTGGTGTTGATCAAGCGCGCAGAACATGTGAGCAGTCACAGCGGTCAGGTCGCCTTTCCGGGAGGTATGTGGGAGCCGGGTGATGAGAGCCTGCTGCATACCGCTTTGCGCGAAAGCCAGGAAGAAATCGCACTGCCTCCCCAGCAGGTTGAACTGATTGCCTCGCTGCCGGTGCAGGCCACTCGCTTCAATGTGCGTGTCTCTCCCTATGTGGGCTTTATTCCCGAAGGGTTGCAATTCATTCCCGAGGAGAGTGAGCTGGATTCAATCTTCCAGGTGCCGCTGTCCTTTTTACTGGAGGCAGGCAACGCAGCGACAACGGAGTTCAGCCTCCATGACGGTCGCTATGAAGTGCCCTGTTATTTTTACCAGGGTTACTGTATCTGGGGTTTTACCCTGCATTTGCTGGTGGATATGCTGTCACAAACGCTGGGGCTGAACTTGCCCCTGGAGTACCGGCCGGTGGATCTGGCGGGCAGGAAATCATGAGCACTACTGCAGGCGTAGAGTCGCCCTGTGTTTCACTCTGCACGCTGGATGAAGGGGATATTTGCGTGGGTTGCCACCGCAGTGTCGATGAAATTATTCGCTGGCGGCAAATGGACGATGGTGAGCGCCGGGAAGTATTAATTCGCGCGGAACAGCGCAGTCGCAGCTACAAACCCTTTGCCTAGGGTAGTCGGTCTGGTCCGAAACTGATTCATCGCCAGGCGATGAATCAGTCGTCTTCAGTGTCCTTATTCTTTGCCGGATGCAAGTGTCGTGCTCTCACCCTGTCGATCATCTTGTCGCTCAGGGACAGGGTTTCGAACCGGTAACCGTCAAACTCCAGGCACAGATTGCCCTCGGGGATATGTTCAAGTTGCTCCAGCAACAGGCCGTTGAGGGTTTTGGGGCCATCGGTGGGCAGGTTCCAGCCAGTTACCTTGTTGATGTCCCTTATGTTGACGCTGGCATCAATACTGAAGGTGCGGTCAGGATTGGCGGTGATGTCCTGATCTTCTTCGGCAAAATTGGTGGTAAATTCGCCGACAATCTCTTCAAGAATATCTTCCAGTGTCACCAGCCCCTGAACTTCACCGTACTCGTCCACCACCAGGCCGATGCGGCGCTTGTTCTTCTGGAAATTCACCAGTTGCACATGGAGAGGGGTGCTCTCCGGCACAAAATAGGGTTCGCGGGCAAAGCGCTTGATGGCTTCCTTGGTCAGCTCGCTTTCGCCGCGGCGCAACAGGCGGTTGACCCGCCGCATATGGAGAATACCCAGCACATTATTGATGTCGCCCTGAAAGATGGGCAGGCGGGTGTGTTCTGTGGCCACGATCTGGTCGACCAGGGATTCAATGTCATCGTCGAGGTTGAGGCCGAGGATCTCGCTGCGCGGCACCATGATGTCATTGACGGTGACTTTTTCGAGATCGAGGATATTGATCAACATACCCTGGTGGTCGGAGTGGATGTCCTCCCGCGATTCGTCTACGACAGTACGCAACTCTTCCTTGCTGAGCACGTCATCGCGGACGTTGTCGGGATTGAAGCCCAGCAAGCGCAACAAACCGTTGGAAAAGTGGTTGACCAGCCACACCACCGGGTACAGCAGTTTGAGCAGTGGTTTGAGGAGGTAACTGGCGGGAAAGGCAATGCGCTCGGGATTGAGTGCGGCAATGGTCTTTGGGGTCACTTCTGCAAAAATCAGCATGACAATGGTCAGCAGGGCACCGGCCAAAAACTCCGAACCTTCCCCGAACAGGTGGACAGCGATAATGGCGGCAACGATAGCGGCGAAATTGTTGGCGAGGTTGTTGCCGATCAGAATGACACCGATCAGGCGATCAGGGCGTTTCAGCAGGCGGTGAACCCGGCGGGCGCTGCGATGCTTCTTGGCCAGGTGCTTGAGGCGATAGCGGTTGATCGACATCATGCCGGTTTCAGTGCCGGAGAAGAATGCCGAAATACACAACAGCATGACCAGCAAACCGGAGAGTAGCCAGATCGGGGTGTCGTTCAAAACAGCGAGGCCTTCGTCGCCATGGGGCAGGCTATGGTGAAGAAGTTTTGCAGTGATGGCAACAGCGGGATTTTCAGCGCCTGGCTCAGGTGCCGAGCCCGAGAATCACCTCGAGAACGAACTTGCTGCCCCAGTAGGCCAGGGCCAGGCTGGCAAAGCCACCGAGCGTCCAGCGCATGGCAATATTGCCGCGCCAGCCGAGGCGGTGTCGCCCCCACAGCAGGATGGCAAACAACAGCCAGGCAATGAGCGAAAAGAAAGTCTTATGGGCCAGGTGCTGGGCCCAGAAATTCTCGACAAACACAAAGCCGCTGACCAGGCCCAGGGTGAGGAGAATAAAGCCACTCCAGATCACCTCAAACAGCAGGGCCTCCATGGTTTGCAGGGGAGGCAAGCCGTAGAGCAGCCCTCCCGGATGGTGGTGCTTGAGCTGGTAGTGCTGGTAGGCCAGCAGCAGCGACTGCACTGCCGCGATGGTAAACAGGCTGTAGGACAGCAGCGAGAACAGCACATGGATGCCGATCCCGGGGGCAAGGTGTTCGCTGTGGGGTATGGCCGGATTGAACAGCAGGGCCAGCAACAGTCCCAGTGCCGCTGCTGGAAACAGCAGGACCAGCAAGCTGTGAACGGGTTTTCTGACACTGCTGGCCAGCACGATCAGGTTGACCACGAACAGGATCAACACGCTCACCGGCCACAGGGACAGGTTGATGCCCGCGCCGCTAAAGACCAGTTTGTAGGCCACCAGGCCATGGCACAGCAAGCCCAGGCTTCCCGTCAGCAGTAGCCATGTCGGGCGTGCTGTCTCTGCTGCGGGTGTTTTCAGTCGCAGCCGAACATGCCAAAGGGTAGCGCTGAGGTAAAGCGCGATGGCAGCGATGGTCGACGCGAGAATAACCATGTTGATAAAAGGCCCGGTGGCTGTGCAACAGCACGAAGTTTGTCACAGAAATGTATGACGGCAAAGCGACGGGTGTTGAGGTATACTGCCGCCCCGACTGACAGACCGAGATCCTGGAAAATTCCCTACCATGGCCATGTTTGAATCCCTCAGCGACCGACTTTCCCTCAGCCTGCGAAAAGTTAGCGGCAAGGCTCATCTCTCCGAAGACAATATCCAGGAATCCCTGCGCGAAGTGCGCATGGCCCTGCTGGAAGCTGACGTTGCCCTGCCGGTCGTCAAGGACTTTATCGACCATGTGCGCAACCGCGCCGTGGGTGTCGAGATCAAGCGCAGCCTCAATCCCGGGCAGCAATTCCTGAAGATCGTCCAGCAGGAGCTGGAAGCGGTGATGGGCTCCGGCAACGAGGAGCTCAACCTCGCCGTAGCGCCGCCTGCCGTCATTTTGATGGCAGGTCTGCAGGGTGCCGGTAAGACCACCTCGGTTGCCAAGCTGGCTCGCTACCTGAAGGAGCGCCACAAGAAAAAGGTCATGGTGGTGAGTGCGGATGTCTACCGGCCTGCCGCCATCAAGCAGCTGGAGACACTGGCCGCTGATGTTGGCGCCCATTTTTTCCCCAGTAGCGCCGAGCAAAAGCCCCTCGATATTGCCGCCAACGCTGTGGCTGCCGCTCGCAAGGCCTTTGCCGATGTGTTGATTGTCGATACCGCCGGTCGCCTGCATATCGATGGCGAGCTGATGGAGGAGATCAAGGCCCTGCACGGCGCCCTGAAGCCGGTGGAAACCCTGTTCGTGGTGGACGCCATGATCGGCCAGGATGCGGTCAACACGGCCCGAGTCTTCAATGACACTCTGCCCCTCACCGGTATCATTCTCACCAAGGCAGACGGCGATGCCCGCGGCGGTGCCGCCCTGTCAGTGCGCCATGTCACCGGCAAGCCCATCAAATTCCTGGGTATTGGCGAAAAGACCGATGCCCTTGAGCCTTTCCACCCGGAGCGCATCGCCTCCCGCATCCTCGGTATGGGGGATATGCTCTCCCTGATCGAGGACATGGAGCGCAAGGTCGACAAGGAAAAGGCCGACAAGCTCGCCAACAAGGTCAAGACCGGCAAGAATTTCGACCTCGAAGACCTGCGCGATCAGCTGCAACAGATGAAAAATATCGGCGGTCTCGGCTCCATGCTGGAAAAGCTGCCGGGTATGGGCAATATGGCCCAAATGGCAGAACAATCGAATGTGACGTCCCAGTTCGGGCGCATGGAAGCCATTATCAACTCCATGACACCCAAGGAACGCAAGAACCCGGATATCCTCAACGGCTCCCGCAAGCGCCGCATCACCCAGGGGTCGGGCACCAATATTCAGGACCTCAACCGCCTGCTCAAGCAGCACAAGCAAATGGCGAAAGTGATGAAGAAAATGAAGGGCAAGGGCATGGCCAACATGATGCGCGGCCTCAATGCCAACATGCCCCAGGGCGGTTTCCCCGGAGGCGGAATGCCCCCCGGCGGCTTCAAGTTCTGAGCCCGGGTTTATATTGGCTGGCAGTGGTTTCCTTTGCCCGATCTTTCCCGTAGAATAGCGCGCCTTTCAGGGGTGCCCTTTGTTGTGAGGGTGCCCGGCCTTTGCAAAATTAATCGGCAGTTCATTCAAGAAGAGATAGTCCATGGTAACAATTCGTTTAGCGCGTGGCGGTTCCAAAAAGCGTCCTTTCTACCAACTGACAGTGAGCGACAGCCGCAGGGCTCGCGACGGTCGTTTTATCGAGCGCGTCGGGTTTTTCAACCCCGTTGCCCGCGGCAATGAAGAGCGTCTGCGCATCGATATGGATCGCGTCACTTACTGGCTGACCCAGGGCGCCCAGACTTCCGAGCGCGTTGCCCAGCTGGTTCAAGAGGCTGCACGTCAGCAGGCTTGATCGCCACAGCTGCGAATAGCCGCAAAGTGGCCCTGCAAGTGCCAGTGTCCAAGTGACCTCAGCCAAATCGCAAACGGCTGTTGATGCGCCCGATGATCTGGTTGTTGTCGGCCGTATCACCACGGTCCACGGTGTGCAGGGTTGGGTGAAAGTCCATTCTTTCACCGAGCCGGAAGGCAATATTTTTGACTACAAGCCCTGGTGGCTGGCGAGAGTCGGCGGCGGGGCTGAGTTGGTTGAGGTTGACCAGTTTCGCGCCACGCCCAAGGGTTTTCTGGCCCATATTGTGGGTCTGGATGACCGCGATCGGGCCCGGCTTTTTTGCCAGCGCGATATCCAGGTGTCGGTTTCTAGCTTTCCGGCGGCAGCGCCGGATGAGTTCTACTGGCACCAGCTGATGGGCCTGCGGGTGATCACCAGTGTTGCTGGCCAGGATGTGGTTCTGGGGGCGGTCACTGATTTTCTGGAGACCGGCGCCAACGACGTGATGGTGGTCAAGGGTGATGAGCAGAGCCTCGACAGGATCGAGCGGCTTATCCCTTATGTTGATCTCTACATCGAAGAAGTGGATCTCGCCGCCGGTATTATCCGCGTGGACTGGGATCCGACGTTCGAGCTGGAATAGCTTTTTGAACTGCAACAGTTCGGCCCGGATCAGTTTGAAATGGAGTAGCCAGCCCGCCGCTGCAAATCAGGCCCGGAGCTGACAACCATGAAACGTATTGCCACTGTCACCCTGTTCCCGGAGATGTTTGCTGCGGTGACGCAGTACGGCATAACCGCCAGGGCGTTGCAGCAGGGTCTGTGGGCTACCCGTAGTTTTAACCCGCGTGATTACACCGCGGATCGTCACCGCACCGTGGATGACCGCCCCTATGGCGGTGGCCCGGGGATGGTGATGATGATCGAGCCACTGCGTAGTGCCATTGCTGATGCCCGGTACTGGGCGGGTGAAGAGGGAGGCGATGTCACAGTTGTCTACCTGTCACCGCAGGGCAGGGTGCTGGACCAGACAGGTGTACGCCAGCTGGATACCTCGCCCAATCTGGTGCTGGTAGCCGGGCGCTACGAAGGTATTGATGAGCGCCTGATTGAGCTGGAGATTGATGAGGAGTGGTCCATCGGTGACTATGTCCTCAGCGGCGGCGAACTGCCCGCCATGGTGCTGATCGATGCCCTGGTGCGACAAATACCGGGAGCTCTCGGCCACGGCGATTCTGCCCAGCAGGATTCGTTTGCTGAAGGCCTGCTGGATTGCCCGCACTTTACCCGCCCGGAGGATTACCAGGGCAGGAGGGTTCCGGAAGTACTGCTGTCCGGCAACCATGAGCGTATACGCCGCTGGCGACTGGCGCAGTCGCTGGCCAGGACCCGGGCACGGCGACCGGATATTTTTAACCGCCTGATGCTCAGCGAGGAGCAGCAGGCATTACTGGCGGAGCAGGTGGATGAGGATACCCTCACCACCAACCGCAAGCTGGCAGATGACAGGGGCGAGTGAGGCCTTGTCCTCTCTGTGCAGCGCTACTCGACAAGGTGGCATGCCACCAAAACCGACATATGAGGAGCAAACCATGAGCAACAAAAACCCGATTATCGCTGCGATTGAAAAAGAGCAGATGCAAAAGGAAATCCCCGGATTCGCCCCTGGCGACACCGTGGTGGTACAGGTAAAAGTAAAGGAAGGTAACCGCGAGCGTCTCCAGGCCTATGAAGGCGTGGTCATCGCCAGGAAAAACCGCGGTCTCAACTCCTCCTTTACCGTGCGCAAGCAATCCAACGGTGTTGGTGTAGAGCGTACTTTCCAGACCTACAGCCCCTTGATTGACAGCATTTCAATCAAGCGTCGCGGCGATGTGCGTCAGGCCAAACTGTACTACCTGCGCAACCTGTCCGGCCGCAAGGCACGTATCAAGGAAAAACTGGGCTGATTGCTTCGGCAGCAGCTTTAGTCGAAAGGGCGGCCTGAGGTCGCCCTTTTTTGTGGGCGCAATAATGCAAACTCTGTGTTTAACCAGCGGCGAGATTCATGCGCCAGCCTGATAAACTCCCGCTATGGAAAAATCCTCACCCGCACAGTCTGATGCTGACCTCAAAGCCCGGCCCCTCATCGAGCGCTATCTCGATGTGCTGTGGATGGAAAAGGGACTCAGTGACAACACCCTTGCGGCTTATCGCCGCGATCTTGAGGCGCTGTCCCAGTGGCTTGAGAAGCAGGGGTTGGACATCGATAAAGCCGATGGAATCACTCTGCAGGAATACCTGGCCCTGCGTATGGCCAGCAAGATCAGTGCCCGCTCCACCAGCCGTGCCCTGTCCTGTTTGCGGGGCTTTTACCAGTATCTGATCCGCGACAACCGGATTGCCAGTGACCCTACCGCTCTGCTCGAAAATCCCAAGCTGGGTCGCCCGCTGCCCAAGAGCCTGAGCGAGAGTGACGTCGACCGGCTGCTCAGTGCGCCAGCCGGCGACAGCCCCCTGGCATTGCGTGATAAGGCGATGCTGGAGTTGCTGTACGCCACAGGCTTGCGGGTCACCGAGTTGGTATCCCTTTCCGTTATGCAGATCAATACCCGCCAGGGAGTAGTGCGGGTGACCGGTAAAGGTGGCAAGGAGCGTTTGGTGCCGCTGGGTGATGAAGCGCTGGATCACCTCGAAAACTTTGTCCGCAAGGGTCGGCCTGCACTACTGACAGCGGGGCAGAGCGATGTGCTGTTTCCCAGTGAGCGCGGTCGCCAGATGACCCGCCAGACCTTCTGGCACCGCATCAAGCACTGGACCCTGGTGGCCGGGATCGACAAGCCACTCTCACCCCACACCCTGCGCCACGCCTTCGCCACCCACCTGCTGAATCACGGGGCTGACTTGCGGGTTGTGCAGCTGCTGCTGGGTCACAGCGACCTGTCTACCACCCAGATTTACACCCATATCGCCCAGGCCCGCATGAAAGATCTTCACGCCCGGCACCATCCGCGCGGATAGGGTAGAATGGCACCCTTTTACAGGGTCCATCATGAGACTCTGGCTACCTTAACCCTCAGAACGCAAGGAAACCCTGTGAGAATTCTGACTGTACTGTGTGCCCTTTTCGCTTTTAGTCTGCCGCTGGCTGCTGCCGAAAAGGGCGGCAACGAAGCTGTTCATCAAGTCATTATTGAGCGCCTGCAAACTGCCAGACCTGATTTCGAATACGGCGCGGTGAAAGATACTGCCATGCCCGGTATCTATCAGGTGCAGATCCTCGGCGGCCCACTGCTCTACACTGACGCTGAAGTCGCGCATATTGTGGTGGGTGAGATGTACCGCGTGCTGCCCGGTCAGTTCGTCAACCTTGTCGAGGCAGACCGGGTCAATTTCCGCCGTGATGAACTGGCGAAACTGGCCAAAAAGGACATGATCATCTTCCCGGCCAAAGGCACAACCAAAGCCATTATTAACGTCTTCACCGATGTTGATTGTGGTTACTGTCGCAAACTGCACGAGGATGTTCCCGAGCTCAACAAGCACGGTGTTGAGGTGCGCTACCTGGCCTTCCCCCGCGCCGGTGTTGGTTCCCCCACCTATAACAAAATGGTGCAGGCATGGTGTGCGGCAGATAAGGGACAGGCGCTGACCGATTTGAAGGACGGCAAGATCGTCAAGAGCCGCGCCTGCCAGGACAACCCGGTTGCTGCCCAGTTCAAGCTCGGCCAGGCATTCGATGTGACCGGCACACCCAGCACCATATTGATGGATGGCACCCTGCTGGGTGGTTACCGGCCAGTGAAAGATATGCTGGAGATTCTGGGGATTTAAGCTGCACTTTATACGCGTCACGTTACACCCAAAAAAACAGTTTGCCGGGTGTGGCGGCTAGCGTAAAGCGTGCAACGCCCCACTCCATTGACACCAACAGAGGCCGCCATTAAGGTTGCCGTCTTTTATTTTTAACCCCGGGTGATGTGCTTGAAAACGGTAAATATTGGTATCTGCGGTCTCGGCACCGTGGGTGGTGGTACTTTTAATGTGCTGACCCGCAACACCGCTCTTATTAATGCACGCTCCGGGGCCAATATCCAGATTGTCCAGGTGGCGGCACGGCGGATTAACCCGGTTTGTGATACCGGCAACGTCAATGTCACTGAGGATATTTTCGCGGTGGCCCGCAATCCGGCCGTGGATGTAGTGGTTGAGTTGATCGGCGGCACCACCGTAGCCAGGGAGCTGGTGCTCGAAGCCATCCACAACGGCAAGCATGTGGTCACCGCCAACAAGGCACTGATCGCCCTCCACGGCAACGAGATTTTCGAGGCCGCCCGGCAAAAGTCGGTGATGGTTGCCTTTGAAGCGGCCGTCGCCGGTGGTATCCCCATCATCAAAACGCTGCGTGAGGGCCTCGGCGCCAACCGCATCGAATGGCTCGCCGGTATCATCAATGGCACCAGCAACTTTATTCTCACCGCCATGGAAGAGCAGGGTCGCGCCTTTGACGATGCCCTGGCGGAAGCCCAGGCCCTGGGTTACGCCGAGGCCGATCCCACTTTTGATGTTGAAGGGATCGACGCGGCCCACAAGCTGGTGATTCTCGCCTCCCTGGCGTTTGGTATCCCGCTGCAGTTCGACAAGGTCTACACCCAGGGCATCCGCAGCCTCGATCTGCAGGACATTGCCTATGCCCGCGAGCTGGGCTATCGCATCAAACATCTGGGTATTGCCCGTCAGACCGACAAGGGCGTGGAGGTGCGAGTCCATCCCACTCTGATACCCAATAACTCCCTGGTCGCCGAAGTGGACGGTGTGATGAATGCCGTGATGGTCAAAGGCGATGCTGTCGGTCCCACCCTGTTCTACGGTGCGGGCGCCGGTGCCGAGCCGACGGCTTCGGCAGTGGTGGCCGATGTGATAGACGTAGCAAGGGCCCTCAACTCGGCAGCGGAAGCGCGGGTGCCTTACCTTGCCTTCAGTAACGCCAGTTTCAATGCCACACCCATCATCCCCATCGAAGAGGTTGAAACAGCCTACTACCTGCGCATGACAGCGCTCGACAAGCCCGGTGTGCTGTCCCAGGTGGCGAGCATCATGAGTGATCGCGGCATCAGTATCGAAGCCATTATCCAGAAGCGGCCCAAGGCGGGGGAAAACCATGTGCCCCTGATCATGCTCACCAACACGGCGGTGGAAAGGGATCTGATGGCCGCAGTCAGTGCGGTGGAGGATCTCGATGGCATTGTGGGTTCAGTGGTTCATATCCGGGTGGAAGCGCTGGATAAATAAAGCCGTTTCACGTAACACGTTTCACGTTGCACGTAAGGGCCTGAGATCTCTGCGACGGCATGTGAACGATGTTGCGTGAAACGTGAAACGTGAAACGTGAAACGGTATTAAGCATGAAATACATCAGCACCCGCGGTGGCGTCGCCCCCCAGTCCTTTGAGCAGGTGGTCCTTGCCGGCCTTGCGCCGGATGGCGGCCTGTTTGTGCCGGAAACCATCCCCACCTTCAGCCAGGACGAAATTGCCAGCTGGGCCGGACTGTCCTACACCGATCTGGCGTTCAAGGTGATGTCGCCCTTTGTGGCAGGGGCGGTTTCCGACAATGAGCTCAAGCGTATTATCGACCTGTCCTACAGTACGTTCCGGCACCGCGCCATCGCCCCCCTGGTACAGACCGGCCACAACGACTGGGTGCTGGAGCTGTTCCATGGTCCGACCCTGGCGTTCAAGGATTTTGCCCTGCAGTTTCTCGGCCACCTGCTCGACAACCTGCTGGAAAAGCGCGGCGAAAAAGCGGTGATCATGGGCGCCACCTCCGGCGATACCGGCTCTGCCGCTATCGAGGGCTGCCGTCGCTGTCGCAATATCGATATCTTTATTCTGCATCCCCACAATCGGGTATCCGCTGTGCAGCGCCGCCAGATGACGACCGTGGCGGGCAGCAATATCCACAATATTGCCCTTGAGGGGAATTTTGATGACTGCCAGAACCTGGTGAAAGGCAGTTTTTCCGATCAGACCTTTTTGCCGCAAGACCGCAAGCTGGTGGCCGTCAACTCCATCAACTGGGCGCGTATCATGGCGCAGATCGTCTACTATTTCTGGGCGTCGCTGTCATTGGGTGGCCCGCTGCGCAAGGTGTCCTTCGCCGTCCCCACCGGTAATTTCGGCGATATCTTCGCCGGCTACCTGGCCCATAAAATGGGCCTGCCGGTGGACCAGCTGGTGATTGGCACGAATGCCAACGATATCCTGCACCGCTGTCTCAGCGCCAACGATCACAGCAGACACCAACTCATTCACAGCCTCTCGCCGTCGATGGATATCATGGTGTCGAGCAATTTTGAGCGCCTGTTGTTCGATCTTTACAACCGCGACGGTGCCGCCATTGCCAGCCTGATGGATGAGTTCAAACACAGTGGCAACCTGGTGCTGGACAGGGAAGAACTGGGCCGTGCCCAGGGCCTGTTTGCCAGTCACCGCCTCGACGATGAGGGCACCCTGGCCGTGATTCGCGAGGAATACGATACCAGCGGCTACCTGCTCGACCCCCACACCGCCATCGGTGTGGCTGCCGGTCGCCACTGCCGCCGCGATCCCGCCGTGCCCATGATTGCCCTTGCCACTGCTCACCCCGCCAAGTTTCCCGACGCGGTAAAAAAAGCGGGTTACCCCCAGGATCCCCCGCTGCCACACCATATGGCCGATCTGTTCGAACGCACCGAGCGCTTCGAGGTCATCGCCAACGACAGGGCGGCTGTGCAGAATTTTATGGCCACTCATCTCTCGGAATAACAAGGCGTTGGCGCATTCAGATGACGTCGATTCCGATCAAGGCTGGAGGATGCGCAAGTGAATATCCGTGAGCGTGTTGCATCCCCCGGCGAGAGCCACTTTGACGACACTCTGCCGCCGCTGCTGCAGCGCATCTACGGCGCGCGCGGGGTGCAGAGCCAGCAACAGTTGGGCCGCCAGCTGGCGGAATTACCTTCTCCCTCCCTGCTTAAGGGCATGGACAGCGCCCTGTCTCTGCTTGAAATCGCCATAAAAAAGCAACATAAGATATTGATAGTCGGCGATTTTGATGCTGATGGCGCCACCAGTACCGTACTGGGAGTACTGGCGCTGCAAGCCATGGGTTTCCAGTCGGTGGACTTCCTGGTGCCCAATCGCTTCGAGTACGGCTATGGGCTGACCCCGGAAATTGTCGAGCTGGCATTAACCCGCAATCCCGACCTGCTGATCACCGTGGATAACGGTATCTCGAGCATCGACGGCGTGGCGGCAGCCAGGGCCGCAGGCATGAAGGTCATTGTCACTGACCACCATCTGCCGGGCAGCCAGCTTCCCGCTGCTGACGCCATCGTCAACCCCAACCAGCCCGGTTGCACATTCCCGTCAAAAAACCTGGCCGGGGTAGGGGTGATCTTTTTTCTGCTCACAGCACTGCGCAGTCACCTGCGCGAGCTGGGCTGGTTTGCCAGCAGCGGTCGGGCCGAACCCAATATGGCCACCTGGCTGGATCTGGTGGCGCTGGGCACCGTGGCCGATGTGGTACCACTCGACCGCATCAACCGGGTACTGGTGCATCAGGGTCTTCAGCGCTTGCGGGCCGGGGTATGTCGCCCCGGTATTCAGGCGTTGCTCGATCTGGCGGGCCGCGACCACACCCGGCTGGTGGCCTCCGATCTGGGCTTTGCCGTCGGCCCGCGCCTCAACGCGGCAGGGCGTCTGGATGATATGACCCACGGCATTCTCTGCCTGTTGGAGGATGATCCGCAGATTGCCAGGCAACTGGCGACCGAACTTGATCAGCTCAATATGGACCGCCGGGTTATCGAGGCCGATATGCAGCGCGAGGCGCTGACCATCGTCGAGCGCCTCAATCTCGACCAGCAGGCACTGCCTTGGGGGCTGTGCCTGTATGACGCCGACTGGCACCAGGGCGTAGTGGGTTTGTTGGCGTCCCGTATCAAGGACAGGTTCCATCGTCCGGTCATCGCTTTCGGCCAGGATGGCAATGGCAACCTCAAGGGCTCGGCCCGCTCCATCCCCGGCCTGCATATCCGCGATACCCTTGATGCCATCGCCGCCCGCCATCCGGGTTTGGTTAGCAAGTTCGGTGGCCATGCCATGGCTGCGGGGCTCAGTTTGCCACGCGAAAGCTACGCTGACTTTGCCGCCGCCTTTGAGGAAGAAGTGCGACGACAACTGAGCCCGGAAGCGCTGGAGGAGGAAATCCTCATTGACGGCGTACTGCCCCATACTGATATCTGTCTCGACAACGCCCACTGCTTGCGCGAAGCCGGTCCCTGGGGTCAGCAGTTTCCGGAGCCGCTGTTTCGTGGTGAATTTATCGTGCTGGAGCAGCGGGTTCTGGGTGGCAAGCACCTCAAATTTACCCTCGGCAGCGATCACCACAACGATCTGGAGGTGGACGGGATAGCCTTCAATGTGGCGGACAAGTGGTCGGTCGCATCCCCGCAACGAGTTGAAGTCCTCTACCGCCTCGATGTGAATGCCTGGCGGGGTCGGGAAACGCCGCAACTCTTGATCGAGCGCATTCTTTTTCTGGGTTGAGCTTGACACTATTGGCTTGGCTGAAAGTCAGCTCACTTTTTGGCGGACAGAAAAGGGAAGCTGCTTCCCTGATACCTGTAACCCAATTAAAATGATAATCGTTATTATTAATCTCCTGCTGGAGCCAATATGTCCGCAGATGTACTGCGTTTTCAAGATCTGGCTGTTGGCGCCCGCGCCAGGGTGTTGCGCTATCAGGCCCTGGATAGCCTCTACCGCAACCGGTTGATGAGTCTGGGGCTGACACCGGGAACGGAATTTGAAGTCCAGCATGTCGCGCCGCTGGGAGACCCGGTGGAAATCCGCGTGCGCGGCTTTCACCTCAGCCTGCGCCGTCAGGAGGCGGGTGTGATGGAGGTTGAGCTGCTGTGAACCAACCCTTCACCATCGCCCTGATCGGCAACCCCAACAGCGGTAAATCCACCCTCTTTAATGCCCTGACAGGCGCCCGCCAGAAAGTGGGTAACTGGCCCGGTGTGACCGTCGAGAAAAAAACCGGCCATTGCCACCACGGCGAAACCCGCTTTGAGGTGGTGGATTTGCCCGGCACCTACGGCCTGCATGTCAGTCACGGCGATGACTCCATCGATCAGCAGATTGCCCAGCAGTTTATTCTTGGCGACCATGTCGACATGCTGGTCAATATTATCGATGCCTCCAGCCTGGAGAGGGGCCTCTACCTCACCACCCAGCTGCTGGATGCCGGTATTCCCACCGTCATCGCCCTCAACATGATGGATGTTGCCCACCAGCAGGGCGTCCATATCGATCCCTGGCAATTATCCGCCCGCATTGGCGTGCCAGTGGTACCTATTGTGGCCAGTCGGCGCGAGGGGATTGGCTCCCTGCTGGATGTCGTCGTCAATCGCCTGACGCCGCCCAATAAAGCTGTGCAGCAAGAGGTTGGCGGGACGGATATGGCTCCTGTGCCGCTGGGTGCGAGTATCGAGCAGGCAATTCTGAGCGTCACCGCCATCATGGCAGAACAGGGCAGCGCCCCGGACCGCTTGCAGGCCGCCGCTATTCTGGAACGCGACGGCTCGGTACTGGCCCGATTTTCACCTGATGTGCAGACCCGGCTGCTGGCTATCGTCGAACAGCTGGAGCAGGGTTCTGGCACCAATGCCACCGATCTGCTGATTGAAGCCCGCTATCGCTGGATCGGGGCCGCCACGGAAAATGTCCTGCACCGCGATGCGGGACACAAGCGCACCCTCACGGACCGGCTTGACAGTGTGCTCCTCAACCGGGTGCTGGCCTTTCCGCTGTTCCTGGCGGTGATGTACCTGATGTTCATGTTTACCATCAATTTTGGCGGCGCCTTTATTGATGCCTTTGATACCATCGCAGCGGCGCTGTTTGTGGAATTGCCACGCCAGTTGATGACCGCTGCGCACTTTCCTGCCTGGCTGGTCACCCTGTTGGCGGATGGGGTGGGCGCGGGTGTGCAACTGGTCGCCAGCTTTATCCCGGTGATTGGCACCCTGTTCCTGTTCCAGTCATTTCTTGAAGGTTCCGGCTATATGGCGCGGGCAGCCTTTATCATGGACCGCCTGATGCGCGCTGTCGGCTTGCCGGGCAAATCCTTTGTGCCGCTGGTAGTGGGTTTTGGCTGCAATGTGCCGGCGGTGATGTCGGCGCGTACCCTCGACAGCCATAACGATCGCCTGCTCACTACCCTGATGGCGCCGTTTATGTCCTGCGGTGCGCGGCTGACGGTCTATATCCTCTTTGCCACGGTATTTTTCCCGGTGCAGGGACAGAATGTGGTATTTGCCCTTTATTTGCTCGGCATGGGGATGGCAGTCGCCACCGGTTTTCTGGTCAAACGGCATTTGATGAGCCGTGACATGACGCCCTTTATCATGGAGCTGCCCAACTATCACATTCCCACCCTGCGCGGCATTTTGCTCAGTACCTGGCACCGGTTGCACGGCTTTGTGATGCGCGCCGGTAAAGCCATCGTGCTGGTGGTGATCGTTCTGAGTTTTGTCAATTCCATCGGCGTGGATGGCACTTTTGGCAACGAGAACAGTGACAAGTCGGTGCTCTCCCGCATCGGCATGGCCATCACACCCCTGTTTGAACCCATGGGTGTGAAGGAAGAAAACTGGCCCGCCACCGTGGGCATTTTCAGCGGTATCTTTGCCAAGGAAGTGGTGGTGGGTACCCTTGATGCCCTCTATTCCTCCCTCGCTGCGGAGCAGGGTGATGCTGTCGACAAACCCGGGGTTACCGAGATGATTGTCGCCGGGCTGGAAACCATTCCTGCAAACCTGGCGGGGCTCAAGGATGTGCTGACGGATCCCCTGGGACTTGGCGTTGGCAACCTGCAAAACCAGCAGGAGGCGGCCGATCAACAGGCGGTGGAGGTTACCACGCTGTCGGTGATGGCCGGGTTGTTCGACGGCCCCCTGGCGGCCTTTTCCTATATCCTGTTTGTGCTGCTCTATATGCCCTGTATTGCCACCCTGGCGGCCATTTACAAGGAGGCGGGGGCGTTCTGGGCGTTTTTCTCTGCGTCCTGGAATACCGTCATCGCCTATGGCGCCGCCGTGCTGTGCTACCAGATTGGTACCTTTAGTCGCCATCCCCTTGCCACGGCAATCTGGGTTGGGGTGATTGCGCTGATGCTGGTGGCGTCCTATCGCGGCCTGCTGGGCATGGCCCGGCAGGGGCGCAAAAACGCCATGCTGATCCCTGCCGTCAATATTCACGGTTGAGCAAGCCGACCTGTCCCGATTTGCTCTGGCCGGGTTACGGTTGCTGGTTGAGGTTACAGGTAGTCCCGGCAGCGCTAATCCGTTAGAATCCCGCCCCTTGCCAACCTCCAACCAGATGGGCTTTTCCCTTGGAAATCAATCCAATCGTCAATGCACTTCAGGACCTCAAGGCGCGCACCGACGTGCTGAGGGGGTACCTTTGACTACGCTACCAAAAAGGAACGCCTGACCGAGGTCGAGCTGGAGCTGGGTGATCCGGATGTCTGGAACAAGCCCGAACGGGCCCAGGCCCTGGGCCGCGAGCGCGCATCCCTGGAAGCCATCGTCGGCACCATTGAGGAGCTGGATGTCTGTATCGCCGACGCCCGCGATCTGTTGCAAATGGCCGCGGACGAAGAGGACGCCGACACCGTTGCCGAGATCCAGTCCGAAGTGGAGCGCCTTGAATCCCGCCTCGGCGAGATGGAATTCCGCCGCATGTTTTCCGGCGAAATGGACGCCAGCAACGCCTTCCTCGACATCCAGGCCGGTTCCGGCGGCACCGAGGCGCAGGACTGGGCCGAGATCCTGCTGCGCATGTACCTGCGCTGGGCCGACGACAAGGGCTTCAAGGCTGAACTGATCGAATGCTCCGGCGGCGAAGTGGCGGGTATCAAAAGCGCCACTGTCCATGTGCAGGGCGACTATGCCTTCGGCTGGCTGCGCACCGAGATCGGTGTCCACCGTCTGGTGCGCAAGTCGCCGTTCGATTCCGGCAACCGCCGCCACACATCCTTTTCTGCCGTGTTTGTCTCCCCGGAAGTGGATGACGATATCGAGATCGAAGTAAACAAATCCGATGTTCGCGAAGATACCTACCGCGCCTCCGGCGCCGGTGGTCAGCACGTCAACAAGACCGACTCTGCGGTGCGCCTCACTCACTTGCCGTCGGGGATTGTGGTGCAGTGCCAGAACCAGCGCTCACAGCACTCCAACCGCGATACCGCCTGGAAAATGCTCAAGGCCAAGCTCTACGAGATGGAAATGCTCAAGCGCAACGAGGCGGCCCAGGCCCTGGAGGACAGTAAGTCGGATATCGGCTGGGGCAGCCAGATCCGTTCCTATGTGCTGGACGACTCCCGCATCAAGGACCTGCGCACCGGGGTGGAAACCCACAATACCCAGGCGGTGCTGGATGGCGATCTCGACAAGTTTATCGAAGCCTCCCTCAAGGCCGGTTTGTAAACCGGCCTGACTTTCGGGTTCACAGCACAACAGTGACAACCCGGTGACAGCATTGCCCACAAACCCGGCCTGAGCATCCTCCGGCCCCGGAAATGGAAAGACAATGACCACAGATAGCGACGAAAACCGACTGATCGCCGAGCGCCGCGCCAGGCTCTCTGAGCTGCGCGCGCAACCCGGCACTACCTTCCCCAACAGCTTCCGCCCCGACAGCAAAACGGCTGATCTGCAAGCGGCCTATGGAGAAAGCAGCAAGGAGGAGCTGGAACAGCTGGGCCTGGTGGTCAGCGTGGCCGGCCGCCTCATCCGCAACCGCGGCGCCTTTATGGAAATTCTCGATGGCGCCGGTCGCATTCAGTTGTATGTCACCAAAGAAGCCCGCGACTTTGCCAAGTCCCTCGACCTGGGTGATATCGTCGGCGTCAAGGGCGCGTTGCACAAATCCGGCAAGGGCGATCTCTATGTCCAGCTCGACGAATACCAGCTGCTGACCAAATCCCTGCGCCCGCTACCCGACAAATTCCACGGCCTCGCCGATCAGGAAATGCGCTATCGCCAGCGCTATGTCGATCTGATTGCCAATCCCGAAGTGCGCACCACGTTCCGTATCCGCTCGCGGGTGGTGGAGTTTATCCGCCAGTACCTCAATGGCCGCGATTACCTCGAAGTCGAAACCCCGATGCTACAGGTGATTCCCGGCGGCGCCACTGCCAAGCCCTTTGTCACCCACCACAATGCCCTGGATATCGGCATGTATCTGCGGGTGGCGCCGGAGCTGTATCTCAAGCGGCTTGTAGTCGGTGGTTTTGAGCGGGTGTACGAGATCAACCGCAATTTCCGCAATGAGGGGTTGTCCACTCGCCACAATCCCGAATTCACCATGCTGGAGTTCTACCAGGCCTACGCAGACTACAACGACCTGATGGACCTGACCGAAGACATGCTGCGCACCCTGGCTCTCGATGTGCTGGGCACCACCAATGTGCGCAATACCGTGAAAAATGCTGACGGCGAAGTGCTGCAGGAAGTGTTCTACGATTTCGCCAAACCCTTCCGGCGTCTGTCGGTATTTGATTCCATCCTGCACTTTAACCCGGATATTTCCGCCACCGCGCTGGCCGATGAACAGGGCGCGCGGGAAATTGCCGAGCACCTGGATATTCCCCTCAAGGACAGCTGGGGCCTGGGCAAGGTGTGGATCGAGATCTTCGAAAAAACCGTCGAGCACCGCCTCGACCAGCCCACCTTTATCACCGCCTATCCCACAGAGGTATCGCCCCTGGCGCGGCGCAACGACGACGATCCCTTTGTCACCGACCGCTTTGAATTTTTTGTCGGCGGGCGCGAAATTGCCAACGGCTTTTCCGAACTTAACGACGCCGAGGACCAGGCCGAGCGCTTCCGCAAGCAGGTGTCAGAAAAAGACGCCGGTGATGACGAGGCCATGCACTACGATGCCGACTACGTGCGCGCCCTCGAATACGGCCTACCGCCCACGGCGGGAGAGGGCATCGGTATCGACCGGCTGGTGATGCTGCTCACCGACTCACCGTCGATCCGCGATGTGCTGCTGTTTCCGCATATGCGACCGGAGTGAGCTTTTGAGTTTCACGTTGCACGCAAGAGTGTGGGTAGCCTTCTGCCACCGATCGCTCTGCGCCCCGGCACCTTGGCAAAGCGCCATTGTTCCAGTCCGCACGCACGTGCAACGTGAAACGTGCAGCTCAACGGTTTACGTGCCTGGTCCAAAAAGCCGCTAATCCTGGCCACTCTAACCTTGCAAAATTGAAGAAAGTGTTCAAGAATGCAAGGATGATCAGACGTGAAACCCTGGAACTGGTGAGATCCCGGCTCACCCGATTTGACAGCGTTGCCCTTGTCGGACCCCGGCAGGTGGGCAAAACGACCCTGGCCCGAAAAATCGCCGACGAGTGGACACCTGGCGCCAGATACCTCGACCTCGAAAACCCCATGGACCGTCGCTTGCTCGATGATCCCGTTGCCTATCTGTCGTCACATGCCGGGCAGCTTATTGTCCTTGATGAGATCCAGAGAGTCCCCGAACTTTTTCAGGTGCTGAGGGGGCAGATTGATGAACGTCGCCGCATGGGCGACAGGGGCGGAAAATTTCTGATTCTTGGTTCAGCCTCCATGGATCTGCTGCGGCAAACGTCGGAAAGCCTTGCCGGGCGAATCAGCTATGTCGAGCTTGGCTCCTTGAGTGCACGGGAAGTTGTACTGGCTGGCGAGGACGGCAAATTCGAGGTTTCCAGTCCGCTCGACAGGCTTTGGCTGCAGGGTGGATTTCCACTGAGTTATCTGTGCGACAACGCGAGCGATAGCCTGCAATGGCGTCTCGACTTTATCCAGACCTATCTCGAACGGGATGTGCCCCAGTTTGGCCTGCAAGTGGCGACCGAGCAGCTGGCGCGTTTCTGGCGGATGCTGGCGAATGATCAGGGCGAACTCTTCAATGCCGAGCGTTTCGCCCGCTCGCTGGGTGTCAGCGGCCACACCATCAAGCGCTATCTCGATATTCTCGACAAGCTGCTGCTGGTGCGCATCCTCGAGCCCTGGTACACCAACACCGGTAAACGCTTGGTGAAGTCCCCAAGACCTTTTATTCGCGACAGCGGTATTCTCCATGCCTTGCTCAATCTCAGAACCATGGACGATGTTCGCTCCCATTCCGTGGTGGGCAAGAGCTGGGAGGGCTTCGTCATCGAAAATCTTATCTCGGTTAGCAATGGCCGGGCGCGAGCCTATTTTTACCGTACCAGCGCCGGAGCGGAAGCCGATCTGATACTGGAGTTCGCCCCCGGCAAATGTTGGGCTATCGAAGTCAAACTCAGCAGCGCCCCCACCGTTGATCGGGGTTTTCACAACGCCGCCGACGATGTGGGTGCGGAGCGACGTATTCTGGTCCACAAAGGCAAGGAGCGCTTTCCCATGCGTGGTGGTATAGAAGCCATGCCGTTGCTGGAGGCGATGAATGAAGTAAGTGCGGCGGTGCAAGGAGGATATACGTGACTCTTAACCAATCCATCAAACTCGAACCCGGTTGGCTCGCCGTTCTCGGCGACCAGTTCGACAAGCCCTACATGACCCAGCTGCGGGCTTTTTTGCAGGCTGAAAAGCAGCAGGGCAAGGTGATCTATCCGCCCGGTTCCCTGTGGTTCAATGCCTTTAACACCACGCCATTCACAAAAGTGAAGGTGGTGATTCTCGGGCAGGACCCCTACCACGGACCCCATCAGGCCCACGGCCTGTGTTTTTCGGTGTTGCCGGGGGTACAGGTTCCACCGTCGCTGGTGAATATCTACAAGGAGCTTGAAGCCGACCTGGGCATCCCCCGTCCGCGCCACGGCTGCCTCAATCACTGGGCGGAACAGGGCGTTCTGTTGCTCAACGCCACTCTCACGGTGGAGCAGGCTCGCGCTGGAGCTCATCAGGGCAAGGGGTGGGAGACCTTTACCGATTCGGCCATTCACGCCTTGAATGAACAGCGCGAACACCTGGTCTTTATGCTGTGGGGCAGTTATGCGCAGAAAAAAGGCGATTTTATCGATACTAAGCGCCACCTGGTCCTGAAGGCCCCACATCCATCGCCGCTCTCCGCGCACCGGGGTTTTCTCGGTTGCAGGCACTTTTCCAAAGCCAATGATTACCTGCAAAAAAACGGGCAGCAACCCATCGACTGGGCGTTGCCTGAAAATCCCTGATTCACTACCTCCGGATACCCCATGGCGCTCAAAGCCACTATCTACAAGGCCAACCTCAATATCTCGGATATGGATCGCGCCTACTACGCCAGCCATAACCTCACCATCGCCTGCCACCCGTCCGAAACCGAAGAACGGCTGATGGTGCGCCTGCTGGCCTTTGCGATGTTTGCCAGTGAGAGTCTCGCCTTTACTAAAGGCATCAGCACTGATGACGAGCCAGACCTGTGGGACAAGGATCTCACCGACCATATCACCCACTGGATCGAGCTGGGGGTACCGGATGAATCGCGTATCCGCAAGGGCTGCAACCGTGCCGACAAGGTCACAGTGATCTGCTACAGCTACCACAGCGCCAGCGTGTGGTGGGAGAAAAACAAGAGCAAACTCGCGCGCCAGGAAAAACTCTGTGTGCTGTATCTGCCAACAGAGAGCACCGATGCCCTCGCCGCGATGGCAGCCCGCAATATGGACCTGCAATTTACTATTCAGGATGGGCAGGTATGGGTTAGCAGCACGGACAGCAATGTGGCCATAACCCCGCAACAGTGGATGTAACAGTCCCATCATGACCTGCCAGGGTGTAAACGGGGGGAACCCTGACTCGTTGCTTAGCTTCGTTTCAATGCAGCAGCGTGGTAGTCTCCGGGGACACTAGGTTTCTGCCAGCAATACCGAAGCCTCTTTGGTGCCATCGGCATTGCGAGGCTTTCATGACGCTGATCAGAAGGAGCGGAGGATGACAATAAAAACCGGCAATCTGCAGAAGTGGCTCTTTACCCTGCTGGTGTTATGCCTGGGCTGTAATACCCAGGCTGACGACAGCAGGGATATGGCAGCCCAGATCGCGGCAATGGAAAAATTCTCGTTCCTGGAAGGCCATTGGCAGGGCGAGGTCACCATGCATCTTGCCGATGGATCGACCAGCAATCACCGCAGTACGGATACGATCAGCTACCTCAATAATGGCACCCTGTTGATGATTATCGGCAGAAAGTGGGCGCCCGGGGCAACAGCGAATGCGCCACCTGTGAGCGAACATACAGCCCTGATCAACTATGATGAACGAGTGGATCGTTACGACCTGCGCAGTTATTTCTCCGGCGATTTTGCCAGCGGTGTGGTGGAGCATGTGGATCAGGATGGTGCGCGCTGGATGATTGAGGCCGGGGGAGTGCAGATGCGCTTTCATATCCTTAATGACGGGCCGGACAGCTGGCAGGAAAAAGCCGAAATGTCGACAGATGGGGGTAAAACCTGGACGCCCACCATGGATATCAGTTTTGTACGTGGTTCCTGACAGGTACGGTTATTCCCGGGCGGGCTGAACCCGGTCAATGGCCGACAGCGGAGTACTCAGATGAATCTTATGGATAAAGCCAGATACTGGTTGAAAATTGGTCGTAATGCTGTTGACCTCTGGCTCAAATATAACGCCTTCAGTTATGCCGGTTCGCTGGCTTTTTATACTCTCTTTTCCCTCGCCCCCACTGTCATCATCGCGGTTGCCGTTATCGGTATCTTTCTCGGTGAAGAGGCCGCACAAGGGCAGATTGTTGCCCAGTTTCAGGATGTGATGGGGCTGGAAGCGGCGACGGTCGTGGAGAAGGCAGTGACCCAAACGCAGATTGACAGCTCGGGCCTGGTTCCGGCCCTGATAGGCATTGGCGCATTGATAGTGGGTGCCACCACGGTTTTTGCCCAGATGCAGTATTCCCTCAATGTGATCTGGGGAGTGACTGCCAAGCCCAGCCGCAGCAATTTGCTGATCTTTATCAAAAAGCGGTTTTTTTCCCTGATGGTGGTGCTGGCTATCGGTTTTGTACTGCTGGTTTCGCTGGTGCTGGGGGTCGCCCTGAGGGTGACCTTCGACTTTACTGCTCAGTTTTTGCCAGCGGTAGAGACGGCATTGCGCAGCGCCGAGATGGTGGTGTCGCTGGGGGTGATCAGTTTGCTGTTTGCCACGATTTTCAAGGTATTACCTGATGTGGTGCTGAGCTGGCGCGATGTGTTGCTTGGGGCGCTGGTCACTGCAGTGCTGTTTTCCCTGGGCCGCTACGGTATTGCCGCCTATCTTGCCTATACGGCCACCGCCTCAACCTACGGGGCCGCAGGCTCGGTGGTGTTGATTTTGCTTTGGGTCTATTACTCGTCGCTGATTTTGCTGTTTGGTGCCGCCTTCACCAAGGTGCATCTGGAGGCCAAGGGTAGGGTTGTTCAGCCGCGCAGTACGGCGGTTTTTGTCCAGCGCACACTGGTTGAGTAATCAGGGGCTGGAGTAATCAAGGGCTGGTGCCATCGGGTGCTTGCCCGTCGGGGATTTCTATTTCCTCAGCTGTGTCTTCTGATGGTGAACGTTCTGGAGCGGGGAAGGAGTCCGTTTTCAGTTCTGGCGCTGGCTGATTGGTTTGTGCCGGTATTTCCGCTGGCTCCTCAGCAGGGGAGCCAGGGGAGGGTGCATCACCTGTCACGACAGAGGACTCTGCGGGCGGTTTTTCAGGGTTGCTATCGCCAATCGTGTCAGTGACTGGAATGTCACTCTCCGCAGCAACATTCCTCCCAGTATCATTCCCTCCAGTAACACTGTCTCCGGCAACAATGCCCCCAGCAACACTTTCCCCGGCAACGCTAAAGCGGGCCAGCCCGATCAGCTGCCCGGAATCGGTGACTACCCGCACCTGCCACTTGCCAGCCGGATCGCGGGGGAAGTTGCTTTTATGCGTCCAGGCGCGATAGCCCTCAGTGCGGCCGCCGCGAATATCCACGGTGATGCGATCCACTTCCCTGCCGTTGTGAAACCAGGCATGGTGAATTTTTTCCCGCAGGCCCCGCGGCGCGCGTACTGCGGTCCAGGCGAATAGTCCGTTTTCTTTGAGAGTTGCCGCCGTGATTTGCTCAAGGCTTGCCCCCGGGGTGCGCATTTGCCTGTCAATCTTGAGTGACAGGGAAATGCCGGTCAGTTGCAGGGCAGCTGGTGGCACCCAGGCTCGAGCCTGCCACAATCCAGCGGCCAATGCCGTCAACATCAGCGCCATCAGGGGCAAGCGCCACCAGCGGCGATTGTCGAGCAAGTGAAGCAGGCTTGGCAGGCTGAAGACCATCGACATCAACAACGCCAGGGCGAGGCTTTGCGCGGTAGTGAGATGCAAAATCAGCGGCAGCGCCACCAGTAATACCGCAAACAGCGCCAGGGCATGGAAAGCAACAAACAGCGAGCGGCGCGGGGCGAGCTGCTTGTAATAGAGCGGGTCGATCACCGAGATCAGCGCGCACAGCACCAGCAGCGCGGTAAAAATAGCCTGGCCATGGTCCCAGCTGGTGACGGCGAGGAAAAACGGCAACACAAAAAACAGGCTTTCCTGATGCACCATCTGGGTCACGTAATGCATCAGCGCCGGGGGCATATCCAGCCCAAAGCGCTGGAGGAATCCGGCCCGCAGCCAGTTCTCCAGCACCAGCCACACCCAGCTCACCAGCATCACAATGGCGATTACCTGGGCCAGGGATTCACTGCGCTCAACCAGCAGGTAACTGGCAGCGCCGGACACAAAGCCGAACAGTGCGATCAGGCCGGGCCAGCGTTTGGCCAGATCAACCAGGGCTGTTAGCAGGGCTTTGAATGACGCCATAAAATACAATACACCGTGTGGATAATACGGACCGCAGGGCGGGCAATATACCTGTTTATGGTTGTGCTGCGGCAACTTCCCGGTGGATGCCCGGTTTATTTTACCGGCCACCCTTTTGCACCTGAGCAATGCTTTATGGAATCAAGACGTGCGCGCCTGGACCGCTTTATCGGCAACCATCTGGGTATCAGCCGCAGCGACGTGCGCCCCATCGTGGCCAGTGGCCGGGTGGTGGTGGACGGCGTGGTCGCCACCCGTATCAACCAGCTGATCGACCAGTTCACCCATGTCGTGGTGGATAATCGGGTGGTCCAGGCCCATACGCCCCTGTACCTGATGGTCAACAAGCCCGCTGGGGTGGTGAGCGCCACGCTGGATAAGCGCCACACCACGGTGATTGATCTGCTTGATCATCCCCAGCGCCACAGCCTGCATATAGTCGGGCGGCTGGATTTCAATTCCTCGGGGTTAGTGCTGCTGACCAATGATGGCCGCTGGTCGCGCCAGCTCACCAGCCCGGAGCAGAAAATCCCCAAGCGCTACAGGGTAACCCTGGAAAACCCCATCGCCCCGGACGATATCGAGGCCTATGTCGAGGCCTTTGCCAGCGGCATGTACTTTGCCTACGAAGATATCACCACCCGCGCGGCGCAGTTGCGAATCCACTCCGACCATGTTGCCGAGGTTTGCCTGATCGAAGGGCGGTACCACCAGATCAAGCGCATGTTTGGCCGCTTTCGCAACAAGGTGCTTGGCCTGCAGCGCATTGCCATCGGCAACCTGCCGCTCGATCCAGCCCTGCGAGAGGGGCAGAGCAGGGAGCTCACAGCAGCAGAGGTGCAGACAATCTTCCAGCTGTAAATTCACTGTTGATCCGTGTTCAGTCCACGCAGAGGGAATCCAGGATGGCTTGGCTTCAACCCTCGGCGTCAGTCACCAGCACAATGTGATCCAGCTCCAGATCAGTCACCGCATGGGCAATGCAGGGCAGGATAAAGCCCTGCTCAATATCCTTTTGCCACAATCCATGGGGTTCTTTCCAGTGGTAGGTAAATTCACCCGACACTACCCGGCAGCGGCACAGGCCACAGATACCGTTGCGGCAAGCCTTGCGCACATTCAGCCCGGCATTGCGCAGCGCTTCCAGCAGGTTGATCTGCGCAGGGCAGTCGATGGTCTGGCCTGTATCAAGGCGGATCCGGTGCGTGTCGGGCATTAACGGCTCCTGGCCGGAGAGTGGCTGCCAGCGGTGAACGGATCAACCGATGGGCAGTGGGTCGGGGTCATCAGCCTGGCCATTTGCGGACGATTTCCACCAGCAGGTACAGCCACAGCGCGCAGGCAAACAGCAGCATATAGGGTTTGCGCACCTTCGGTGCTGGGGGTTTGGTTGATGAGGCGAGCTGTTTGATATTGGCGGAACCACAGGCGGGGCATACCCCGCCCTTGAAAAAGACGCCCTTGTAGCTGCAAGTCAGACATTGGTAGGTCATGGATACACCTGGCGTCGTCATAAAATATGCACGGAGAGTTGTTACGCTCTGTGGGATCATACAGGTCTTTTGCACCCTGTGGTGATCGCGGCCACTATCAGGAAAACAGTCTGCAGAAGACTCCGATCAGCTAATGCAAGAGGGATATTGTGGTGCAGTCACTGCTCTGGTCGGAACTGGTTGATCAGAATCAGCCGTTTTACAATCACAGATTAATACAGCTGCAACTCTTGCTTGGGCTCTGTTCCGTGTATAGTTGAGCCCGCAGGGAACCCGCAATAAAAAACCGCTTCACTATGCAGGTGCGCGTACTCTGGTTGGCAACCACCTGGCTCTGTGCCAGGGCTGGAACAGGCAATAGCCCCGCCCTGTGGTTGAGATGTCGATTTTGATGATTTGGGGTATTAAACACCCCTCTAGCTGATGTTATACAGGATGTATTCTGGCCACGATGATGGGTTGTGGCACATTCCTTGAATCTATTAACGGCCTGATAGGTGGCGCCCTATAGCGTCCTTTTACTGGCAATCTGGAGTTCAGACCCTACATGTTCAAGAGGCTCAGTATTGGTGCAAACATCAATATCCTTGTCATTGGCCTCATGGTGCTTGCCTGTGGCGTGGTGAGTGGTGCGCTGATGCTGCACAAATATCAGGCAGAGAAGGATCGCCTGGTGGAATTGGTGGGCTGGCTTGCCCACAATGATCCCGCTCTTCAGCTGGCGCTCTATTTTCAGGATGAGCCCCTGTTGCAGGCGCGCTTTGAGCCCTTCTTTAGTCTCTCTCCTGTCGCCTACGGGGGTTTCAGGGATTCCTCTGGCGCACTGCTGGCCGATCAGCTGCGTTCAACGTCGCAATTCAGCCCCGCTGATTTCCGCGCCCTGCGCCAGGGCTTGGGTTCCATGGAATCCAGTGTGCAGGAGCGCGGCGGTATTCCGGGTTTCCCCAGCTATCTGGATATGACGATCCCGGTCTTTGCCCTTGTCAATTCCAGCAAGGTTGCCAGGCAGTCGAAAAACTACGACCTCGCTTTCAATGAACTGGGCCAGGTCGGCAGCCAGGTGCTGTCGGGTTACATTCACCTCGGTGTTGACCTCGATGAACTCAGGAACTCACTGATGCCCTATGGCAAGGAAATCGGTTACAACCTGCTGGTGTTTCTGCTGTTTTTCAGCACCCTGACATTGATCATTACCTGGTTTATGACCTCACCCCTGACCCAACTTGCCCGGGTGGCGAGTGAAGTATCCGCAGGCAAGCTCGACAGGTCATTCCGGGTAAAGGGCTCCGGCGAAGTGCGTCAGCTCTCCACCATGCTCAACATTATCCTCGATGAGCTCAATACCCACCGCTCCAAGATCGATGTGGATAACAAGCTGCTATCCCTCAAGGTGGCGGAGCGCACCGAACAACTGTGGAAGCGCAATGAAGAACTCAACAAGGCCATCAGTCAGGTAACCAGGGCCGAGAGCCGCCTGCGTCAGCTTGCCTACTACGATGGTCTCACCCTGCTGCCCAACCGCCAGTTGTTTATCGAGCAGCTGGCACTGCTGATCCGCATGGCGGTGCGGGAAGAGCAGCTCATGGCGCTGCTGTTTATCGATCTCGATAATTTCAAGCGCATCAATGATTCACTCGGTCATGGGGTGGGGGACAAATTGCTGAAGGAAGTGGCTGACCGCCTGTCCCATTGCCTGCGCAACAGCGATCTGTTGGCCACCTTCACCGATGCCAATGCCCGCAGCAATCCGGCCATTTGCCGGCTCGGTGGCGACGAATTTACGGTGCTCCTCAACAATATCGAAAGCCGCGACAACGCCAGCCAGGTCGCCAGTCGCATTCTCGATGCGATGCAGCAAACCTTTGTGGTTGACGGCCATGAGCTGGTGGTTACCCCCAGCATCGGTATTGCCATCGTCCCGGAGGATGCGGACACCGTTGAAGGTCTGCTGAAAATGGCCGATACCTCCATGTATCACGCCAAAAACGCTGGCCGCAACAATTACATGTTCTACTCCAGCACAATGAAAACAGCGGGTGTCAGCCGTCTGAAAATGGAAACCGATCTGCGCAAGGCCCTGGAGCGTGAAGAAATCGTGCTCTACTACCAGCCCCAGGTCAGCATCATCAGTGGCGAAATCGTTGGTGCTGAGGCCCTGGTGCGCTGGAATCACCCCGAGCGCGGCCTGATTTCTCCCGGTGAATTCATTCCCCTGGCAGAAGAGATGGGCCTGATTGTCGAGCTGGGCTCCTGGATTCTCTATGAAGCCTGCCGCCAGGGCCGGGAGATGCTTGATATGGGCCTTAAACTGCCAAAAATATCCGTCAATGTCTCCTCCCTGCAGTTCAGCGGCGCCTTTGCCAATCTGGTAGAGACGGTGCTGAAAGAAACCGGGTTTGATCCCTCCTTTCTCGAACTGGAACTGACTGAGAGTGTGATCATGAGCAATGCAGAGGCCTCCATTCAGTCCCTGTTTGATCTGAAGGCCCTGGGTGTGAGTCTCTCGGTGGATGATTTTGGCACCGGCTTTTCGTCACTCAGCTACCTGTGCCGTTTTCCCCTTGATGAACTGAAGATTGATCGCAGCTTTATTATCGAGCTGGACAAGGGCGAAGAGGGCAACCACTCGAGCCTGGTGGCCGCGATTATCGCCATGGGCCGCAGCCTCAACCTGCGCATGGTGGCGGAAGGCGTGGACAGCGTTGCACAGCTGAATTTTCTGCGCAGCAAGGAGGTTGAAATCATCCAGGGCTACCTGTTTAGCGAACCGGTGTCGGTCGAAGAATTTATCTTCCTGCTGGAGGACAACCCTTTCCCGCGCAGGCTCCAGGCCATGGGCAGACAGTCCGGTGCGTTACTGGATGAAAGTCCGGTTGAACTTGAAAATCTCGGCGCCTGAAAACCAGCGCAGCGCTGACGTCGACTTTCCCTACAAAACCGGCAATGGCCCCTCCGGCTGCTCCTGCAAATAATACTCTGTGCATCGATGGAAGAATTGATTGGCTGCTTCGTTGCGGCCAAATATAACGGAGTCGAGCAAACCTGATTGCAAACTTTTCTGAACACCAAAGTTGGTGGGGTAATCTTCGGTGCGCAGGATATTCAGGGTGACGTCCATGATTTCTGTCATACGCCGGTGTTCCTCCTCATCCTGAGGCGGGCGTTGGCGCAGAAAACTCAGCAGGGTAATACTTTCCCCTGGCGTATTGCCGGGAAATATCTGGGTGAGATGGACGTGCTCGGGCAGCACCGAAATAGTCACATTGGGGAAAATTGACCGGACAAATTCGTAGCCGTTGTTTTCGTAATTTTGCCACTCCTCGCGGGGCGCCGACCCCATGCTCGCCAGGATTGAGGCGGAGGGAGCGCCAACTCGGACATGGGGTCCAAAAGTGTCGAAGGTCATGACCCCCGAAATAAAATAGGGCGCGAGAGTTGTGCGATGGGTGGTGGCGAAATGATAGTTTTCGATGTAGCCGTCAAAGGCGATCTTCCAGTTCGGGCCGGGCAATTCCCGCGAGCCGCACCAGCTCCAGTCCTGCAAGTTAAAACTTTCTATCTCCGTCAACATGCCGCCATAAAACTCTTCCACATTGAGGGGTGCATCCGGCGTCAGTACGGCGAAAACAAGTCCTGCCCGTTCAACACAGGGCAAGCTGCGCAGGCCGCGTTCCTGGTGATTGAATTCCCCGAATCCTGCTTTGTCGGCAACACCGATCAAGCGGCCGTCAGTGGCGTATGTCCAGCCATGATAGGGACAGGTAAACCTGTTGCAGTTGCCACGCTCCTGCCCTGTCAGCTGAGCGCCGCGATGGGTGCAACTGTTGAGAAAGACCCTGACCAGCCCATCCGCGCCACGGGAAATAAGCAGCGGCAGCCCCATGATCTCCAGGGTTTTGTAAGCGCCAGGAGCGGATAACTCGGCAGACCAGGCGAGTATCAACGGGAGTTTTTTAAAAATGCGCTCAATCTCGAGTTTCCAGCGGCCTTCATCGACAAACTCTTCGGCTGGAATGCTCAAAACAGATGCCGTCTGCTGGGTGGTATTGCCGCAGACATGGTCGAACAGGGCTGAACCGGCCTCAGCGCGAGTGCGTTGTTGGCTCATGTTTATGTCCTCGTGATCTTGTTATCGGTACGTCAACAAATCCTGGTCGACATTTTTGCAGCGCGAATCAGTCGTCCGGGACGGGCGCCGGTATCCTCATCATTGCGGCGTGTCATGCAGCCGTTCACAAAGGTGGCCACATAGCCGCTGGCGCTGCGCAGCAGGCGATTGCCACCCGCAGGCAGGTCGCTTTTTACCTCCAGTGGCCCGAGTGAAAGTTTGGTCAGATCGATCACATTGATATCCGCCCGCTTGCCAATTTCGAGCGTGCCGCGATCATGCAGTCCGTACAGCCGCGCATTGTTGGCGGTCTGCTTGGCCACCACCTGGGCGAGATCGTGGCGCGGGCCTCGGCCTGGATCGCGATCCCGCGCCCAGTGGGTCAGCTGGTAGGTGGGCGCCACGCCATCGCAAATCAGGGTGACATGGGCGCCCGCATCGTGGGTGCCGATCACCGTGTGGGGATTGCTGAACATCTGCGCCATGGCGCTGTAGCTGTGGTCCGCCATATTGACGAAAACCCGTGCCGCAAAGGCTTTGCCGTTATCTGTCAGCAGAAAATCGTAGAGATATTCCTCGGCGCTGATTCCCGCCCGTGCCGCGAGGCGATCAAAGGCGTTGTCGCGCTGCGGCTCGGTATCGAGGTCGTAGGCATTGAAGGTCATGGCGTAATCCATGGGAGCCAGCTGGAAGAAGTTTTCCATGGAGCCTGGGGATTCATGGGGGATATCGTCGTCGGCAAGAATGGCGGCTTTCACCTCTGGCTTTTGCAGGGCAGCGATGCGCTCGGCGTGTGGCAAATGCCGGAGTGACAGGTACGTTTTGCGCCGCATAAACGGGTGGTAGGTTTGCAGGCTGATCAGGGTTGAGGTGGGTTTGGATGCCACCTGGGGATGGAGCCTGGCACCATTCTCGTTCAGGCTACCCACCCGCTCCAGCATGCGCTGCCACTTGTCGGGCCGGCTGTGATCCTGAATAAACGACCAGGTGATGGGCACGCCCGACTCGCGGGACAGCTTGCCCATCATGTCGATTTCGGCCTCCAGGGTGGGAATGCTGTCATCCACGATCAGGTCCGCCACCGCTTCGCCGGGCACCGATTCAAAAACGCCTGAACCGGCGCGGGCCATGGCTGCCAGAATCGTGCGCAATTCCACTTCATCGGCAAAAGTGCCGGGCACCGGCTGCCCCGACAGCGACTGGTGAAACAGCGTGCGGGAGGTGGAAAACCCCAATGCGCCCGCTTCAATGGCCTCTTCCACGATGTTGCCCATGGCGGCCAGGTCGCTGGCCGTGGGCGCCTGGTTGTTGCGCCCGCGCTCGCCCATGGCGTAGGCCCGCACCGGGCCATGGGCAATCATGGCGCCGATATCGAGGGCGTAGTGGCGCTTGTCGAGGTAATCCAGATATTGGGGGAAGGTTTCCCAGGCGCCCCAGGGCATGCCCTCGTACAGGGCGGTGCCGGGAATGTCTTCAACGCCTTCCATCAGCTCGATCAGGTCTTTTTCTTCGCCGCGGTGCACCGGCGCAAACCCTACGCCGCAATTGCCCATCACCAGGGAGGTCACACCGTGGCTGGCGGATGGGTCGAGCACATCGTCCCAGGTGGCCTGGCCGTCGTAGTGGGTGTGAATATCGATCCAGCCGGGGGTGACGATGCAGCCTGCGGCGTCTACGGTTTCTTTTGCTGCAGTACTGATGCTGGAGTCGATGGCGACGATAATCCCGTCGCAGATGCCAACGTCGCCGCTGAATGGTGTGGCGCCAAGGCCGTCGACAATGGTGGCGCCCCGGATCAGGTAATCGAGCATGAAATGTGTGCCTCGTTATTATTTAGGGAACCTCTGAATAATGACTGAATTTTCCGCGCTGATGTTTGAAAAATCAGGTCGTAAACGATGACGAGATCATTTTTACGTCAATTTTGGTCGGAACTCGCTCTTTCGAGCGGGCTATCCCCCGCTATTGGCGTATTTCAGACGCAACTTGCCTGCAAGCCCCCTGTCAACGCTTTCTTGAGAAGCACTTTCCCGGCCATCACCAGGTTGACCAAAGCGCAGGAGACAAACAGGTGGTGAGCATTCTTCGTCAATCCGCGGTAGCGCACTTTGATGAAGCCGAAGCGACGCTTCATGATACCAAAGGGGTGTTCCACCCTGGCGCGCACTTTGGATTTATTGCGGTTCTTGTTCTTTTCCACTTCACTCAGAGGGTGATTCTTGTACCCTTTCCGATTGGTAAAGTCCTGTGCTTTCGGCGCCACCTCGGCGATGCTCTCCTTCTTGCCG